>JBOHBN010000328.1:0-62381 GCA_050698355.1 Streptosporangiales bacterium | reverse complement strand
CGGCCGGACCGGTGGCCAGCTTGTCCATGTAGAACACCGCCGACGGGTCGTACATCGACCCGCGCGGCGCGACCGCCATCACCGAGATCGCGTTGGTCATCCCCTTGGCGGTCAGCGTGGTGCCGTCGATCGGGTCCACTGCGACGTCGCACTCGGGACCGGTGCCGTCGCCGACCTCCTCGCCGTTGAAGAGCATCGGCGCCTTGTCCTTCTCGCCCTCGCCGATGACGACGACGCCGCGCATCGAGACCGTGCCGATCAGCTGCCGCATCGCGTTGACGGCGACCTCGTCGGCACCGTTCTTGTCGCCACGCCCGACCCAGCGTCCCGCGGCCATCGCCGCCGCCTCGGTCACCCGGACGAGCTCCATCGCGAGGTTGCGGTCCGGCGCCTCTGGCGCAGTGTCGGGGCCGGGGGTCGGGGACCCGGATTCCACCATCGCCATCACCCTTCCCCGCTCTCGGCGTCGCCTGTAACGCCGCAGTACACGCTACAGCGTCGTGATGCGTATCTCGGTCGCCTTGACGCTCGCCCATACCGGGACGCCGGGCGCGAGGCCGAGCCCGGCGGCAGCCGAGGGCGTCACCTCTGCGACCACGTCCGGCTCCCCGGTCACCTGCACCCTTACGCGGCCGCCCACTCCCGACACCTCGCCGACGGTGCCGCGCCAGGTGTTACGCGGGCTGCCGTCCGGTCGCTGCACGTAGAGCGCCACGGCATCGGGCGGCACCGTGGCGAGGATCTGCGATCCGGTCGGGGGCAGGTCGGACGCCACGAGGGCACCGCCGGTGACAAGGCGTAAGACACCGTCACCGGTGACGGTGCCGGTGTACGCGTTCATGCCCAGCATCCGCGCGACCCAGGACGAGCGCGGTGCGCGCAGGACGTCCTCGGGCGTGCCGTCCTGCACCAGCCTGCCGTCGTCGAGCACGAGCAGCCGCCCGGCCAGCGTCACCGCCTCGACCGGGTCGTGGGTGACGAGCAGGCAGGCGCCCTCGTACGCGGCGAGGTGCTCGCGCAGCGAGCGGCGCACGTCGACGGCGGCGGCCGCGTCGACCGCGGCGAGAGGCTCGTCGAGCAGCAGCAGGCGCGGTTCGGTCACCAGTGCCCTGGCCAGCGCGACGCGCTGCGCCTGCCCGCCGGAGAGCGTGCGGGGCCGGCGGTGCGCGAACGCGGCGATGTCGAGCCGGTCCAGCCAGTCGTCCGCGCGTCGCCGTGCCTCGCGGCGGTGCATGCCGCGGGCGTGCAGCCCGTACGCGACGTTCGCGCGGACCGACAGGTGCGGCAGCAACGCGTGCCCCTGCGGTACGAGACCGACCCGCCGGGCGTGCGCCGGCAGCCCTGTGATGTCCCTGCCATCGAGCCGCACCTGGCCGGTCTCGAGGTGGACGAGCCCCGCGAGCGCCCGCAGCAGCGTCGTCTTGCCGGCGCCGTTCGGGCCGAGCACGGCGACGGTCTCGCCCGCGGCGGCGGTGACGGCGAGGTCGACGGGGCCTGCGCGTACCTCCGCGTTCAGGTACGGGCTGGTCATCGCAGTGCCCCGAGCCAGCGGCTGCGCAGCAGCACCAGCACCGCGAGCGAGACCGCGAGGAGCAGCAGGCTCAAGGCGATCGCGGCGTCCGGGTCGTCCTGCAGCGTGACGTACACGGCCAGCGGCAGCGTCTGGGTGCTGCCGGGCAGGTTGCCGGCGAACGTGATGGTCGCGCCGAACTCGCCGAGCGCACGCGCCCAGGCGAGCGCGGCGCCGGACGCCAGAGCGGGACCGACCAGGGGCAGGGTGACCGTACGGAACACCCGTACCGGCTTCGCGCCGAGCGTCGCCGCGACCTCCTCATGCACCTGGTCGAGGCCGGAGAGCGCGCCCTCGACGCTGAGCACGAGGAACGGCAGCGCGACGAACGCCTCGGCGAGCACCGCACCGGCCGTGGTGAACGGGAGCGAGACACCGACCGCGTCGAGGACGCCGCCGGCGATGCCGCGGCGGCCGAATGCGAGCAGCAGCGCGACCCCGCCTGCGACCGGCGGCAGCACGAGCGGAAGCGTGACGAGTGCTCGTACGACCGGCTTGCCGGGGAACTCCGCGCGGGCGAGCAGCCAGGCGAGCGGCACGCCGAGCACCAGGCTCAGCGCGAGAGCGCCGAACGAGCACTCGAGCGACAGCCACAGCGCCTGCAACACGGTGTGGCTCGAGATCCTCGCCGCGAGCGAGGACCACGGCGTGCGTACGAGCAGGCCGGCCAGCGGCAGCAGGACGAAGAGCATGGCGCCACACGCCGGGATCGCGAGCAGCAGCGGTGGGCGCGAGCGGACCGGTACGGGGGCGCGCGTGGTCGGGTCAGCCATTGCCTGGGGGAGCGTCGAACCCGTGCTTCTTCAGGATGTGCAGCGCCTGCGGCGTGTGCAGCCAGCGCGTGAACGCCTTCGCGGCGTCAGGGTGGTCGCTGTCCTTGATCGCCGCGGCGGGGTACGTAGCGATCAGGTTCTGCTTGGCCGGTATGGCGACGGCCTGGACCTTCGGCCCGCCGGCATCGGCGATGTCGGTTGCGTACACCATGCCGGCGTCGGCCTCGCCGAGGCGTACCAGCGTCAGGACCTGCCGCACGTCGGTGGGCTCGCTCTTGGGGTGCACGGTGACGTGCGCACGGTCGAGGATCTCGCGGGCGTAGTTGCCCGCGGGCACGCTGGGCCCGGCCAGTATGACCTTGAGATCCTTTCGGGACAGGTCGGACAGGGTCTCGATGTGCTTGGGGTTGCCCTTGCGTACGGCGATCGCGAGCCGGTTCGTCGCGAACGGCTTGGGGTGGCGCACGTACTTGCCGATGCCGCGCATCGTCTTTCGGTCGGCGGTCGCGATGACGTCGGCCGGGGATCCCTCGCGAACCTGGGCGGCAAGCGTCTGCGACCCGGCGAAGGAGAAGCGCACCGTCGTACCGGGATGGTCCTTCTGGTACGCGCACTTCGCCTCCTTGAACGCGTCGGTGAGCGATGCTGCGGCGAGCACGGTGAGGGTTGTGTGCTTGCCGCCGCCCTGGTCGGAGCCGGAACCGCAGCCGGCGAGCGCCAGGGCCGGGAGCAGGAATGCGGCGATCAGCAGGCGTTTCATGGCGTCTCCACGGTGACGTTGGTGGCCTTCACGCAGGCGACCGCCTCCACGCCGGGGGCGAGACCGAGCTCGTCGACCGCCTCGGAGGTGAGCAGCGCCACCACCCGGTGCGCGCCGGCCTGCAGCTCGACCTGGCAGGTGACGTCGCCGCGCACCACGCGGGTGACCAGGCCGGGGAACGCGTTGCGGTTGGACGTACGGGGCAGTGCCGTCGGGTGCTCGCCGGACTCCGCGAGCTGCCTGGCGAACGCGGCGAGATCCTCGCCCGCCACGGCCCGCCGCCCGGACGCGTCCCTGGTGCTCGGGAGCCTCCCCGCGTCGACCCAGCGCCGAAGCGTGTCGGTGCTCACGCCGAGCAGGCTGGCGGCGCGGCCCATCTGGTAGTCCGGCATGTGCCCAACACTAGCGGGCCTATTGTGGGCATGTGCGAGGCGTACAGTCCAGAACGACTGGCAGCTGCGAGTATTATCGCCTTGCCATAGCGGTGAGCTTCTCGACCGTCCGCCAGTTGCGCGTCGTCACGTCCACGCCGAGCGCTCGCTCCCAGCCGGTCTTGTTCAGCGGCGAGGCGGCGATGCCTGCGGGGCACCACAGGTAGACCTCGCTGCGGACCAGCCGGATCCGGTCGGGATCAACGTCGATGGCTGCGATCGCGTCGGCCGCGTCGGGCGCGGGGTCGTCGGCGAGGAACCCGACCAGGTACCGGGCCGGGTCGGTCATCAGGTCGAGCATCGGCGCATTCGTCAGGACGGCGTCCAGTTCCGTGCCCGTACGCACGATCACGCTGGAGCGCATGCCGAGCTTGCCGGCCACCGCGCGCTCGATGTCAGCGGCAGCGGTGCGGGCGGCGCCAGGGTCGGCGGTGAAGGCCGCGTTGCCGCTGCGCAGGTGCGTCTCGACGTCGGCGTACCCCAGTGCGGTCAGTACGGCACGCAGGTCGGCCATCGCGATCTGCTTGTTGCGCCCGACGTTGATGCCGCGCAGCAACGCCACCATCCGCACAGCCATAGCCGCCTCCCTCGCAGTTTGTCAGTGCGTCATCGACCTATGGCTCGACCAGGGACTGACAACTTGCGGTACAGGTTAGAACGGGGGAGCGCCCTCGCCGCCATTGCCGCCGCCGTTGTCGGCGGGTTGCTCGTCGGTCCCGGGCTCGGCGTCGGTACGCTCGGCCATCGCCTGCCGCAGTCGCGCGCGGGCGCCCTCCAGCCAGTCCTGGCAGGTGCGGGCGAGCTCCTCGCCGCGCTCCCACAGCTGCAGCGACTCCTCCAGCGTCGTCCCGCCGGCCTCCAACTTCTGCACGACCTCGGACAGCTCGGCGCGGGCCTGCTCGTAGGTCAGCGCGGGACGCTCGTCGGTTGCCACGGTTACCTCTCGTCCTGCTCGACGTCGGTGACATGTCCACGCACTCTGCCGTCGGCGAGGCGTACGGCGATGTCGTCGCCGGGCGCAACATCGGATGTGCTCGCCAGCACGCCACCGTCCGGGCGCTGGACGACGGCGTACCCCCGGCGCAGCGTGGCGGCGGGGGAGAGCGCGACCACCCTGGAGCGTACGTGCGCGAGGTCGTCGGCCGCCCGGTCGAGCCGGTTGACCAGGCAGCGTTCGGCGCGGGCGCGCAGGGTGAGCACCGCCTCCTCGCGGTCGTCGAGTTCGCGCAGCGGGTCGGCGAGCGCGGGCCTGGACCGCAGCGCCTGCAGCCCGGCCGTCTCGCGTTGCAGCCACCCGGCGAGGTGCCGGCGGCCACGGTCGCGAAGCTGACGGACGAGCTCGGCCTCCTCGCCGACCTCCGGCACCACTCGCTTGGCGGCGTCCGTCGGCGTGGACGCGCGTACGTCGGCGACCAGGTCGAGCAGCGGGCTGTCCTGCTCGTGGCCCACGGCACTCACCACCGGCGTACGGCACGCCGAGACCGCCCTGAGCAGGCCCTCGTCCGAGAACGGCAGCAGGTCCTCGATCGACCCGCCGCCGCGTGACACAACGATGACCTCGACCTCGTCGTCGGCATCCAGGCGCTGCAACGCCGCGGTGACCTCGGTCGCGGCGTACGGGCCCTGCACGGCGACCTGCTCCACCCGGAAGCGCACCGCGGGCCACCGGATCTTGGCGTTCTGAAGCACGTCGCGCTCCGCTGCCGACCCGCGCCCGCAGACCAGGCCGATGAGACCGGGAAGGAACGGCGGGCGGCGCTTGCGCTCAGCGCTGAACAGCCCCTCGGCCGCGAGCACCTGGCGCAGCCGCTCGATGCGGGCGAGCAGCTCGCCGACGCCGACGGGACGGATCTCGATCGCGGAGAGCGAGAGCAGGCCGCGCGCGACGTACACCTCCGGTTTCGCGTGCACCACGACCCTGGCCCCGCCGTCGAGTGGCGGCTGCACGGCGTCGAAGACCTGCCGGGCGCAGGTGACGCGGACGGAGACCTGCGCCACCGGGTCGCGCAGCGTCAGGAAGACGGTGTTGTTGCCCGGCCGGCGGGAGACCTCGGTGACCTGGCCGTCGACCCACACCCGGCCGAGCCGGCCGACCCACTGCGCGATGAGCTGCGCGACGGTGCGTACGGGCACCGGCTGCTCGGCGGACGTGGTGAGGCGACCCATGGTTCATGGGATGGTACGCGGGCGTGCCGACACCGGCACGCGCTGTCCACAGCCCGGTGGTGTGGCTAGTGTGGGGCCATGATCGAAGGCAGCCGCCGGGTCCTGCTCGCGAAACCGCGGGGGTACTGCGCGGGCGTCGACCGCGCCGTGCAGACCGTCGAGCGAGCCCTCGACAAGTACGGCCCGCCCGTCTACGTACGCAAGCAGATCGTGCACAACACGCACGTCGTACGCACGCTGGAGGAGCGCGGCGCGGTCTTCGTCGAGGAGGTCGGCGAGGTCCCCGAGGGCGCCACCGTGGTGTTCTCCGCGCACGGGGTGGCGCCGAGTGTGCATGAGGGCGCGTCCGAACGGGGGCTGCACACCATCGACGCCACCTGCCCGCTGGTGACCAAGGTGCACAGCGAGGCGAAGCGGTTCGCCCGTGAGGGCCAGCAGATCCTCCTGATCGGACACGACGGCCACGAGGAGGTCGAGGGCACCGCCGGTGAGGCGCCGGACGACGTCGTGCTCGTCGACGGCCCCGAGCACGCGCGTACGGTCGATGTACGCGACCCGTCCAAGCTCGCCTGGCTGTCGCAGACCACGCTGTCGGTCGACGAGACCAACGAGACCGTGCAGGTGCTCCGCGAGCGCTTCCCGGAGCTGCGCAACCCGCCGAGCGACGACATCTGCTACGCGACGCAGAACCGGCAGAACGCCGTGCACGAGATCGCCCCGAAGTCCGACTTGCTGCTCGTCGTGGGCTCGCGTAACTCGTCCAACTCGGTGCGGCTGGTGGAGGTCGGGCTGGCCGACGGCGCCGCCGCCGCGCATCTGGTCGACACCGCGGACGAGCTGGACGAGACGTGGCTGGACGGCGTCACGACCATCGGCCTCACGAGCGGCGCATCGGTACCGGATGTGCTGGTGACCGAGGTGCTCGACTGGCTCGCCGCGCGCGGGTTCGGCGACGTGCAGGAGGTCGACGCGCCGGACGAGTCGACCCTGTTCGCGCTGCCGCGCGAGTTCCGCGAGCGCCGAGCAAGTACGGCCAGCTGAGCTACCGCTACCGACGTTTCGGGTTGGCAGGGCTGCGGACCGGGGAGTGGTGCACCGACCGGGGCCGTGTGTGGAGTACGACCCGGCAGCTAGAAGCGAACCGGTTCACACGATGAAGCCGAGCGTGACCGGCCGCACGAGAATTGGAGACCTACGGCTTCATCGTGTGAATCACAGACGTCCGTAACGGTGACCCACGTAACAGTGACCCACGCAACCGCAACCCACGGGCAACCGCAACAAGCTCACTCGCCGTCTCGCCCCCGGCCTTCGTCGGCGATGCGCTCGACCCGCTCGGTGAGGCGCTCGCGCGCCTTGTCCAGCCTGTCGGCGTACTTGCTGTCGGTCTTACCGTCGATGTAGCCGGCGGCCCTGTCGATCTTGTCCTTGATGGTGTCTTCGTGCCTGGCCGTCTGCTCGGTGATATCTCCGCGGATGTCGTCGAACCCCTCGCGGAGGGCGTCGGCGAGCTGCTTGCCCTGCTGGCGCCAGTCCTGGTTGGCCATCGTCGTCTCTCCACTCGTCGCAGCGTCCCCCGGTAGCAGGGTACCGGGGGACGCCGAGGGTTGGCGGCTCGCCGCTACGGCTGCGGGTACGAAGCGAGCTGCACGATGCGCATCGCGTTGCCGAACGGGTCACGTAGCCCGAAGTCGGTGCCGTAGGACTGCTCGGTCGGCCCATCGGTGATCTCGACACCCTTGGCGGTCAGCTCGGCGTAGGTCTTCTGGCAGTCGTCGGTGGTGAAGCCGACGGTGAAGCCCGTCGCGCCCTTGGCGACCAGTTCGCGCACCTGCGCAGCGGTGGCCTCGTCCATCCCTGGTGGTCCGGGTACCTCCAGCAGGATGTCCCTGCCCGGCTGCCCGGGAACGCGGACGGTCAGCCAGCGCATGAAGCCGAGGTCGAAGTCGGCACTGACCTCCATACCGAGCTTGCCGACGTAGAAGTCGAGCGCCTGGTCCTGGTCGAATACGAACACGTGGGAGATGTTGATCGAGTTGAGCATGGGAACAACGCTAGTCGCGCGCGGGTGCCTGCGCTTCTCCGAAACTGCTCGGTCGCGTCCAGGTCATCGCAAAGCAGGTCGGTACGTCATGTCTGTCAGCGCCGGTCCGGTAGCTGGAAGGCGATTGGCCGACGATGTCGCGGAACGTCCGGCTGAACGTGCCCAGGCTGGCGAACCCGACGTCGAAGCAGATCTGGGTGACGCTGCTCGGGGTCTCCCGGAGCAGGAACATCGCTCGCTCCACTCGCCGCCGTTGCAGGTATCGGTGCGGCGACTCACCGAACGTCGTCCGGAACGTGCGGATGAAATGCGCCTGCGAGACGTGTGCGATCCGAGCAAGTGAGGGCACGTCGAGCGGCTGGGCGTACCCCCGGTCCATCGCGTCGCGTGCGCGGAGCAGCCGGCGGTTCGAGTCCTCGACAGCGCGGCTCATTACCCCATGTTCCACGGTCAGCGCGGGTTGAGGAACAGCCGGACCGCGGCGAGAAGCACAGATACCAGAGTTCCGACGATCAGCCACAAGCCGTCGGTGATCAGTGCGTACGTCCAGAAGATCCGGAACGCGGCGCCGAACTCGTCGTGCCCGTACAGCTGGGCGATTCCCGAGATCGTGACGATGACCGCGAAGCACAGCGGTGCCGCGACGAAGCCGACCACGATCTGCGCCCTGCGGACCCGCCCGCCGAGTACCAGGCACCCGAGTACGAAGGCCGCTCCGGTGGCCACACCGATGCCGCTGCCGAGCACCCAGTCGATGATGGACGCGACCAGCCCGAGTAGTACGACGACGAGGACGGCGCCGTACCAGGGGATGCCGCCGACCCCGGGCGTCGGCATGTCCTCGAACGCGCCACTCGCCTCGTCGGGCGGCGGGCCGACATCGCCGTCTTGCACTGACACGGTGCCCCCTGCCACCAGTCGGCGTCCGGTGCGCTCTCCTTAGCCTATTGTGCGCGCCGGTCGCCGTGCTCCGGGCGCCCATTGGCGTCGGTTGCGTTCGGTGCGATCCCGTAGCGCTCGTCGAACTCTGCCTCACTGTCGCTCTCGGCCGGGTCGGCGTCGCCGGCCGCGCCGTGCAGCAGACGTACCTGCCTCGCCTCCGCGGCGGCATCGACCAGCTCGCCGGCGCCCAGCGGTCTGGGGGTCTCCTCGACCGGATTGGGTGCGGGTAGCTCCTCGTCGACCAGCTTGAGCTCCTGCATTCGGCGGGCGCTGACCAGCACGCGCGTCTCCAGCGACGCCACGGTGCCGTTGTACGCGGAAACCACGCGTGTAATCGCCTTGCCGAGCGTGTCGACCTTGTCGCCGAGCTTGGAGAGCCGGCTGTAGAGCTGCCGGCCGAGGTCGAAGATCGCCCGGGCGTTGTCGGTGAGTGCCGCCTGCTGCCAGGCGTACGCCACCGTACGCAGCATGGACACCAGCGTGGTCGGCGTCGCGATGACGACGCGCTTGGCCATCGCGTGCTCGAGCAGCTGCGCGTCGTGCTCCAGCGCGGGAGCGAGGAACGCCTCCCCGGGGATGAACAGCACCACGAACTCCGGCGCGGGGCTGAACGCCGCCCAGTACTCCTTCGCGGCGAGCTGGTCGACGTGCTTGCGCAGGTGCCGCGCATGCGCGGCCAGGCGCTGCGCGCGTACCGGTTCATCGGTGGCCTCCACCGCGTCGAGGTACGCCGACAGCGGCACCTTCGAGTCGACCACGACGCTCTTGCCGCCCGCGAGGTGGACGACGAGGTCGGGGCGCTTTTGGCCCTCGTCGGTGTCGGCGGTGTCCTGCGGGGTGGCACAGTGCTCCGACATGCCGGCGAGCTCGACGATGCGCTCCAGTTGCAGCTCGCCCCACCGCCCGCGTACCTGCGGCGCGCGCAGTGCCGTGGCCAGCGAGGACGTCTCGTGGCGCAGCTGCTCACCGGTCTGGCGCACGAGCCCGACCTGCTCGGTGAGCGAGTGGTACGCAGCGACCCTGGCCTTCTCCAGCTCCTTCAGCTGCGTCTCGACCTTGGCCAGTGTCTCCTTGAGCGGCGCGACCAGGTGCTCGACCGCCTGGCGACGCTGGTCGAGCTCGCCGGTCGCCTTTGCCTGGGTCTGGGCGAGCCGCTGGTCGGCGAGCTGCAGGAACCGCTTGTTGTTCTGCTCGAGCGCGTCGGACGAGAGCGCCTGGAACCGCTCGGCCATCGTCTGTTCCATCAGCGTCGCGCGTTGCTCCGCCGCGCTGCGCTCGGCATCGAGGGTCGCGCGCAGCCCGGCCGCGTCGTTCTCCGCGCTGCGCAGCGCGCTGGTCTTGTGCTCGACCTCCGCCCGCGCCTGGTCACGCTCGCGTACGAGCGCGTCGCGCTCGCCGCGTACGGCCGCGTGGCGCCCGCGCACGACGAGCACCGCGACGCCCGCGCCGGCAGCGCCGCCGACAGCGAGGCCGATGGCGAGGAGGACTAGTGCGGTTGGGTCCATATCGGGATCGTTCCACCGTCGGCGGACACTCGGGGGTCGGCGCGCCGGGGCTGTGGACAACCCGCGCCTGTGGATAGCGCCGTCCACAGTTAGGTTGGGGCAGCGTGAGCCTTACTATCGGTATCGTCGGCCTGCCCAACGTCGGCAAGTCGACCGTCTTCAACGCGCTGACGCGCAGCGACGTCTCGGCCGCCAACTATCCGTTCGCAACCATCGACCCGAACGTCGGTGTGGTCGGCGTGCCCGACCCGCGCCTCGGCGTACTCGGCCGCATGTTCGACTCGGCGCGGGAGGTTCCCGCGACCGTGAGCTTCGTGGACATCGCCGGCCTCGTGCGCGGCGCGTCCGAGGGGCAGGGGCTCGGCAACCAGTTCCTCTCGCACGTCCGCGAGTCCGACGCGATCTGCCAGGTCGTCCGCGTGTTCGAGGACTCTGACGTGATGCACGTCGACGGCAGGGTCAGCCCCAAGGACGACCTCGAGACGATCAACACAGAGCTCGTACTCGCCGACCTGCAGACGATCGACAAGGCGCTGCCGCGGCTGGAGAAGGAGTCGCGGTTGGTGAAGGGCACGCCGGTCGCGCTCGACGCGGCGCGCCGTGCGCGGGAGGTGCTCGACGCCGGGCAGACCGTGTTCGCCGCCGGCCTCGACACCGAACCGCTCCGCGACCTGCACCTGCTTAGCGCGAAGCCGTTCCTCTACGTCTTCAACGTGGACGACGAGGAGATGGGCAACGAGCAGCTGAAGGACGCGATGCGGGGCCTCGTCGCCCCGGCCGAGGCAGTGTTCCTGGACGCCAAGCTGGAGCACGAGCTGACCGAGCTGCCCGAGGAGGAGGCGATGGAGCTGCTGGCCTCCGTCGGCCAGGACGAGTCGGGCCTCGCGATACTCGCGCGCGCCGGCTTCGAGGCGCTCGGCTTGCAGACCTTCCTCACCGCGGGCCCGAAGGAGTCGCGCGCCTGGACCATCGACCGCGGCGCCACCGCACCGCAGGCGGCCGGTGCGATCCACAGCGACTTTCAGCGCGGCTTCATCAAGGCCGAGATCGTGTCGTACGAGGACCTGGTCGCGGCGGGCTCGATGACCGAGGCTCGTGCGCGCGGCCAGCTACGGCTCGAGGGCAAGGACTACGTCATGCGCGACGGCGACGTGGTCGACTTCAAGTTCAACGTGTAGAACCCCTGGTCAGAGGCCATCTTCGGCCTCCGAGGGCACAATCAGGGCACTCCACGCATCCTCGATGGCGCGGCGAGTGCGCTCCTCGCTGTTAGGCATCAAGTGCCCGTACGTCGAAAGCACCAGGTTCGCGTTGTCGTGCCCGAGCCGCTCCGCGACCGCGACGACCGACTCGCCGGCCGCGAGCAGCACGCTGGCGTAGTGGTGACGCAGGTCATGCGTCGTCGTCGAGTCCGGCACGCTCTTGACCCGCTCGACGGTCTTCTTGAAGATCTGCGACCCGTTGTAGGCGTGGCTGTAGACGTTGCCGAACCGCGTGTAGAACAGGGCTCGGTCGTCGCGCGGCGATGTGCGGCGACGACCTGGGGGAGTGGAAGGGTCTGCTTCGACCTCGGGGTCTTCGGGTCCGAGCGGGAGCGCTGGCCGGGTGCGAGCTGGCAGTCGACCCGCACCGCGCGGCGCAGGAAGTCGACCTGGCAGGCGCGCATGCCGAGTAGCTCCCCGATCCGCAGCCCGAGCCCGGCCGGGGCGACGACCATTGCCCGGTTGCGGACCGCGGCCGTCTTCGCGAGGGCGCGGACCTGCTCGACGGTCAGCGGCACGACGCGTTCGCGCTCGTACCGCGGCAGTTGCACCCGCACGACCGGCGACGAGGCGACCAGGCGGTCGAGCACTGCCGACGCCTAGATCGACTTGAGCAGCGACAAGAGGTTGCGCAGCGTCAGCGGAGAAAGGCGCTGGGAACGATCGGCCACCCACGCCTGTACTTCCGAAGGCAGCACCGCCGCAAGGCGCCTGCTCCCCAGCGACGTACCCGCTATGTGATTCTCGACCTGACCCTTCACACGGTTCGCGGTCGTCGGCCTATGGGGCCGCGCAGCTGCCAACTGGCGGGAGTATTCGGCGAGCGTCGTTTTGTCGCGATGGCCCGCCCGTCGGCCACACCGTCACGGCACGCCGGGCTCGTCCGCGTCTGGCGCGGCACCGGGAAGGCCGCCGCGTCCGCATCACATGGCGCCATCCTGAAGCCGGACAAACGTCGTCTACATCGGCAGGCCGTCCCGGTGGGGGCCCTTCCCGGTCAAGGTGTACGGCCGAGACGAGGCGATTCGGCTGTACCGCGACTGGCTCCGGTCACGGCCCGACGTCATCGCCGTAGCCCGCGTGGCTCGCGGTGTCGCCGACGACGGCCGCGGCGATGATCCCGACCGAGACCACCAGCGCGGCCACGAGCCGGTGCGCAGCTACCAGATGCCCGGACTTGGCCTCCGTTTTACCCGTGGCTCGCATGAGGTCAGTGCACGGCGCCGAACGTGTCGACGATCGCGACCTTGTACTTGCAGCCGTCCCTGTAGCCGTGCCCCTCCTGCCAGGACTGCAGCAGGTCGATCTGCTCACTGGACGCGTGCTCGTGGAACCGGACCGACTTCTTCTTGCCGAAGGCGACCTTGGCCCGCTTCTTCATCACGATCGGACGGTGCCCGAGCTGCGGCCACTTGATCTTCGTCTTGACCGCGATGCCGATGTTGCCGGTGTTCTTCACGTGAATCTCACCGACGACCTCGTAGTCGCTCAGGCTCTCGCCGAGCAGGTAGTCGCACGTCCCGCCGTACTTGCCTTTCGGGTCAGGGAAGAACGTCTTGTGCTGCTGCTTGCTCGGCGTCGCCCTGGTGGGCGTAGGACTGTCGCAGTGCGCCTGCGACCACCTCGGCGCATCCTGACACGAACCGTCGCCGGTCGCTGACGTCGACGCCGTGCTCCCGCACGCCGCCAGCCCGAGCAGGCTGGCGGCGGCGAGTACGGCCGATAGTTGCTTCACCGCAGGCTCACGTTCACGCCGCTGGAGAACAGGTCGCCGGCGAGCCGGACGCGGTCGGGGGTTGCGTTCTTCGGCAGGTCGAACGCGAACTTCACCTTCACCTTGTTGCCGGGGTTGAGGTCGTTGAGGAACGCCTCCCCGTCGTCGTTGATCGCGAAGTCGGCCTCGCCGTCGGCGTCGTACCGCTTCCCGTTCGTGGCGTACAGGTACTGGCTGCTGTCATCGATCGTCGCCGACTCGCTACCGACGTTCTTGATCGCGACCTTGACGATGACGTACTGGCCGTCGGCATCCTCGCCGAACATCGAGTCGCCGACGTGGTCGACGCCGGCCTCGACGTCCTTGACTTTGAACTGCAGGTCGCCATCGCGGACCTTGTCGCCGACCCCGGCGGCCGAGGGCTCCTTCGCCTTCTCGGTGTCGCCGGCCTGGGTGGTGAGGCTCGGCTGCGGCGTGTCCGCGATCGCACCGCTTCCGCCGCCGTCGGTCGCGTCGGCGACGTCCTCGGCGGCGGAGAACACCGCCGTCGTCATCACCGCGGCAACGATGATCGCGGCCGCACCGAGAGCGGTGCCGCTGGTGGAGATCCCCTTGCTGGCGCGGTTGCTGCCGAACGCGAACACCATGCCGATCCCGCCGAACACCAGCGCGAGGATGCCGAGGGGGACTGCCATGAAGATGCCGAACAGCGGGATCAATGCGAAGACGACGCCGATGATGCCGAGGACGAGCGCGGCGACGGCGAGGCCGTTACGACGCGGCTTCGGGGGGCGCGCAGGCGGTGGGGGCTGCGGTGGCATGAACTGCGGCTGGTAACTCATTCGTTATCCTCTTCTCGTGTCGGGGCGCCCGGTTCCGTCTGGCGATGGGTCGGGCGCCCTTGGCGTGACCGTGACGGTCGCCACGGCCCCCAGGTTTACGTTCTGTTGACTTCCACGAGGTGCGAAACTAGAAGCAGTGACCGGAGCGGCACTGGCGGTGACTCACGAGCCGCCCTCGTCGGCGAGATGCCGGTACCCGCCCTTGCGTTCACCGTGACCGCCCCCGGCGCTCCGCAGCGAGCAGCACCTGCACCGCCGCTTCACGCCTGGTGCGGCACGGTTCGCCGAGCTTCACCCGGCTCCGCGGTGAGTGACTGGAACGCACGCGCCCGTCCGCTGGCGGTGGGGACCTGGTCGACGTGGCCGAGCAGCTCCCGGCCCCGGTACACGAGGTAGGTGCCGGCCGGTCTCGTCGAAGTGCTCGCTACGGGCGACCTTCACGTCGCGGGCCATCACTGTTCGGCCCCGTTCTCGCCACGCGGCCGGATCGTGCGGATCAGCTCGGCCAGGTCAGCGGCTATCGCCTCGGTGTACGTCTCGTCCGCCGACAGCTGGTCGGCGACCTCGACGTGCTCACCTCCCAGCCGGGTGAGCCGCTGGCGGGTGTCCGCGAGCTGCTCCTCGAGCTCGCGGACGCGGGTGCGTAGTGTGTTGGCCAAGCCCTCGACCGCGAGTGGAGTCGCCTGTCGGGGCGCTTACTGAGATCCCTCGATAGCTGCGAGGGCACAATGAGGGCACATGAGGACTTCCAGCCGCGTATCGCGGTGTCACGCGATGAACGGCGTATTAGGAGGTCAGGGCGGCTATCGCCGCATCGAAGCAGGTCAGAACGGCGACGTGGTCGACTTCAAGTTCAACGTGTGACTTCATCGGGTAGGCGCTGTGTCTTGCCTGCCGTCCAGGAACCGGTAAGGTAGGTACGTACCTACACAGGAGTCGCGGCGTGACCACGATGAGTGCTCGTGATTTCAACCGCGACGTCAGCGCCGCAAAGCGGGCCGCCGCGGCTGGTCCGGTCGTGATCACCGACCGGGGGGAGCCGGCATACGTGCTGCTGTCGATCGACGACTATCGGCATCTACATGACGACGACCGGAGCATCGTCGACAGGCTGAGCATGGATGAGGACATCGACTTCGAGCCGGAACCCCTTCACATCGGGCTCAGGGTTCCTGAACTGTGAGCTTCCTGCTGGACACCAATGTGCTCAGCGAGTTGCGCAAGCCGGTCCAGACGATGGATCGGAATGTGTGTGCCTGGGCAGCTGTGAGGCACTCGTCAGACCTTTTCTTGAGTGTCATTACGGTACCTGAAGTCGAGGTAGGCATCGGCCGAGTTGAGCGCAAGGACCGCATCCACGGCCAGCGGCTGCGCACCTGGCTGGAGGACCGAGTACTCGGTGAGTTCGAAGACCGGTTACTTCCGGTAGATCTCGCTGTGGCCCAGTGCACGGCACGCCTGCATGTTCCCGACCCCAGGTCCGAGCGCGATGCCCTCATCGCTGCGACAGCCCTCGTGCATGGGCTGACCATGGTGACCCGGAACGTCGCGGACTTCGAGGCGACCGGGGTCCGGCTGATCAATCCATGGCTGCCGACGGAATGAGTCGGAGCGGGCGTCAACGCACCACTGACCGTTTCGTCGCCGAGTCCGCCGCCACCCACTCGCGTGATCATGAAGGATCGTCGTAGCCAGAGCAACGACGTTCCTTCATGATCACCGGACAGGGGCGAGTACTGAGTGCCCGAGGCGTCAGCGCCTGGCTGTACTGCGCCCGGGCATCGCCTGCTGCATCGCCTCGAGACCGGCCAGCAGCGCGGCGCGACCGTGCTGGTCAAGCACGTCGAATGCGGGGGCGACCAGCCGGTCGGTGAGCTCGTCGGCGGCCGCAAGCGCGTCTTGCTGCTCATCGGTGCCGGCCGGGCGGGTGTCCTCGTCGTATCCGAACGTGGTCCAGTAGTCCGGGCGGCGGATGCCGTGGGCCGTTGCCGGGTCGATGCCGTCGGTGGCCAGGACCGCCAGTAGGTGCGTGCTGCCGCGGAACTCCCGCAGCACGGCGGCCAGCTGCATCGCGCGTGCCGGGAGGTCGTCGGGCAGCGGTTCCGCTGCGACCGCTGCGTACAGGGCGAGGCCGGCGCGCCCGGCGGAGGCGTTCACCGCCGACGCGGCGGCGCAGAACCCATCGAGTCCGGGAACGCCCGCCAGGTGACGGCGGCCGAAGTCGTGGCAACACTGTAGGTACAACCGTCCCGCATCATGCGGGGAGAGCCGGGTGCGCTCCCGGCCGGTGATCCACATCTTCTCCACGAGCGCCGGGTGGAAGTAGCCGAACGCGCTCTCGACCACGGCAGGCTGGACGTCTCCGAGCACGCCGCCGCGGCCCAGGAAGTAGAAGCGGTAGCCGTCCAGGCCATGCTCCTTGCCCACGGCGATGGTCTCGTCGGTGAAGTAGAACGCGCCCCCGATGCTCCCGATCGACGGGCAGGCGGCGGCGACGACTTCTGCTGTACTGGTCATGGTCCGAACCTAGCGGGGTCCGCGATGAGTTTCCGTGGCGGCCGGGGTCTACCGGGCAGGCAGCCACGTACGGACCCGACCGAGAGGACGCGATCATGAGCAAGACGACACCATGCCTGTGGTTCGACACCCAGGCTGAAGAGGCGGCGACGTTCTACACGGCTGTCTTCAAGAACTCCAGGATCGTCGACGTCACGCGGTACGGCTCGGCGGGACCCGGTGTGGCGGGATCCGTCATGACGGTGACGTTCGAGCTTGACGGCCAGAGCTTCGTCGGCCTTAACGGCGGACCGCAGTTCACCTTCAGCGAGGCCATCTCGTTCCAGGTCGACTGCGCGGACCAGGACGAGGTCGACTACTACTGGAACGAGCTCTCCGCGGGCGGCGAGGAGGGCCCCTGCGGGTGGGTGAAGGACAAGTTCGGGGTCTCCTGGCAGGTCGTGCCGCGGGCTCTTCCCGAGCTGTTGAGCGACCTGGACCGGGAGAGGTCGCAGCGTGCGATGAGCGCGATGCTCCAGATGGGGAAGCTCGACGCCGCCGCGCTGTACCGCGCCGCCGACCAAGGCTAGGACCGCGAGCGTTCTGCCCGGCCAACCGCGAATGTGTCAGTATTTCAGCACGTTATAGCGGGCTGAGGTACTGACACGTTGAAGGGCGGACGCATGGTTGGCGGTGCGGGCTCGATGTCGCCTGGAGCCGGCCTCGACCTCGGCGCTACGGTCACCGTGGTCACGGGCGCCGGCGGTGGGATCGGCTCGGCGATCGCCCGGTCCTTCGCTGCCGCGGGCGCGGCGG
The DNA here is from genome assembly GCA_050698355.1 of Streptosporangiales bacterium. GTDB lineage: Bacteria > Actinomycetota > Actinomycetes > Streptosporangiales > WHST01 > JBOHBN01. The sequence goes on along the minus strand of JBOHBN010000328.1, from coordinate 45,060 downwards.
TGGTCGCGCAGTACCGTGGCAGCCGCACGGCCGCGGAGACCCTCGTTGAGTCGATCCAGCGGGCCGGTGGCCGCGCCACTTCCGTACGCGCCGACATCACGCGCGAGGACGAGTGCGAGGACATGGTCGCGACCGCGACCCGCGAGTTCGGCCGGCTGGACGCGCTGGTGAACAACGCGGGCGTGCAGCCCGTACAGGACCTGGCCGCCATGACCGCGGAGCAGTGGCGGGAGGTCGTCGACACGAACCTCACCGGGACGTTCCTCGCCACCCAGGCCGCGGCCAGGGTGATGCGCGAGGCCGGCGGAGGGTCGATCACCCACATCGCCTCCATCGAGGGATCGCACCCGGCCTGGTCGCACGCGCATTACACCGCGTCGAAGGCCGCCGTACTCGCGCACGCGAAGTCGGCCGCACTCGAATACGGGCGGGACGCGATCCGGGTCAACGCGGTGTCGCCCGGCCTGGTCGACAACGGCAGCTTGCGTACCGGCTGGCCCGAAGGCGTCGAGCGCTGGCTCCATGCGGCGCCGCTCGGACGACTCGGCGCGGGCGCCGACATCGGCAACGCCTGCGTGTTCCTCGCCTCGCCGCTCGCGTCCTGGATCACCGGCCACGACCTGGTCGTGGACGGCGGCGCGAGCGTGCACCCCACCTGGTAAGCCCGCGCACCGGTGCGCGCTGCGCGCCGTCGCCGCTCCAGTATTTCGGTGATCATGAAACATGCTCGTAGCTATGGCAACGAGGAAGTTTCATGATCACTGTGTCTGTGTCTGTGTCTGTGTCTGTGTCTGTGTCAGCGGCAGAGCTGCGCGACGCGGTCGGCGGCGGCCGGCCAACCGGTACGCAGGGCATCGGTGTCACCCAGCTCGAACCCACCGGAGGAGAACGGCGGCGCCATCGTCGTCCCTACGAGGCTCCAGGCACCCAGCGACGACGAGCCTTGCCACACGCCAGCCGGTACGAGCAGCTGCGGTCGCTGCCCGGCGGCGAGGTCGGTGCCGAGGTCGGTGCCGAGTACGGGCTCGGTAGCCGTACCGTCCGGGTGGAGCAGCAGCAACCGCAGCGGGGCACCGGCGTAGAAGTGGTACACCTCGGGGCTGTCGAGGCGGTGCATCGCGGAGAACTCCGGCGCGATGAGCAGGAAGTAGATCGCGCTGGAGCGTCCGTCGGCGACCGTCTGGCGGTAGAGGCCACCCTCGCCGGGCAGCGGCTCGAGCCCGAGCAGTTCGGCGAGGCGGTGTCCCTCCGCCGCGCTACGCATCGAGCGTCTCGCCGCTCGCGAGGCGTACGACGCGGTGTTCGGTGACGAGCGCCGTCACCAGCCGGTGGGGCGTGATGTCGAACGCGGGGTTGACCGTCTCCGTACCGGCCGGCGCCGTCTTGACGCCGTGGAACGAGGTGACCTCGTCCGAATCACGGTCCTCGACCTTGATCGCATCGCCGTTCGGCGTGTCCTGGTCGACCGTGCTCTCCGGCGCGGCGACGATGAACGGCACGCCGGCGTACGAGGCCGCGAGCGCCAGCGAGAACGTGCCGACCTTGTTGGCGACGTCGCCGTTCGCCGCCACCCGGTCGGCACCGACGATCACCGCGTCGGCCTGCCCGCGGGCGAGCAGGAACGGACCGGCGGAATCGACCAGCAGCCGGAACGGCGCGCCCATGCGGGTCAGCTCCCACGTGGTGAGCCGCGCGCCCTGCAGCAGCGGGCGGGTCTCCAACGCGAGCACGTCTGCGAGCTGGTCGCGTTCGAACAGCGTTTGCACGATGCCGAGCGCGGTGCCGCGCTCGACCGCGGCGAGGGCACCGGTGTTGCAGACCGTCATCACCCGCGGGCGCGCGGCGCCGGTCAGCTTCCGTACGAGATCGGCGCCGCGCTCGCCCATGGCGGTGCACGCGGCGATGTCCTCGTCGCGGATACGCAGCGCCTCGGCGAGCACCGCCTCGGGTCCGTCGTCGAGCCGGGCGAGCGCCCGGTCGACTCCCCACGCCAGGTTGACCGCCGTCGGCCGTGCCGCCTGCAGACGGGATGCGGCTTCGTGCAGCGCGGTACGGTCCTCCGTCCGCGGGTAGCGGCGCGCCAGCAGTGCCACGCCCAGCGCGCCGGCGACGCCGAGCGCGGGAGCACCGCGCACGGCGAGCCGTCCGATGGCGTCGATGAGGGTGTCCACGGCATCGATGTCGAGGACGACGACCTCACCGGGCAGGCGGGTCTGGTCGATAAGGCGGATGCGGTCGTCGACCCAGTCGATGGTACGCATAATGATGCAGGCTAGTCACATACGCGTTGGCTGACGAGTGAAGGGTGGGATGGTCCATGCGTGGCGTCACCGGTCGTGCGGGGGTCGCGGTGCCGCTGGTGGTTGCCGCGCTTCTTGCAACTGCTGGCTGCGGGCAGAAGCCGAGCGGCTCCTCCGAAGCAGACTCCTCGGGCGGCGGTTTCCAGGCGTGCATGGTGCTCGACATCGGAGGCGTGGATGACCACTCGTTCAACCAGGGATCCTGGGCGGGCATGCAGCAGGCGGCCAAGCACGATTCCGACATCGACGTCTCGAATGTGACATCCGGCTCGCAGAACGACTACGTGCCCAACCTGGAAGCCCAGGTACGCAAGGGATGCGGGCTCATCATCGGGGTCGGCGGGCCAATGGCCGACGCCGTGAAGAAGGTCGCGAAGAAGCACCCGGACACGAACTTCGCGCTCATCGACGCCGCAACCGGGCAGCCGAACGTCAAGGGCATCGTCTACAACAGTGCCCAGGCCTCGTTCCTCGGTGGCTACCTGGCTGCGGGCATGACGAAGACCGGGAAGGTGGCCACGTTCGGCGGCCTACCCATACCTCCGGTGACGACGTACATGGACGGCTACTGGGAAGGCGTCCAGTACTACAACAAGGTCAACGGGACGCACGTCAAGGTGCTCGGCTGGAACGAGAACAAGCCGAAGTCGGGGACCTTCGCCAACAGCTTCTCCGATCAGGGCAAGGGCCGGCAGATCGCCACGGCGCTCAACCGGCAGGGTGCCGACATCATCCTCCCGCTCGCGGGCGCGACCTCGCTCGGCACGTTGGCCGCCGCGAAGGCCTCGGACGGGAAGCTGAACCTGATCTGGGCCGACTTCGACGGGTGCAAGGTTCTGCCGGACTCCTGCAAGTACTTCATATCCAGCGTCTACAAGAACCTGCCCGACTCGGTCGCCAAGATCGTCGAGGATGCCGCGGGCGGCAAGTTCAGCGCCGACAGCTACGTCGGCACGCTCGCCAACGGCGGTGTCGACATCGCCCCGTACCACCAGTGGGCCGACCGCGTGCCCGCAAAGCTCAAGAAGGGCGTGGCGAAGGCGAAGTCCGACATCATCTCCGGCGACATCAACATCACCTCGCCGACCCAACCCAAGTAGCTGACACCCTGCGAGGTCTCAGGTCTGCCTGCGGGCCAGCAACGAGCCGTGCGGTTCGTCACCGGTGACCTCACCGCCGCGAAGCCAGGTGCGCCGGACGGCACCGGTGACGTGGCGTCCCGCGTACGGCGTGATCGGGTGGCGGTGGTGCAGCCGCGCCGGGTCGACGACGTACGCGTCGTCCGGCGCGAACACGACGAGGTCGGCGTCCTTTCCCTCGGCGATGGTGCCCTTGCGGCGCAACCCGGCGAGCCGCCCGGGTGCAGCGCTCATCCAGCGCGCGACGTCAGCCAGGCCGAACCCGCGCCGGCGCGCCTCGGTCCACACGACGGAGAGGCCGAGCTGGACCGACGCGATGCCGCCCCATGCCCGGTCGAAGTCGCCGACGTCCAGCACCTTCAGGTCCGGTGTGCACGGCGAGTGGTCGGACACGACGCAGTCGATCGTCCCGTCGGCCAGGCCGCGCCACAGCGCCTCACGGTTCGCCGCGTCCCGGATGGGCGGGCAACACTTGAACGCGGTCGCGCCGTCGGGAACCTCGCTCGCGTCGATGGTGAGGTAGTGCGGGCAGGTCTCGACGGTGAGCCGCACACCGTCGCGTCGCGCGGCGGCGATGACGGGCAGCGCCCCGGCACTCGACAGGTGCAGCACGTGCGCGCGAGCGCCGGTCCGTTTCGCGGCGTCGACAACGGTGGCGACGGCGGCGATCTCCGCTTCCCAGGGCCGGGACCGCAGGAAAGAGTCGTACGACCTGCCTGCCGCTGCTGGCGCGCGCTCCAGCGCGGCGGCGTCCTCGGCGTGCACGATGGTGAGCCCGTCGAACGTGCGCGCCTCGGCCAAATAGTCCGACAGCCGCTCGGCGCGAAGTGGCGGGAACTCGTCCACTCCGGACGGCGCAAGGAAGCACTTGAAGCCGAACACGCCTGCGTGGTGCAGCGCACGGAGCTCGGTGAGGTTGCCGGGTATCGCGCCGCCCCAGAAGCCGACGTCGACGTGTACCTGCCCCGCGGCGGCCGCGCGCTTCACCTCCAGCGCGTCCACGTCGCACGTCGGCGGGAGGCTGTTCAGCGGCATGTCCAGGAGCGTGGTGATGCCTCCCGCGGCGGCCGCTCGGGTCGCGGTGGCGAAACCCTCCCACTCGGTACGGCCTGGTTCGTCGACGTGCACGTGGGTGTCGACGAGGCCGGGCAGCAGGACCTCGTCGGCGGCCAGCTCCACGACCTGCTCGGCATCGACCGGCGCGTCGCGGGCGGCGACGGTCGCGATGCGGCCGCCTCGTACACCGACCGCCGCGGGGATCTCGCCTGCCGGCGTCACCACGCGGCGCCCGCGTACCACCAGGTCATGTCGCGTCATCGGTCACCGATCAGCTCGTCCGGCGGGCGTACCGCTCCAGCGACGCCCGGTCGAGGCCGGTGCTCGCGTACACCTCGAACGTGTCGAGCGCGCCGCAATCCAGCCCGCGCAACACGTAGCTGGCGAGTCCCTGCGCGGTCGCGGGCTCGTCCAGCACGGCGCCACCGCCATGTCCCGCGTACGCGCGCAACCTTGTGGCCGCGCCCGTGAGGCCCGCGCGGAAGAACGCGTACGTGGCCGCGTAGCGGCTGGGTAGCTGCGCAGGATGCATGTCCCAGCCCTGGTAGAACGCCCGCTCCAGGGATCGAGTGACCAGGCGCGCGTGCAGGCGCCACGCCTCGTGGACCGCGTCGGCGCCACCCACGGGCAGCACGTTGGTCGACCCGTCGGACAGCCGGACGCCGGTCTGCGCGGCGGCGACCTGCATCACGGCCTTCGCGTGGTCGGCCACCGGGTGCTCCATACTCTGGTACGGCGCGGCGACCCCGCAGGCAGCGCTGTAGTCGTACGTGCCGTAGTGCAGCCCGGAGCAGCGGCCGGCCGCGGCGTCGAGCATGCCGGCGACCGTGGCCACTCCGGTGGGGCCGCAGATCGCTTGTGGCGTCTCGATCTGCAGCTCGAAGCGCAGCGTGTGGTCGGCCAGCCCGTACGCGGTTTCCAGGCGCGAGCAGACAAGCGCCATCGCCTCGACCTGTACGGGCGAGGACACCTTGGGGAAGGTGATGACGAAGCCGGCGGGTAGCGGGCCCGCGGAGAGCAGCGCGTCGAGGACGAGGTCGAGGGTACGTACGCCGCGCCGCCGCGTCGCCGCCTCGAGCGACTTCACCCGCACACCGCAGAACGGGGGCGCGGCGCTCGCCTCTGCCGTGCCGGCGAGGGCCCGCGCGGCCTTCGTCGCCGCGGCGTCCTCCTCGTCGTCGGAGCGGGACCCGTAGCCGTCCTCGAAATCCAGCCGCAGGTCCTCGATCGGCTCCCGGTCGAGCTTGGCGACGACCCGCGGGTAGACCTCGGAGACGAGGTCGGCGGGAAGGCCGGTCGCGGCGGCGAATCGCGCTGCCGTGCCGGCGTGGGCGGTCAGCGCCTCGCGTGCCTGTGCGCCCCACTCCAGCGTGAGCCGGTCGTGGTACCGATCAGCTGGCACGTACACCGTGTGGACCGGCTGCCGATCCGTGCTGTCGCCCGGGTAGCGCTGGGCGAGCTCGGCGTCGACGGCACGGAGCCGCTCATCCAGCTCGGTGAGCAGGTTGTAACCGAGCCGGCCCCACAGCACGTCCATGGATGTCGCCCCTTCCCGTCCCGCGTCAGCCTAGCCCGCCGGGGAGGCGCGCTCGTACAGCTCGCAGCCGACCAGGCGACCGGTGGTGCGCGGTGGCCTGGTCGTTCCTCTATCTGATCTTCCTGCCGATCACCGCGATCCCTGACTACGCCATCACGGATCTAGGATTGATCGACTGCGTCAAGCTGGAACCGACAAGTCCCGTAATCGGACCCGTCGACCGCGACAAGGAGACTGACAATGGCCTCTGGTGAAGAGTTCATTCGCGGCCTACCGAAATGCGAGCTGCACGTCCATATCGAGGGAGCCCTCGAAGCCGAGCTCAAATTCGGACTCGCCGAACGCAATGGCATCGAGCTCTCGTACGCGAACGCCCAGGAAATGCGCGACGCCTACGGATTCCATGATCTGCCCTCGTTCCTGAAGGACTACTACGAGGGTATGGCCGTGCTGCACACCGAGCAGGACTTCTACGACCTCGCCTGGGCATATCTCACGACCGCACGCGGGCAGAACGTACGGTACGCCGAGGTGTTCTTCGACCCGCAGGCACACACCGCGCGGGGAGTGCCGTTCGACACGGTGATCAGGGGATTGCGCCGGGCGCAGCTCGACGCGGATCGGTTGCTCGGCCTGCGTACGCAACTCATCATGTGCTTCCTGCGCGACTTCCAGGCCGAGTTCGCCATGGCCACGTTGCTGGAGTCGTTGCCGCACAAGGAGTGGATCGTCGGGGTCGGCCTCGACTCCGACGAGCACGAGAACCCACCGGTGAAGTTCACCGAGGTCTTCCGGCGCGCCAGGGCCGAGGGCTACCTGCTGACCATGCACTGCGACGTCGACCAGAAGGACACCCACGACCACATCCGGCAGGCCCTGGAGGTTATCGGCGTCGACCGTATCGATCACGGGGTCAACGCGGTCGAGGACGTCGGGCTCACGGCGGAGATCGTGCGGCGAGGGGTGGGCCTCACCACCTGCCCGATCTCGAACCGGTGCGTCACGGGTGACCTCAAGGCCGACGAGCTCCGCCGCGCGCTCGACGCGGGGCTGCGCGTGACCGTCAACTCCGACGACCCGGCGTACTTCGGCGGGTACGTCACGGAGAACCTGCTTGCGGTGAACGAGGCGCTGCAGCTTTCGGCCGGGCAGCTGACGCAGCTGGAGCGCAACGCGGTCGAGGTGGCGTGGCTGCCGCGTGCGCGCAAGGACGTCCTGCTCGCCGAGCTGGACCGGTACGAGTCCGCGAACGGCTGACGCTCCATCCGGTGATCATGAAACATAGTTGTAGCTACAGCTACGGCCATCTTTCATGATCACCGATAGGGGGTGCGAGAGAACAGCTCGGCCGCGTTCTCGCGGAGCACTTGGGTCATCGCGGCCGCCGGTAGGTGCAGGGCGCGTGCTCGGGCGAGTTCCAGCCGCGCGTCCAGTGTGGGCGCCAGCGAGGCGTACAGGAAACGGCTGCTGCCCACCTCCGCGATGGCTGACCCGAGCCAGTCCCTGCGGTAGACACCGGAGGTCGTGACGTACAGGTTCGGGTTCTGGCGAAGCGCACGCAGGGCGACGTCACCAGACAGCCCGCTCATGTTCATGTGCCCGCCGCGCGTGGCGACGATCGGGACCGCGGGAAAACAGGACGCGAGCCGCCCCACCTGCGCGGGTTCGGCGAGCCACGGGAACCCGGCCTCCACGACCACCGGCACGCCGTGTCGCTCGGCGACACTCATCAGCGGCGCGAGCACGTCGGTACGCGTGACCGCGTAGGTCTCCTCCCACGGGTGCAGGAACAGCCCGGCCGAGCCCGCGGTCAGTGTCCCGTCGGCCAAACCGGCGGCACCGGGCTCCCACGGGTCGACCCGGGCCAGCGCGACCAGCTCGACGTCGTTCTCCGCCGGTCGCACTGCCCGATCGATCAGCCGCTCGTTCGCGCTGCCGAGGTCACGGTCCGCGGGCATGGCTGGCGCGCAGACCACGCGCGTGATGCCCATCGCCCGCGCCTGTGCCGAAAGGGTCGGCCAGTCCTGTGACCCTCCGTACCGCGAGGTTCCCAGGTACGCGAGGGCGTCCGTCACCGGAGCGATGTCGGGTGGCGCGCTCATGCCGCACCCAGGAGCCGGAGCGCGGCGCCGCCGAGGACGGTGCGCTCGTCGTCCTCGCTGAGACCGCTCAGCCGGACCTTGGTGATCTCGGTGTCCATGGGGCAACCCGGGGCGTCGGAGCCGTACAGCACGCGGTGCGCGCCGAGCCGTGACACGGCCTCCGCGACGGCGCCAACGTGCGGTGTCGCCGAGGTGTCCAGGTAAACGTTGGGAAGCTCGCTCGCGACGTCGAGCGCCTCGCGGGCGTGCGCATAACCGCCGATGTGCGCGAAGACGACGGTTGCCTCGGGTACGGCGGCGGCCGCTGCCGCCAGCTCGAGTGGCGTGACGGCGGCCTCGTCGCCGGAGTGGAACAGCACCGGGACGCCGAGGCTGGCGGCCTTCTCGATAATGCGTACCACGGCCGGTGATCCGGGGTCGGTAATGGTCGTCACGCCATGCAGTTTCACGCCCACCGCGCCGAGCCGCTCGACCGCATCCGCGACGATGCCGGTCGCCTCGTCATACCAGGGATGCACGCGGACCATCGGCACGAGCCGTCCCCCGGAGCGCCGGCAGGTGTCCGCGAGCCGCTCGGTGCCGCCCGGGTCGACTTCCGGGGCGTCACAAATCGGCATGACCACCGCACGGTCGACCCCGGCCTCGTCCATCTGGCCGAGCAGCATTTCCGCGGAAAGGTGCCAGCCGAGGGCCGGCACCTCGTCGATGTGCGTGTGGAAGTCGACGATCACGTGGCCTATTGTGTCAGGTCAGGTAACCCCGAATGTCGGTGCGGGAGCGCAGCATGGACGAAGTCGACCGCGTGCGAGACGTGGAGCGAAGCGAGCGCCTGCACAACGCGGATCTCGCACCCGCGAAGCAGCGGGACTGGAACGCGTACAGCCTGTTCGCGCTGTGGATGTCCGACGTGCACAGCATCGGTGGCTACACATTCGCGGCTGGCCTGTTCGTGCTCGGCCTGGTCGGCTGGCAGGTTCTGATCGCATTGCTGGTCGGTATTGTCCTGGTAAACATCGGCGTGAACCTCATCGGTTATGCGAGCCAGCGCACCGGCGTGCCGTATCCGGTAATCGCGCGGATGAGCTTCGGCGTTTTCGGCGCAAACATCCCGGCGCTGACAAGAGCGATTATCGCGATCCTGTGGTACGGCATCCAGACCTACCTCGCGTCGGTGGCGATTGTCGTGCTTCTGCTCGCCATCGACCCGGCACTGGAGCCGTACTCCAAGGGCGGTTTCCTCGGGCTCTCGCCACTCGGCTGGCTCGCCTTTCTGGTGTTGTGGGCGCTTCAGTTACTGGTGATGCGGCACGGGATGGAGACGGTACGCAAGTACCAGCACTGGGCAGGGCCGGCCATCTGGGTGGTGATGCTCGCGCTGGCGGTGTGGATGATCGTTGCCGCGGGCGGTGACATCACGTTGAATCTCAGCAGGCATCCGGTGAGCGGGTGGGACGCCGTGGTCAAGTTCCTCGCCGCGGTATCGCTGACCATCGCGTACTTCTCCACCCTCATGCTGAACTTTGGCGACTTCGCCCGGTTCGCCCCGACTCGGCGGGCCGTAACGGTCGGGAACTTCTGGGGGCTTCCGGTGAACTTCACCGCGTTCTCGGTGGTGACCGTTATCGTGACGGCCGGAAGCATCAGCGTGTTCGGCGAGGCCGTCAGTGATCCGGTAGAACTCGTGGCGAAGATACCGAACACCGCGGTCCTCGTGCTCGGTGCCGTGACGTTCGTGGTGGCGACGATCGGGGTCAATATCGTCGCGAACTTCGTCTCTCCCGCGTACGATCTCGCGAACCTGGCACCGAAATACCTGACGTTTCGCCGCGGCGGTTTGATCAGCGCCGTTGTGGCGGTGCTTGTGCTGCCGTGGAAGCTCTACTCCAGCCCGGTAGTGGTGAACTACTTCCTGGGCGGGCTGGCGGCCTTCCTCGGCCCGCTGTTCGCGATCATCGCCGTCGACTTCTACCTGCTGCGCAAACGTATGGTCAATGTCGACCACCTGTACCAGACCTCGGGCGAGTACTACTACCGTAAGGGCGTGAACCCGCGCGCGGTCGCGGCGTTCGTCCCGGCGGCTGTGATCGCCGGTGCCGTCGCGCTTGTGCCCGCGCTCAGTGCGGTGGCACCGTTCTCCTGGTTCGTCGGCGCGTTCCTGGGCGGCGCCATCTACTACGTGATCATGAAGGATGTTCGTCGCTATAGCTACGACGATCTTTCATGATTGCGTCTGCAGGTCGACCATCCGCACGTGCTGGGAGACGAACCCGAACGTCACCGGTGCGATGGCCTCGCCTACGTTGCGCAGCACCGTGCGTACCGCTTCCGCGCGGCCCCACAGGCGGGGGTGCATGATGTCCAGCCGGGCCGCGTCGAGGGGAGGGTTGGCGGCACCGAGGAAGCCGGCACCGACGGTCAACAGCGGCAGGGCGGTGGCCAGGTTCGTGGTGAAGACGGCCGGCGCGAGCGCGACGGTGGTCGCTATCAGGGCTACGGTCGGCACGCCGACCCGGGCGCGGATGTGCGAACGCTGCAGCAACCGGTCCGCGAGTCTGCCACCGATGATCACGCCGGCGAGCGCGCCGATCCCGATGACGAGGACGAGGGCGCTGGCGACGCTCTTGGTGACGTTGTAGTGGCCCGTGACGAACAGCAGCACGTACCTGACCGCCCACCACACCGACCTGCGGGTGGGATCGCTTTGCAGCACGAGGTCCTGGTGCGGCTGCACGCGGGCCTCCCGGACGGTGCGCGCCGCCATGCCCTCGCCCTCGGCGCGTTCGCCCGGCGGTTGCAGGTAGCTGGTTCCGCCGCGCGATGGCTCCGCCAGCCGGTGCGTCGCCCAGACCATCACCACGCTGGGAATCGCCAGCCACCAGAAGGCGTACCGCCACCCGAACCACGCGGTCAGCTCGCCGGAGACGAGGAACCCGAACCCCGTGCCGACGAGCTCGCCGGCGAGAATGTAGCCGTACATGGGACCGCGGTCGCGCGGCGAAGAAATCCCCGATCAGCGACGCCACGGTCGGTCCGGCGGTCGCGGTCACCGCACCGAGCGCCATGCGGGCAATCAGCAGCCAGAGGAAGGACTGCGCCGTACCGGAGACCAGCTGAGCTGCGGTCCAGAAGGCGATGCTGATGGCGAGCAACCTCGTACGGTTGGTCCGGTCGGTGAGCAAGCCGACCGGCAGCGTGGCGGCGGCTCCCACCAGCGTGGCCGCCGACACGAGCAGCCCGATCTGCGTCTGGTCGATCCCGAACACGCGCTGCAGGTTGTCGGCCGCCGCCGAAACCGCGCCCTTGTCGGCGCGATCGAGACCGAGCACCGCGGCCAGTATCAGGACGACTCGCAGGTGCTCGCGCCCGCCGGCCGCCGCCGAGATCCGACCGGCGGCTCCTGCTGCCCGGTTGCGCATCCAGGCGACCGGCCGCTTGGCGCCTGCGTCGCTCACGGCGTCCTCTCCGTGCCGGGATGCTGGGGTCCGTACGCCTGGTCACTCACTCTTGGACGGATTACCCAGTGCGGAGGAGCACAACCCTGCGACGCGGCGTAACGGTTGCTTGCAAGAAGGTGCCTGCGTTGCCTCCCGTCGCCGACATGGATAGCGTCGAAGTGTGGCAGTGCCGCGCTATCGCTCTTGCGCCCGCCGGCCGTCGTTGAAGTTCGTCTGCCGGCAGGAGCCGCCCCTTCTACTGGTGGGGCTGGCAGTGCACGGCCTGTACTGGCTCCCGCTGGCGGGAGCGATCTGCCTGGTCACCCCGTACCTGCTCGACCGGGTGCAGCGTCTGCGGATCGCCTTCCGACTGCGTTCGAGCCGTACGGCCTGACCCCGGGACCCAGGTGCCCGAGCCGCTCGCGCGCCGCCGAGCGCCAAGTGGGGAGCAGGGTGTGGATCGCTGGGACGTCCGCGCCCTCCCGGGCGACCAGCAGGTGCGTCCGCTCGCCGAGCAGCCGCGCTGCGCGGGCGACCGTGAGCACGTCCTTGGAGCCGTCCACCCGCCCGGTGAACAGCACCACCGGCTTGTCGAGCGGGACCCCGTACGTACGGGCGAGCCGTAGCCGGGCGACACGCTCGGGCCCGACAAGCCGGGCGGCGTGCCCTCGGTCTGCGTCGTTGGATGCAAGCTCACGGCTGCAGCGGCGCAGCTGGCGGTCGCGGTGCCGGCGCATCGCGGCGGCGACGAGCCGGTCGGTGCCCAACCCGTCCACCACGCACCGCGCGAGACGTGCCGGCAGGACGCCGGCCGCCAGCTGGCGGAAGTAGGCACGCCCGAGCCAGCGTCCAAGCGGCCTGGTGCTCAGCACCGGCGCGAGCGACACGAAGCCCGCATTGGACCCGAACGAAGTGACGCGTCCGTGCGCACCGAGCACGTACACCGTGAGGTCAAGCTCGTCGCCACGACCCGCAGCGAGTTCTGCGATGCGCTGCCAGGTGCGCACGTGTCCGCCGACCCGTCTGCCGTCGTGTAGCTCGACCAGCACGGCAACGGACAACGGACACACATCACAGACCTACCCGCTATCCCGGGCCTACCCCTTGGCTTGCCGTGGCTGTTACGGGGTAGTTATCTACGTGATGGTCATCGCGATCCCCGCGGCGATCGCCGCTGGTCTGTGCTTCGCGGTGGCAGGCGTGCTGCAACAGGACGTGGCCAGTCGCCGTCCCGACGAGGAGGAGCTCACCGGGCGGCTGCTCGTGCGCCTCGCACGGCGCCGGCGTTGGCTGGCCGGCATCGGGGTGGCGCTGCTGTCGTACGCGTTCCAGGCGCTGGCCCTGCGTTTCGGCCCGCTCGCTCTTGTCCAGCCGCTCATCGTCACTGAGGTGGTCTTCGCGCTGCCGCTGTCCGTACGGCTGCACGGCATGCGGCTGGGCGGCCGCGAGTGGCTCGGCGCGGGGGGCGTCACCGCCGGTCTCGCCCTCGCGATCGTCAGCAGCAACCCGCACGGCGGGCATCCGCTGGCTTCTTCCCCGCTCGGGTGGCTGGTAACTCTGAGCGGGGTGGCCGTACTCGGCGCGGCCGGTACGTTCGTCGGCATGAGGGTCGGTGGAACCCTCCGGGCCTCGCTGCTGGCGTTCACCGCAGCGCTGATCCTCGGTATGCAGTCGGCGCTGCTCGACGCGACGGTCGCGTTGTTCAGCAAGGGTTTGGTGCCGGCGCTGACGTCCTGGCAGCCGTACCTGATGGGCGTGGCGAGCATCGGGGGGCTGCTCTTCATCCAGAGCGCCTTCCAGGCCGGGCCGTTGGCCTCCAGCATGCCGGTGGTGGACGCCACCGAGCCGACGACCGCCGTCGTTATCGGGCTCGCGCTGTTCGGCGAGGTCGTCTCCGTGGGGACATGGGCGCTGTTGGGCACGGCCTTCGGGATCTTGATGGCCGTGGCCGGAATCGTCACGCTCGACACCTCGCCGGTCATTCACCGGCTTCAGAGAGTGGAACGGAGTGAACGCGACGAGCCGACGTAGTCATCGGTCGATCGACGATTCCAACGTCGCGGCGCTCTTGCGTAGCTCGGCCGCCTTGCCCTCGATGGTGCGTTCCCGATCGAGCAGCTCGCGGCTCTGGGCGGCCAGCTCGTCACGTTCGTCCTGCGGGAGTCCGTCGAGCTTGCCGAGCTCGCTCTCGCGGTGCTCGCGGATATCCGCCTGCAACTTGTCGAGTCGCTCGATGCCCGCGTGGATGCGCGCGAGCTCGCGGCGTGACCTGCGCCGACCGAGCGATCCGCCGGCCGCCCTACCGAACGCGCGCTGGGCCGACCGGAGCTCACGGTCGAGCTGTTGCTCGGCATGCGTGGCAAGGCCGACGTCCTGTTTCCTGATCAGCTCGTCGAGCTGGCCGGTGACCAGCGGGGACGTGGTGAGCAGGTAGATGCCGCCGACCATGACGAGGATGCTGACAGCGGCCACCGAGAGCGGCGCTATGCCGAACGCGACCGTACCCCCGAGCAGGCCGACTCCCAGTGCGATCCCGGTGATCAGCTCGGTGGTGACCACCGCCGGGTACGACGCGGGCAGCGGCGCCGCCTCGAACGCGCTCTGCACCAGCAACGCTCCGGTCAGCGCGACGACGGCGAACACGTACCCGTTCCAGGTGGTCAGCATCCCGATCACACCGTCCGTGCGGAGCAGGTGCACCACGGTCTTGACCAGCGAGGCCTGCAACGCGAACAACGCCCCGGCGCCGGTGCCGAGCAGGACCGCTTTGCGGGCCGGCCCGAGTCGCCGTGCGACGGCGGCGATGAGCACGGCGACGGCAACGATCGTGCCACCCGCGATCACCCAGCCGAGGTCGGGCACGTGGGCCACCGAGCCGGTCTTGCGTGGTTTGGCGGACAGCACGAACGCCACGAGTCCCGCCGTGATGGCGAGCGCGCCGAGTATGTCCCGCCGCGGGATCCCATGCCGTCGCCAGAGGGCTGCCAGGACCAGCGCGAACAGCAAGCGGACCACGAAGACCGCCTCGACAAGGGCCACGCTGCCGAACCCGACAGCCGCGGCGATGAGTGCGTTGCCGATTACCGTGCAGCCCACGCCGGCCAGCCACCTGGGTTTGCGTACGAGCCACAGCAGCAAGCGCGGTGAGAGGTTGTGCTCCGGCGGGGCGGTGGCAGCGATGCGCTGCTCCAGGACCTCGCCGACGGCGATGACCAAGCCGGCGCTGACCGCCAGCGCGTAGACCAGCAGCATCACACCTCGCACCTGGGCGCGCCGCACCGACGCGTACGTTCCCCGTGCTTGTAGACCTGCCCTCCGCCCGTTGCGCCGAAACCGCAGACGCGGTTCAGCGAACGAGATCGCGCCAGCGCTGCGTGAGCGCCGCGCGTGCCTGCGCGCTCAGGTCACCGTGCAGCCGTACGCGGGCCATGCCGCCGTCGGGGTAGACATCGAGGCGCACGCGGTCGACCTCGTCCACGGCCTCCAACAGGAACCGGTGCCGGGTGTCGGGTTGCAAGCGCGTACGAGGGAGCAGCTCGACCCAGTCGCCGGAGCCGCGGCCGCGCAGGGACGCCCAGCCCGGCGCGTTGCCCTTGAAGCAGGTCGTGTCCAGCTCTGCGAGCCGGACCGTACCCGGGCCTGCCAGGCCGAACTCGACCCAGTCGTTGCCGTCGTCGCGGCGCCTGGACGTCTCCCAACCCTCGCCCATCACCCGCGCGAGCCCCGGCGCGATCAGGTTTTCCGGTGACCCGTAGAACATGTTGCTGCAGCCGGTGATCGTGCCCCCGTTCTCCATTGCTGCCAGATCGAGGGCGCCGTCGAGCAGGAACCGTGGGTCGGCGACCGGCTCGCCGTGCACCCGCAGCCGGGCCACGCCGCCGTCGGGGTAGATGGTGAGCCGCACGTGGGTGACCAGGTGCGACACGTCGACGTCGTACGCGTTGCGCGCGTCGCCACGTGCCGGTGACCTCGGCACCAGCGGCAGCCAGTCCGCCGCCTCCAGTTCGTCGGGGCTCGGGTAGCCGTCGACCACGCAGCCCTCGATCGACACCTCCGGCGGGAAGTTGCCGCGGAAGTACGCCGTATCGACGACGACGCCGCGTACGACTCCGGGCACGCCGAGGCGCACGAACGCGTGATCCTGCCCCGGCTCGCGCCGCCGTCGCGTCTCCCAACCGTCGTACACCTGACCCTTGTGGCCGAACGTGTACGGGTCGTACGCGGGGGGCTCGGGTTTGATCAGGTTCTCCCGCTCGGCGAACAGCTCGTCGCTCGCTGTGGGGACGCTGCCACCGAACCGGCGGGACGCGAGGTCGGGCAATGCGGTGAAGCCGTGCTCTGGCTCACCGGTCATGGGTGTCCCTTCCGGAGAGCCGCTCGACCAGCCGCAGCAACGCGGAGTGGTCGAGCGCGCCGTCACCCTGCGCGCGCACCGCGGCCATGAGCTGCGCGGCGGCCGACCCCAGCGGGGTGACGACCCCGGCCTCGCGCGCGGCGGTCGTGACGATGCCCATGTCCTTGTGGTGGAGGTCGACGCGGAAGCCGGGGGCGAACTCGCGGGCGAGCATGCTCTCCGCCTTCCGGTCGAGTATCCGGTTGCCGGCCAGGCCACCGGCGAGCACCTGTACGGCGGACGGTGTGTCGACGCCGTACGCCTCGAGGAAGATGATCGCCTCGGCGACCAGCTCGATCGTCCCGGCGACGATCAGCTGGTTGGCCGCCTTGACCGTCTGGCCGGACCCGGCCGGCCCGACGTGCACGACGGTGGCGCCGACCGCGTCGAGCACCGGCCGTGCCGCGGCGAAGTCGCCCTCCGAGCCGCCGACCATCACCGAGAGGCTGCCGTCCTTCGCGCCCTTGTCGCCACCGGACACCGGCGCGTCCAGCACCCGCATCCCCGCAGCGGAACCCTCCTTGGCGACCTGCTGGGCCACGTCCGGCCGGATGGTGGAGAAGTCGATGTGCAGGGTGCCGGCGCGCGCGTTCGCGTAGATGCCGTCATCGCCGAGCGCCACATCGCGTACGTCGGGTGAGTCGGGCACCATCGTCGCGACGATGTCGGCGTCGCGCACGGCCTCGGCGACGCTCCCGGCGGCCCGCCCGCCCGCCTCGGCGAAGCGGTCGGTCTTCTCCGGGCTGCGGTTGTACCCGACGACGTCGTACCCGGCCTGGACGAGGTTGTCAGCCATCGGACGGCCCATGATGCCCAGGCCGATGAACGCGATCGTGGTCATGCGCGTGCTCCTCCTCTGCGCTGGCGCGGCAGCCAGTCGAAACTGTCCGTGCTGGTGCCGCTCGGGGTGTACTCCAGGCCGACCCAGCCGCCGTACCCGCGATCCTGCAGCGCAGCCAGGTAACCGTCGATGTCGAGCGTGCCCGTGCCCGGTTCGTGTCGTCCCGGCGCGTCGGCGATCTGGACGTGCCCGACCCGCCCGGCGCGTTCGCTTACCACCGCGTCGAGGTCGTCGCCGTTGGTCGCCAGGTGGAACAGGTCGCACAGCAGGGCGATGTTGTGCACGCCGCCCTCGTCGCGTACACGGTCGATGACCGCGCAGGCGTCGGCCGCGGTGCGCAGCGGGTACGGCTTCGGACCGCTCACGGGTTCCACGAGCACCGTGCCGCCGATCCGGGCGGCGGCGCGGGCCGCGTAGGAGAGGTTCTCGGCCGCGAGGTGGTCCTGCTCCTCCGGCCGAAGGCCGTCCACGCGGTTGCCGTAGAGCGCGTTGAACCCCCGCGTACCGAGCCGCTCACCGATCGCGACCGTCACGTCCACGTTGGCGCGAAAGTCCGCGGACTTCTCGGGGATGGAGAGGGCGCCGCAGTCGGGCCCGGCGAGGTCACCGGCGAAGAAGTTCAGGCCGACAAGCTGGACGCCCGCATCGCGTACCGCCTGGACGAACTCGTCCACCGCCGCGTCGCCCGGCACCGGTTCCTCCGGCCACGGCCACCAGAACTCCACCGCCGCGAAGCCGGCGGCCCTTGCCGCCGCCGGGCGCTGGGTAACGGGCAGCTCGGTGAACAGGATCGAGCAGTTCACGTCGTACGGGAGGCTGTGGGTGACGGGCATGCGGGCTCTCGTGTCGGAAGATCAGTCGGCGTCCAGGCAAGCATAGGTGGCGAGGTGCGAGAGCTGGGCACGTACGGCGGCGGTGACGCGTTCCTCGTCGCCGGTGGCGAGCAGGTCGAGCAGCGCTCCGCGCAACACCGCCAGGACGAGGGTCCGCTGGTGCAGGGCGAGCGGCTTGTCGCGGTGCTCCGGCGGTTGCGTCGCAGCGAGCACGGCGAGCCAGTCCTCGACACTGGTCCGGGCGAAGCCGGCCCACGCGCCTTCGGGGTCGGTCAGCGAGCGGCCGTAGCCCTCGATCCACAGCGTCAGCAGCGCCCGGTGCTCGGGAGCGGTGAGCCAGGACCAGACCTGCTCGCCCGCGACCTGCAAGCCCAGTTGCTGCCGGTCGGCCAGGTCGCGAAGCCCGACCAGGAGCGCGAGCTCCTCGGTACGGGCGCGGGCCAGCAGCGCGCGCAGAAGGCCCTCCTTGCTGCCGAACAGGTACAGCAACACCCGCGGGCTGGACCCGACCGCGGCGGCGAGCGGTCGCAGCGAGATCTCCGTGAGGCCGTGCTGGAGCGCGTACTGGTAGGCGCGTTCGAGCAGCTCGGCCTGCCGCGCTGAGGGTGCGGTGTCGTCGCTGGCCACGGTGCTAGGGTAGCGGTTACTGAAACAACCGTGTCAGTTGCCTCGAGGAGGTGCGCGTGGCTGACGCTCCGGACTGGCTGCGGGTCACCGTGCGGGAGCTGGGTCGGCCCGGCGATCTGGGCTGGGTGGTGCAGTGCCACGGCGAGGTCTACGCCGACCAGTTCGGGTGGGATACCAGCTTCGAGGCGCTCGTGGCGCGCATCGTCGCCGACTACGCGAAGGACCGCGATCCGGCGCGGGAGGTTGCCTGGATCGCCGAGATGGACGGGCAGCGGGCTGGGTGCGTCTTCTGCGTTACCGGCGGCGCGACCACGGCCAAGCTACGGATCCTGCTCGTACACCCGTCGGCGCGCGGTCTCGGTATCGGTTCGCGCCTGGTGGACGAGTGCCTCCGGTTCGCCACCGACGCCGGCTACGAGCGGGTGACCCTGTGGACCAACGACGTCCTGGCGTCCGCTCGCCGCATCTACCAGGCTGCCGGGTTCACGCTCGTGGACGAGGAACCCCACCACAGCTTCGGTCACGACCTCGTCGGCCAGAACTGGACCCGCCAGCTGTAGGCGTTCCCCGCCGTCCCAGTCCAAGATCCGTTCGGCGTGGCCGCAACGGGTAGAAACCTGCGCGTTGCGGCCGGAAGAAACAGATCTTGGTCAGGGTGGGACATTGTCAGTCGGAGTCGTCCAGCGCGAAGCCGAGCTTGAGGCCGACCTGGATGTGCCCGACGTGGCCGTCCTCGATGTGCCCGCGGATCTCGGTGACATCGAACCAGTCCAGGCCGCGCAAGGTCTGCGCGGCACGTTCGATCGCACCCGCGATCGCGTCGTCCACGCTGCCCGGAGACGTTCCGACGACCTCGGTGACTCGATACGTCTTGTCCGACATGCCGCACCTCCTGTATCTGGTGCCGACAGTCATGCCCACCATGGTGGATGGCGTAACCCTGCGTGGCCTCACTAGACTCCGCCGCGGACACAGAAGCTGCCTTCCGTTCGACGCAACCGGGTGAGGTGAGCGATGCCGAAGGCCGGTACGGCGCCGGCGACCGCCCGCGGCCGGCGCGTGAAGCACCCGGTCGACCAGTTGCTCTCCCCGCACAAGCTCGCGGTGTACGGCGTGCAACACGTCCTGGCGTTCTACGCCGGTGCGGTCATCGTGCCGATCCTGCTGGCGAGCGCGATCGGCCTGAGCGAGCAGCAGCTCGTCCACCTCATCAACGCCGACCTGTTCACCTGCGGTATCGCGTCGATCATCCAGTCGGTGGGGTTCTGGAAGATCGGCGTGCGGTTGCCGCTGTTGCAGGGCGTAACGTTCACCGCCGTCTCTCCGATGATCGCGATCGGCGTGGGCGCCGGCGGCGGAGTGCAGGGCCTTGTGGTGATCTACGGGTCGGTGATCGTTGCGGGGCTGTTCACCTTCCTCATCGCTCCGTACTTCTCCCGCATCGTCCGCTTCTTCCCGCCGGTGGTCACGGGCACGGTCATCGCCATCATCGGGCTGTCGCTGCTGCCCGTCGCCGCGAACGACGCTGCCGGCGGCGACGCCAGTGCGCCCGACTACGCCAGCGGCACGAACCTGCTGTACGCGGTGGCCGTGCTCGCGCTCATCGTCGTCATCCAGCGGCTGTTCCGCGGGTTCATGGCGACGATCGCCGTGCTCATCGGTCTCGTGGCCGGCACGCTCGTCGCGTGGGCGCTCGGCGACGCGCAGTTCGACGCCGTCGGCAGCTCCGCATGGGTAGGCGTGACCACGCCGTTCTTCTTCGGCATACCGAAGTTCAGCTTCGCGGCGATCGTATCGATGATCGTCGTCATGCTCATCACGGCCGTGGAGACGACCGGTGACGTGTTCGCCACCGGCGAGATCGTGAACAAGCGGATCGGCCGGAAGGACATCGCCAGGGCGCTGCGCTCCGACGGGCTCTCCACGCTGATCGGCGGCATCCTCAACTCGTTCCCGTACACCTGCTTCGCCGAGAACGTCGGCCTGGTACGGCTCACCGGGATCAAGAGCCGCTACGTCGTCACCACGGCGGGCGTGGTGATGATCCTGCTCGGCATCGTGCCCAAGGCCGGTGCGATCGTCGCCGGCATCCCGCATCCCGTACTCGGCGGGGCGGCGCTCGCCATGTTCGGCACGGTCGCGGTCGTCGGCTTCCAGACGCTGACGAGGGTCGACTTCACCGACTACCGCAACGTGGTCATCGTGGCGACGAGCGTCGGGCTGGCGCTCCTGGTCACCACGACCCCGCAGTTCGCGGACGCGGTGCCGAGCTGGGCGGCAGTGATCTTCGGCAGCGGCATCACACTCGGCTCCCTCTCCGCGATCCTGCTGAACCTGGTCTTCCACCACATTGGTCCCGGCCGCGGCCCCGTCGTCGCGGGTGCGCCCGGTCGACGGCAGGTGCGCCTGGAGCACGTCAACGAGATGAGCGAGGACGAGTTCGTCGCGATGTTCGGCCGGCTCTTCCAGGGTGCCGACTGGGTTGCGGCCGGTGCGTACACACGCCGGCCGTTCGACGACATCCAGAGCCTGCGGCGCGCGTTCCAGGACGCGCTGTTCGCCGCGACATCCCAGCAGCAGCTCGAGCTGATGCGGCAGTACCCGGCGCTCGGTGGCGACGACGTCGCCGAGGGTCGCACCGGCGACGAGTCGCTGCACGATCAGGCGGCGGCCGGTCTCAACAGGCTGACTGACGAGGACGCGACCGAGTTCGCCGAGCTGACCGACGCGTACGAGGGCAAGTTCGGCTACCCGCTCATCGTCTGCGTGCGCGACATCTCCGACGCGGCCAAGGTCCTGGAGCTGGGCCGCAGGCGCCTGGAGAACTCGGCCGCGCAGGAACACGCCACCGCGCTCATCGAGATCGCGAAGATAGCGAGCCGGCGGTTCGACGACCTGGTCGCCGAGGCGAACCCGATACACAGCTCCCGCGCGTACTCGGGGCTCGACCGGCTGCCTTAGGAAGGTGGAACATGGCGATCAGGCTGGGATCGAACAGGTACGGTAAGGCCGAGAACCGGCTCGTAAGCATCGCCCGCGACACCGCGCGGCACGAGATCCGCGACCTCAACGTCTCCACGGCGCTGCGTGGTGACTTCGCCGACGCGCATGTGACAGGCGACCAGTCAGCCGTGCTGCCCACCGACACGCAGAAGAACACGGTTTTCGCGTTCGCCAAGAAGCACGGTATCGGGGAGATCGAGGACTTCGCGTTGACGCTCGCCAGGCACTTCGTCGCGGACGTGGCGACCGTGACCGAGGCGCGGGTCGAGGTCGAGGAATACGCGTGGGACCGTATCGCGGTGGGTGGCGCGGGACACGACCACGCGTTCAGTCGTGGTGGCTCCGACCGGCGCTCGACCGTGGTGACCGTCGACGGTGACGGCGCCTGGGTGCTCTCCGGGATAAGCGACCTCGTCGTGCTCAAGTCGACCGGATCGGAGTTCGCCGGTTTCCGCAACGACGAGTACACGACCCTCGCCGAGACCGAGGACCGGATCCTCGCCACGTCGCTGATCGTGCGGTGGCGCTACACCGGTACGGACGTCGACTGGACCGCCGCGTACGAAGGTATCCGCCGTACGTTGCTGGAGACGTTCGCGACCACACACAGCCTGGCGCTGCAGCAGTCGCTCTACGCCATGGGCCGCGCCGCGCTGGAGGCGTATCCGCAGGTTGCCGAGCTCAGGTTCTCCGCACCAAACAAGCACCACTTCGCCTACGACCTCGAATCGTTCGGGCTGGACAACCCGAACGAGGTGTTCCACGCCGCCGACCGCCCGTACGGCCTGATCGAGGCGACGGTCGTACGCGACGACGCGCCGGCAGGCGGTCCCGCCTGGGACGCCGTGCCGGGGTTCTGTTGATGGACCTGGCCGCGTTCAACGCGCTCCCGGACGACAAGGCGGAGCGCGCGCTTCTGGCGTGCTGCGAGTCGCGCGCGTGGGCGCGTGCCGTGCGCTCGGGCCGGCCGTACGCGGACCGCACCGCGCTGCTGGACGCCGCGCAGCGCGCCGTGGACGGGCTGGCGGAGGAGGACGTCGACGAGGCGCTCGTCGGTCACCCGCGCATAGGGGAGCGCTCGACGGCTGGGGCGTCGCGAGGTGAGCAGGCCGGCGTGGACACCGAGGACGCCGAGCTGGCCCGTGCCCTGGCCGAGGGCAACCGCGCGTACGAGGAACGGTTCGGTCACGTGTACCTGGTGTGCGCGAGCGGCAGGTCGGGACGCGAGCTGCTCGCGGTGCTGCAGGGTCGGCTGCGCAACGACCCGGCGACCGAGCGGGTGGTCGTGCGCAGGGAGTTGGCGAAGATCAACGCGCTTCGCTTGGAGGGGATGGTGCACCAGTGAGTGCGCTGACCACGCACGTGCTTGACACCGCACGCGGGCTACCGGCCACCGGCGTGCCCGTACGCCTCGAACGCCGCGACGGCACCGTGGTGGGGCAGGGGCGTACAGACGAGGACGGCCGCGTGGGTGCCTTCGGGTCGGACCGGCTGGATGCAGGCGACTACCGGATCGTCTTCGATACCGGCGCGTACTTCGCCGGGTTGGGACAGGCAGGCTTCTACCCCGAGGTGACGGTCACCTTCACCCTCGCCGACCCCGGCGCGCACTACCATGTGCCGCTGCTGCTCAGCCCGTACGGCTACTCGACCTACCGCGGCAGCTGAGCGACTTGTCCACAAAATTCACGCCCCAGCACCAGGGTCGCGACCATCGGCGCAATGGTGAGGCATGGCGACCGGAGAGCAACCTACATGCGATCGAGGTGCCTTAACCGTTGGGCGCGGTCACTATCGGAGCCCGCGGTGGCGGCGGGTCAGTCACGGCCTCTACCTTCCGGCCGAGGCACCGGACTCACCTGCGCTGACCTGCGCAGCGCTGCTTCGCGTTCTGCCGCGTAATGCCAGGTTCGGTCACCTTACGGGCGCTGCACTGCGGGGTTGGTGGTTGCCGCCGTTGCCGCCGGACCTTCCGGTGTTCGTGACCGTGCCGGCACACAGTCCTCGCCCGCAGCGCAAGGGCTTGGTCGTACGGCGCCAGCACGACGCTTGCGACTGGTCGGCCGAGGTCATCGACCGCGTACCCGTTGTGCCGACCGTACGCGTGCTCCAGGACCTTGCCGCGGATCTCTGTGTGCTGGATCTGGTCGTGGTGCTGGATTCTGCGATACGGGCTGGTGACTGCACACTTACCGAGCTCCGGCAGGCAAGTGTGGTACCGCGCCGAGGAGCCGTCACGCTCCGGAAGGCCATCAGCCTGGCTGACGCGCGGAGCGAGTCGCCCTGGGAGACGGTACTGAGACTGTTGTACGTGTTGTGCGGCTTCCCAGTAACCCCGCAGGTGTGGGTGCGAGATGCAGACGGTCTCCGTCTCGGTCGGGCTGATCTGCGACTCGATGGCACCACTCGTCTGGCGGAGTATGACGGTGCGAGCCATCGCGGAAAGCAACAACAATGCCGTGACCTTGCCCGCGGCCGCAGGCTGACGCGCGCGGGGTACCAGCGGTACGGCTATACCAATGTCGACGTCATTCACCGACCGAGTCAGGTGGTTCGCGATGCCGAAAGCGCCTACGGGTTGACGCACGACCCTCGTCGCGTCCGACCGTGGCTGGCCCAGTTGCGGCAGTCGCTGTTCACGCCATCCGGTACCCGGCGTTTACAGCGACGCTGGAATGGAGGTCCGTGAGGCCGAGTGGTGAGAAACCGCAGCTCTACGTCGGCGTGAGCCTGCCGGATTTCACCACTCGGCTACTCGACACCTACCGGGAGGTCGTTACCGGTGAGCTACCCCTGCTCAGGCGCCGTGACACTCGCCGAGGTCGCGGGTGGCGCGCAGGGCGAGCAGCACGTCCACGCGGTCGTTCATGTCGGACATGTCGCGTCCGGTCAGCTCCTCCACGCGGCGGATCCGGTACCGAACGGTGTTGACGTGCAGGTGCAGCCGTTCGGCGCAGCGGCTCCACGAACCCGATGCCGCGAGGAACGCGTCCAGCGTGACCATCAGTCCGGCGTCGTGGTTCGCGTCGTAGCCGACGACGGGACCGAGGACGCGGTCGGCGAAGGCGCGGCGCGCGTCCTCCGGCACCGTGGCGAGGAGCATGGTGTGGGAGTCGACCTCCGCGCTGGTCACCAGCGCCGGAGCGGACGCGTCCAGCGCGGCCAGCCCGCGGGCGAACCGCGCCTCGGCCACCGCGCCGCGCAGCGCGTCGGCAGTCGTGGCCGCGCTAAGCCCGATCGCGATGTGCTCGCCGGCCGCGGCGGCGGAGAGCCTGCGTACGCCGCGCCGCCAGGTGGCGACCAGCTCGGCGTTGTCGTCAGCGGGGACCAGCGCGAGCGCCTGATCGCCGGTCCTGGTCACGGCGGACTCGGGCCCGGCAAGGTCCCCGAGGACGAGTTCGGCAATCGCGGGATCCCCGCTGGGTACGGTCGCGGTTGCCACGGCCAGCCGTCCCGCCGGGTCCATGCCGATGTCGCGCAAGCGACCGTGCGCACTCACGGGCGTGGCCCCCGTCGACGCCGGGTCGAGCAACTGCCCGGCGAGCAGGCCGCGCAGCCGGGCACCCTCTTCCCCGCGCTGCCTCTCCAGCACGGCCACGGTGGCGAGGCCGCCGAGCGACTCCCGGGTCTGCTCCGGCCACCCGTCCGCGTCGCCGGTGCACGCCAGGAACCACCGGCTGACGCGCGGTGCGTGGCTCGCTCCCGCTCCGAGCACCGAGTACGAGTCGCCGTCGCCGGTAGTGACGACCGCGGGGAGCCGGGCGGAGGTGAGGAATGCGTGGCAGAGCAGGTCGACGGTCGACGCGGGCAACGGCCGGGTCCCGGCGACCTGCCGCCCGGAGCAGGTGAGCACCCGTACCGTGACACCGGTCTCGGTGGCGAACAGGTCGACGAGTGCCCGCAGGCCGTGGCCCTCGGCGAGCGCTGCAACGAGCCGGCGGTGCATGCCGAGCGTGTCGGCCAGCCGGCTCTCCCGCTCGCCGCGCAGCCGCCCGGCGACGCGCGCGTCGACCGCCGCGAACGACACGTCAAGCGGTATCTCCAGCAGCGGAAGGCCGCGCCGCTCACAGGCAGCCACGAGATCGTCGGGGACCGTACCGAGCGCGGCGTCCCCGGCGCCGACCGCAGCGACGCCGCATTCGGCCAGCGCCTCGACGAACCGTTCGGAGTCCGCCGGGCCGCGCCGCCAGACCAGCCCGGTCAGCACCAGCTCACCACCTCCGAGGTACCGGCGCGGGTCCAGCAGGTCCGTGGTGAAGACCGCGCGCACGTCCCGGTCGAGCCGATCCGTGCCCGCCAGGGCGCGCAGCCGGAGGTCCGGCGCGGCGAGCAGCTCGCGCAGCCGCATGTCACCTCCACCGTTTGGAGGAACCTACAACTACCGTACGGGTGTCGGGGCGGTTTTCGTCGCGCCTGCCCCTGGATGTCCCGGTGGCGGGTGCGGTTCACTCGTGCATAGGCCCCGCGTGACGGGCGCCTTCACGGTGCTATCGGCCCGTGAAGGGCATCTTCACGCAGAGGAGGATTGCCCCATGGACTTTGCACGGCCCACCACCTGGGCCGACGCGCTCGAGGCTCTGGCGGAGCAGCCCGACGCGATGCCCATCCAGGGCGGCACCGACGTCATGGTGGAGATCAACTTCGATCAGCACCGGCCACCTGCGCTGCTCGACCTCACCCGCGTCGCGGAGCTGTCCGAGCGCGGCGCCGAGGACGGCGCGGTCCGGATAGGCGCGGGCGTCACGTACGCGACGGTGATCACCGAGCTTGGCGACCGGCTGCCCGGTCTGGCGATGGCGTCCCGTACGGTCGGCTCCCCCCAGATACGGGGGCGCGGCACGGTCGGCGGCAATCTCGGTGCGGCCTCGCCTGCGGGTGACTCGCACCCACCGCTGCTCGCGGCCGGCGCCGAGGTCGAGGTCGCCTCCGTACGCGGCACCCGGCGCATCCCCGTCGCCGACTTCTACACCGGCGTCAAGCGCAGCGCGCTCGCCCCCGACGAGCTGATCGCGGCGATCATCGTCCGCCCGCCGGCCGGGCCGCAGCAGTTCAGCAAGATCGGGACCCGCAACGCGATGGTCATCGCGGTGACCGCGTTCAGCCTGGCCCTGCACCCGGACAGGCAATGGGTCGGCACCGGCCTCGGCTCGGCCGCGCCGACCCCGCGGCACGCGAGCGCCGCGGAGGAGTATGTGTCGGCGGCCCTCACCGAGCAGGGCCTGTGGGCGTCCAGGCGCGAGCTGCCGGAGGAGGCGGTGACCCGGTTCGGCGAGCTGGTCGGCGAGGCGGCCGAGCCGATCGACGACGTGCGTGGCACCGCGGCGTATCGGGTACACGCGCTGGGCGTGATGGCCGAGCGAACGCTGACGTGGGCGTGGGACGAGTACCGAAGGGCGTGATGGAGCTGATCGCGCGATACGTCGAGGTACCGGATCGGTGCGGGAGGTCGCGCGATGCGGTCACGTGGAGGACAGCATGAGGGTGACGTGCACGGTCAACGGCGGGCATCGTGTGGTCGACGATGTCTGGGAGGGCGAGAGCCTGCTCTACGTGCTGCGCGAGCGGATGGGGCTGCCGGGCTCGAAGAACGCCTGTGAGCAGGGGGAATGCGGTTCGTGCACCGTCTACCTGGACGGCATACCGGTCTGTTCCTGCCTGGTCGCCGCCGGCCAGGCACAGGACCGCGACGTCGTCACCGTCGAGGGGCTCGCCGACGGTGACACGCTCCACCCCGTACAGCAGGCGTTCGTCGAGGCGGGCGCCGTGCAGTGCGGGTTCTGCACGCCCGGCCTGATCGTCGCGGCGCACGACCTGATCCAGCGGCAGCCGGACCCGGCCGACGCGGAGATCCGCGAGGCCCTGGCCGGCAACCTGTGCCGCTGCACCGGGTACGAGAAGATCCTCGACGCCGTACGCCTCGCCGCCAACCGGATGAGGGCCGCGGCATGAGCCGGACGATCATCGACAACGCCGCCGTCGCCACAATGGATGCCGGGCGCACCGAGTACGCCAGCGGCCATCTGGTGCTGGACGGGTCGCGCGTCGAGCGGGTCGGTCCCGGCCCGGCTCCGCGCGAACGGGATGCGTCCTACGTGGATGCGACAGGTTGCCTCGTCACGCCGGGCCTGGTGAACACCCACCACCACCTGTACCAGTGGCTCACCCGCGGCCTCGCCGTCGACGCGACGCTGTTCGAGTGGCTGACCACGCTGTACCCGGTGTGGGCGGGCCTGGACGAGGAGGCCGTCGGCGCGGCCGCACGCGGCGCGCTCGGATGGCTCGCGCGTACCGGCTGCACGACCACGACCGACCACCACTACGTCTTCCCGCGCCGTGGCGGGGATTCCGGGGGTGGCGGAGTGGATAGGGTCGGCGATCTGCTCGCCGCCGAGGTCGACGCGGCCGGCCAGGTCGGGCTGCGCTTCCACCCCTGTCGCGGGTCGATGGACCTCGGCAAGAGCAGCGGCGGCCTCCCGCCCGACGAGGTGACCGAGGACCGCGACCGGGTGCTTGCGGCGACCCAGGAGGCGATCGACCGTCACCACGACCCGTCGCCTGACGCGATGCTGCGGATCGCAGTCGGCCCGTGCTCGCCGTTCACGGTGAGCGGCGAGCTGATGGCCGAGTCCGCGGACCTGGCCCGGCGCAACGGTGTACGCATGCACACCCACCTCGCGGAGACGACCGACGAGGAGTCCTTCTGCCGGGCGCAGTTCGGCAGCACCCCGGCCGAGTACGCCGAACGGCTCGGCTGGCTCGGCGACGACGTGTGGCTCGCGCACGCCGTCCACCTCGACGACGCGGCCGTCCAACGGGTGGCGGGCACCGGTACGGGCGTCGCGCACAGCCCGTCGTCCAACGCGCGGTTGGGCGCGGGCATCGCGCGCGTGCAGGAGCTACGTGACGCGGGCGCGACGGTCGGCCTGGGCGTGGACGGCGCCGCGTCCAACGAGGCCTGCTCGTTGCTGGAGGAGGTACGTCACGCCGTCCTGTTCGCGCGCGCCCGCGGCGGACCGCGGGCGCTGGCCGTGCGGGACGCGCTGGAGATGGCCACTATTGGCGGCGCCCGCCTGCTTGGCCGGGACAGTGAGCTGGGTTCGCTCGAGCCCGGCAAGCTGGCCGATATCGCCGTGTGGCGGCTCGATACACCGGCGCACGCCGATATCGCCGACCCGGTCGCGGCGCTCGTGCTCGGCGCGCCACCGCCGCTTGACCTGCTGCTCGTCCACGGTCGGCGCATCGTAGAGGGCGATGCGCTCGTCACGCTGGACGAGCAGCACCTCGCCCGTGACGTCGCGGCCGCGCGCCGCGCCCTGCTGGCTCGCGCCGAGGGAACCCGATGACCACGACCTCCACTCGCGCTCCCACGACGCCTACCGCCGGCGGTGTCGGCCAGGACGCCGCGCGGCCGGACGGCATGCTGAAGGTGACCGGCGAGTTCGCGTACGGCAGCGACCTCTGGATGGACGACATGCTGTGGGGCGCGACGCTGCGCAGCCCGCACCCGTACGCGCGCATCCGGTCGATCGACATCGGGGAGGCGCTCGCCACGCCCGGGGTCTACGCGGTGCTGACGCACGAGGACGTGCCCGGCGCCAACGCGCACGGGCTGGAGCGCGCCGACCAGCCCGTGCTCGCCGGCGACGTCGTGCGCTACCAGGGCGAGCCGGTCGCGCTCGTCGCCGCCGAGCACCCGGAGATCGCGCAGCGCGCGGCCAAGCGGATCGGCGTCGACTACCAGGTGCTCAAGCCTGTGACCGACGCGCGCGTCGCGCTCGCGGACGGAAGTCCGCGGCTGCACCCGGACGGCAACCTCGTGCGGCACCTGAAGATCCGCACCGGCGACCCGGACCCGGCCGCCGACATCGTCGTCACCGGCACGTACGAGATCGGCATGCAGGACCAGGCGTTCCTCGGCCCCGAGTCGGGACTCGCCGTGCCCGCCGAGGACGGCGGCGTCGACCTGTACGTCGCCACGCAGTGGCTGCATGTCGACCAGAAGCAGGTGTGCGCGGCGCTCGACCTGCCGAAGGAGAAGGTGCGGCTCACACTTGCCGGCGTCGGCGGCGCGTTCGGCGGCCGCGAGGACCTGTCCATGCACGTGCACGCCTGCCTGCTCGCGCTGCACACGAGCAAGCCGGTGAAGATGGTGTACAACCGCGCGGAGTCGTTCTTCGGGCACGTGCACCGGCATCCGGCGCACGTGGAGTACGAGCACGGCGCGACCCGCGACGGCGAGCTCACGTTCGTGCGGGCGCGGGTGTACTTCGACGGCGGCGCGTACTGCTCCAGCACGCCCGCGGTCGTGGGCAACGGCGGCACCATGGGCATCGGCCCGTACGTCGTGCCGAACGTCCGCCTCGACGCGTACGGGGTGTACACCAACAACCCGCCGTGCGGCGCGATGCGCGGGTTCGGGGCCGTGCAGGTGGCGTACGGCTATGAGGCGCAGATGGACAAGCTTGCCGCGAAGCTGGGCATGGACCCGGTGGAGCTGCGCCGCCGCAACGCGATGGCGCAGGGGGCGCGCAACCCGACCGGCCAGGTCATCGACAGCCCGGCGCCGGTGGCGGAGCTGCTCGACCGGCTGGAGGCGACGCCGCTGCCTGCACCGCGTTCCGGCGGCGAGGTCGATCTGCGCGAGGTGCCGGGCGGGGTGTCCAACACCACGCACGGCGAGGGCGTCGTGCGCGGTGTCGGTTACGCGGCCGCGTACAAGAACGTCGGCTACTCGGAGGGTTTCGACGACGCGTCTGCCGCGCGGGTGCGGCTGGAGGTCGTCGGTGGCGAGCCGTCGGTCACCGTGCACACCGCGGCTGCGGAGGTCGGGCAGGGCCTGGTCGCCGTGGAGCAGCAGATCGCCCGCACCGAGCTCGGCGTGGAGAAGGTGGTGCTGCAGCCGGCCGACACGTCGGTGGGGTCGGCCGGTTCGACGTCGGCGTCCCGGCAGACGTACGTGACCGGCGGCGCGGTGCAGGCGGCCTGCGCGAAGGTGCGCGACCGGGTGCTCGCGCTCGTCGTCGCGCGGTTGGGCCGTACGGTCGCCGACCTGCAGCTGGTCGGAGGGAAGGTCGTCTCCGACGCCGAGGGTGTAGTCGCGTCCCTGGCCGATGCGCTCGGCGGAGACGCCGTGGAGGAGACGGTGGAGTGGCGGCACCGCACCACACAGCCGATCGACCCGGAGACCGGGCAGGGGTTCGCGCACGTGCAGTACGCGTTCGCCGCACACCGCGCGGTGGTCGACGTGGACACCGAGCTCGGCCTGGTCAAGGTGGTCGAGCTGGCCTGTGCGGAGGACGTCGGCAAGGCGATCAACCCAGGCGGGGTCGTCGGCCAGATCCAGGGTGGCACGGCGCAGGGGCTGGGGCTGGCGTTGATGGAGGAGGTGCTCGTACGCGACGGGCAGATCGCGAACCCGTCGTTCACCGACTACCTGATCCCCACGATCCTCGACATGCCGCCGATGCGGGTGGACGTGCTGGAGTACCCGGACCCGCACGCGCCGTACGGGCTGCGCGGTGTCGGGGAGCCCTCCACCATCTCGTCCGGCCCTGCGATCCTCGCCGCGATCCGTGCGGCGACCGGCCGCGACCTCACCCGCGTCCCCGTCCGCCCCGAACACCTGGCACTGGCGAGCTGCCGGACCCGTCGAAGTAAGTAGCGAGTATGGGTGGGCTACTTCGTCCAGCCGAGCACGTACGGCCCGTACGCGTCCCTCTCGTCCCCAGCCGACTTGCGGAACGGCTGGGGCTCGCTCGACGTGCCGAGTTTCTTGATGTAGAAGCCGCCCCGGGTCAGCAGCACGGCCCGCTCGTGGTCCGGTGCGAGCGCGGCGCCCAGCAGCTTCTCGGCGCCTGCTTTCGCCACGGTCTGGACCTTCGCCCGTCCCGACCCGGGATCGACGTGGACGCTCAGAAGCTGCTCGTCCTGGTTCGCGAAGCCGCCGAGCCCGACGATGTGCACCAGCATCGTATGGTCGCCGATCGTGTCGATGAGGCGGTACCGGTTCTCGTCGGTTTCGAGGGCACCGCCTGCGACCTTGCCGTCGGCCATGACGTAGCTCACCTTGTTGCCGTTCTGGGTCCTGGCCTTCTCTGCAGCCTTTCCGTCGGGCCCGTACAGCGTCCAGGTACCGAAGTCGCCGCCCTTCGGCGTCTGGACGTACTGGGTGACCTTGCCGCCCGCCGTCAGGCGCCACCTCGTGTCGAGGTTGCCGCGACTCCGCTTGAGCGTCGCTTCCTCTCTCGGCTTGCCCGGTGCGGTGTAGTCGACGGACTCGAGCTTCGTGCTGCCCTGCTCCGGGCTGGCACTGAACCAGAGTCGGTGGCCCGCCCGCGAGAACCTGGGTTGGTCGTAGCTGACCTCACCACCGGAGTACGAGCCGGTGTCGGCTTTCACCGTGGCCTTCGGGGTGTAGCTGCGGCTGGCGGCGTCCAGCTTGAGGATGTAGATCGAACCGTTCCAGTTGTAGGCGAAGTACTGCCAGTCGGAGGAGAAGCTGCCCCGTGCGGCGGTCCACGGCTCGGGTCGGGCGGAGAAACCGTTCGGGTCGTGGTCGGCGGCGGCCAGGGGAATGGCGAGATTCATGGTGTTCTTGCCGGTATCAGGGTCGAAGACCCGCAGCCGCCACGCGGCGTCGCCGGAGACGTCATCGGGGTCCCCGGTCTGCGTGTCCAGTACGACGATGCCGGACACGTCCAGCTTCGAGGGCGTCGGTGACGCGGTCTGGCTCGGCAGGCTCTCGCCGCCCCCGTCGCTGCCGGACCCGCACCCGGCCGCCACTGCCACCAGGGCCAGGCCGGCCAACCCCACGCCGATCCTGCGCATGCCTCTCCACTCCAGGTCGTCGAAGTCAGCGCGGTAAACGTACCAGCGACTTGGCGTACGGAAGGGTTGTCGCGGGTCACCACTCGGCGAACGAGCCATCGTCGTGCCGCCACACCGGCGAGCGCCACTGGTGGCCCTGCTGGTCGGCCTTGCGCACGGCGGCCTCGTCGATGCGGATGCCCAGTCCCGGTTGGTCGAGCGGCTGGACGTGCCCGTCGACGAAGCCGAAGACGGCCGGGTCGACGAGGTAGTCGAGCAGGTCGGTGCCGACGTTGTAGTGGATGCCGAGGCTCTGCTCCTGGATGAGGAAGTTCGGCGTGGCGAACGCGACCTGCAGGCTCGCCGCGAGCGCGATCGGCCCGAGCGGGCAATGCGGCGCGAGAGCGGCGCCCCAGGTCTCGGCGAGCGCGGCGATCCGGCGCACCTCGGAGATCCCGCCGGCGTGCGACAGGTCCGGTTGCGCGACCGCGACGCCCGCCTGCAACGCGGGGAGGAAGTCGGTACGCGAGTACAACCGCTCACCCGTCGCGATGGGTACGGGGGAGTGACCGGCAACCTGCGCCAGCAGGTGACCCTGCTCGGGTAGCAGCGGCTCCTCGACGAACAGTGGGTGCGCGTCGGCGAGCAGCGGGAGCAGCCGCATCGCGTTGACCGCCGTGACGCGGCCGTGGAAGTCGACCGCGACGTCCCGGTCCGGCCCGAGCGTCTCCCGTACGGTGTGCAGGCGTTCGACGACGGCGCGGGTCTCGGCGGTGGTCGCGATCGGCGCCATCCGCCCGGACGCGTTCATCTTCACCGCGGTCAGGCCCGCGTCGACCTGGGCCTGCACCGCATCCGCCAGCTCGCTCGGCTCGTCGCCGCCCACCCAGGCGTACACGCGCACCCGGTCGCGCACGGGCCCGCCGAGCAGCGCGTGCACGGGCGCCCCGTACACCTTGCCCGCGATGTCCCACAGTGCCTGGTCGAGTCCGGCGACCGCGCTGGAGAGCACCGGCCCACCGCGGTAGAAGCCGCCCTTGGTGAGCACCTGCCAGTGGTCCTCGATACGCAGCGGGTCGGCGCCGATCAGCCGCTCGCCGAGCTCACCGACGGCCGCGCGTACGGTCCCCGCGTACCCCTCGACGACCGGTTCGCCCCAGCCGACGACCCCGTCGTCGGTCTCGACCCGGCAGAACAGCCACCTCGGCGGTACGAGGAACGTCTCGACCCGGTCCACCTTCATGCGTTCTCCCCCGTGCTCAGCTCGGCGACGTCGCGGTTCGCCTGGTCGAGCAGCGCGTTCATCGCCGCTTCAGCCGCCGCCTCGTCGCCGTCCTCGACCGCGTCGAGCACCCTGCGGTGGGCGGGCAACGAGTCGGCCCAGCTCTCCTGACCGTGCACGAGCAGGTCGCGCGCCCGCAAGCCGGTCTCGATCACCAGCTCCATGCGCTGCAGCAGCTCGTTGTGCGTGGAGAAGAGCAGCGCGCGGTGAAAGCGGAGGTCGGCGGCGACGATCCCGGACGAGTCGGCCGCGGCCGACTCCTCGAGGCTCTCGCGCATCGCCTCGAGGTCGCCGTCGGTACGCCGCCGTGCGGCCAGCCGTGCACCCGCGGGCTCGACGATCGCGCGTACCTCCGCCAGGTTGTCGAGGAACCCGGTGTCCTCGCGCTGTTCGTACTGCCAGCGCAGCACGTCGGGGTCGAGCAGATTCCAGTCCTCGCGCGGTCGGATGAAGGTGCCGCGCTTGGGCCGGGCGTCGACGAGGCCCTTGGCGGACAGCACCCGCAGCGCCTCGCGGATGACCGTACGGCTGGCGTCGTACTCGCGTTCCAGCTCCCGCGGGTCGAGCACAGTGCCGGGCGCCAGGTCGCCGTTGATGATCTGCTGCGCGAGACCGTCGACGGCGGCGCCGTGCATCCCGCGCGACGGGTACGAGCTCATGCGGAGTCCTTGACGATGCTCCAGCCGCCATCCACCCGTACGGACGCGCCGGTGACGTACGACGCCTCCGCCGAGGCGAGGAACGCGACCACCGCGGCGACCTCGTCCGGGTGCCCGAGCCGGCCGGCCGCCGTCTGCGCGCCTGTGCGCTCGCGTTCGGCGGCACCCAGGCGATCCCACGCCGCGGTATCGATCGGGCCCGGCAATACGGTGTTGACGCGGACGTCGGGGCCGTACTCGACGGCGAGTTGCTGCCCGAGCGAGACCAGGCCGCCCTTCGCGGCCGCGTACGCCGGGTGGCCCGGCAGCCCGGCGATCGCGTGCACCGACGAGGTCAGCACGACGGCCGCGCCCGGACGGCGGAACACCGGGTAGCAGGCGCGCACGCCCAGGTACGCCGCGGACAGGTCGACGTCGATCTGCCGGCGCCAGTCGTCAGGGGCGAGCTCGTGCGCCGGCCCGACCCGGACCGTGAACGCGTTGCTGTGCAGCACGTCCAGCGTGCCGTGTTCCCGCTCGACCAGCTCACGTACGTCCTCCCAGCAGCCCTCGTCGGCCACGTCCCCTGCGACCAGCTGGGCGCGACCGCCCTGCGTACGGATAGCGTCTACCACCGCGGCGGCACCAGCGTCATCGGTGTCGACCAGGCACACCGCCGCGCCCTCCGCCGCCAGCCGCCGTGCCGTTGCCGCACCGATACCGGACGCGGCGCCGGTGACCACGGCGGACGTGCCGGTGAACCGCTGGGCGGTTGGCTGCACGAAGACCTCCTCCAGCGCGTGCGGACGCGGGCAACCTACCATTTATCATTTTGTATGACTAATGCTTGACAGGCGGGGTCGGGAGCGACCACGCTGCGGAAAACCGGTTCGCGCACGCGCCCGCGTCGGGGCCGGCTCATGGTCGGGAGAGGAGTAACCGAGGTGAACGGCAACAGAGACGACAAGCACTCAGCCCTGTCCCGACGCGGTTTTCTGGGTGGCGCCGGAGGGGCCGGCCTGCTGGCTCTCGCCGGATGCGGCGGCTCCGGCTCGGCCAACGGCGGGGCCTCGTCGAGTGCGAGCGCGGAGCCGCAGCACAAGGGCGTCGTCAAGCTGTCCTTCTGGACCTGGGTGCCCGGTATCGAGAACGCGGTCGACCTGTTCAACAAGACCCACAAGGGAAAGATCCAGGTCGACCTGAACAAGATTCCCGCGGGAACCGGCGGCAACGGCGGCGGGTACGCGAAGATCTACTCCGCGCTCAAGGCGGGAAACGCACCCGACCTCGCCCAGATCGAATACCAGCAGATCCCGTCGTTCTTGATAAACAAGGGCTTGATGAACATCAAGCAGTACGCCCAGAAACACAAGGGGAAGTTCGTCGACTGGCAGTGGGGTCAGTGCGTCTTCAACGGCGGCGTGTACGCCGTTCCGCAGGCCAGTGGCCCGATGGGCATGTTCTACCGCAAGGACCTGTTCGACAAGTGGGGGATCGCTCCGCCCAAGACCTGGGAGGAGTACGCGAAGACCGCCGCCACGATCCGGAAGAAGTCTCCCAGCTCCTACATCTGCACGTTCCCCGCCGGTGACTCGGCCTGGTTCACCGCCTTGGCGTGGCAGGCCGGTGCACAGTGGTTCACGACTCGCGGCAACACCTGGGTGGTGGACGTCGACAGTGCGCCCTCGCGCAAGGTTGCGAGTTACTGGCAGGATCTCGCCGACAAGAAGCTTGTGAAGACCGAGAACGACACCAACAACGCGTTCTGGAAGGACATTCAGGAAGGCACCCTGGTCACCTACATCGCGGCGTCCTGGGACGACGCCCTGCTGCGTGGTAATGCCCCGAACACCAAGGGCAAGTGGGCGGTCGTGGACATGCCGCAATGGGACTCGGGAAGCTTCACCGCGTCGAACTGGGGAGGCTCGTCCACCGCGGTGATGCGCGGGAGCAAGTACCCGAGAGAGGCGACCGAGTTCGCGGTCTGGCTCAACACCAACAAGAAGAGTATCGACCTCCTCGTGACGGACGGCTACGGCTGGCCGGCGATCGAGGACATCAGCGGCATATCGAGCCTGAACAAGAACCCCGAGGTTTTCTCGTTCTACGGTGGGCAGAACATCAACAAGGTGTTCGAAAAGGCGGACGCCCACATCGACGAGAGCTGGGGATGGATCCCTCTGGTCGACGCCGTCTACAATAGCTTGGACGACGGCTTCACCGCCGCTGTGAACGGGAACGGCACGTTCGCCGACGCGCTGAAGAAGGCGCAGCAGGACGGCATCTCCGCCCTCAAGGGCAAGGGCTTGAAAGCCGCGTCCGGATGACCGTGGGAAGGACGCGCCGGTTGCCTTCGGTTACGTTGTCTTCGGCGTGGAAGAACGTTGACTGAGCCCGCCACGACCTCCCGAAGGGCCGCGCGCTCCGGTACGGGCCGCCGCCCTCGGTTGCATCGGCCGGGACCGGCGTTCTGGTTCCTGGTCCCGTTCAGCGTCATGTTCTTGCTGTTCTTCGTCTTACCGATCATCTATGCGATCTGGCAGAGCCTGTTCACCACCGTGCGCAGCGGGCTGCTCGGCCAGGCGCACCGGACGTTCGCCGGCCTGGCCAACTACGCCGCGGCAGTACATGACGCGGACTTCGTCGCGAGCATCGGCCGGATCCTGCTCTTCGGAGTGGTCGAGGTCCCGGTGATGATCCTCTTCTCGCTGATCCTGGCACTGGTCCTCGACTCGGCGGCCGCGAGGTTCACGAAGTTCTTTCGTACGGCCTTCTTCGCGCCATACGGGGTGCCGGGCGTGGTCGCGTCGTTGCTCTGGGGGTTTCTCTACACTCCGGGGATCAGCCCGATCGTGGAGCTTCTGGGCGATGTAGGCATAAAGGTGGACTTCTTCAGTAGCGGGGCGACCCTGTGGTCCATCGCGAACATCGTTGTGTGGGAGTTCGCCGGGTACAACATGTTGGTATTGATCGCCCAGTTGCAGTCCATACCCCGAGATCTCTATGAAGCCGCCAGAGTCGATGGGGCCGGCGGGTGGCGCATCGCGTGGAACGTCAAGATACCGCTGGTGAAACCGGCCCTGACCCTGATCACGGTCTTCTCGATCATCGGCACGCTGCAGCTGTTCGCGGAGCCGCTGGTGTTGAGGCCCAACGACAGCAACATCACGTCGACCTACACACCGAACCTCGTCGCATACACCGAGGCGTTCACCTACAACAACTACAGCTACGCCGCCGCGGAGGCGGTCATCCTCGCCTTGCTGGCGCTGATCTTGTCGTTCACCTTCCTGAAGGTCAGCCAGCGCGGAGGGCGTCGATGACGGCGGGGGTTGGCGACCTGCGCGAGACGACCGATGCCGGCAAGCTCGGACGGCGGCACCAGAAGGAAGGTCACGTTGGCCCGCACGTCCCGCTGGGTTCGCGGGTCGCGGCACTCACCTTCCTGTTCATCGTCACGATCTACTTCCTTGTCCCCGTGTACTGGGTCGTGGTCTCGTCGACGAAAGGGACCGCGGACCTGTTCGGCTCCTTCGGACTGTGGTTCTCGCATCCCCAGTGGATCACGAACCTGGTGCACACGTTCACCTATGACGGGGGCATCTACCTCAGGTGGCTGGTGAACAGCATCATCTACGCCGGATTCGGGTCGCTCGTGGCGACCCTGCTCGCCGCCGCGGCCGGGTACGCACTGTCGAAATACCACTTTCGCGGTCGCGAGGTCGTCTTCTCGGTGATCCTCGCGGGTGTGATGGTGCCTCCGACGGCCATCGCGCTGCCCCTGTACCTGATGATGAGCGGTGTCGGCCTGAACAACAGTTACTGGTCGGTCCTGTTGCCGAGCATGGTGAGCCCATTCGGGGCGTACCTGGCCCGCATCTATGCGGCGTCCGCCGTGCCGGACGAGGTCATCGACGCCGCCCGGGTGGACGGTGCCAGCGAGTTCCGGATCTTCTCCAGGATCGCGTTGAAGATCATGTCGCCCGCGCTGGTGACCATTTTCCTGTTCCAGCTTGTCGCGATCTGGAACAACTACTTCCTGCCGTTGGTGATGCTGTCGAACCAGAAGCTGTACCCGATCATTCTGGGCCTGACGCTGTGGAACTCGCAGACCCAGCGGACGCCGCAGCTGTACGCGCTGACGGTGACCGGTGCGTTCGTCTCCGTGGTGCTTCTGGTCGGGGCCATTGTTTCGCTCCAGCGGTACTGGCGGGGCGGGCTCACCGCGGGGAGTATCCGATGACCAGCGCGGAACGGTCGCTGCCCGATCGGTTGACGATCACACTCTGGGACTTCTCCTGGTACACGCGAACGGGGCCCGGCGAGCCGTTCGCCGACCTGGACAAGTGCTTCGCCGACGCGCGCGCCCGTGGCTACAACACCGTCCGCATCTGCGCGATGCCGTACCTGCTGTTCGGCTCGGGCCTGCCCACGTCCGCCCTGACCTTCACGCCGCTCGGCGGTGGGTACGGCATGCGCACCCGGTGGTACGACGTCGCGGAGACCGTGACGCTGGACGGGCGGGCGCACCTGTGTGCGCTGGTCGAGGCGGCGCGGCGGCACGACTGCTTCGTGATCCTGTCGAGCTGGGAGTACCAGCAGAGCCCGTGCTTCCTCGCCGACACCTCGTGGGCCGACGCCATGTTCGCGGTGGCGCCGGGCGACCGGCCGGCCGCGCTGGCCGACGCCCTGGCGGACCTGATCGACCACCTCGCCGCGGCCGGGCTCGCCGACCGGGTGGCGTACGTCGAGCTGCACAACGAGGTGACGACCGGGCGGCTGACCGACGCCGTGCCACCGGGCGCCGACCCGCTGGACGGCCTGCGCCCGCTGCTTGAGGCGGCCGCCGAGCGGTTCCGGTCCCGGCACCCGCGGCTGCCGGTGACGGCGAACTACGCGGGAGTGCCCGCAGGGCGGATGCGGGCGCTGCCGGGCAACCTGGACGTGGCGGCATTCCACCCGTACGTCTACGGGGTGCTGGGGGAGCTGGTCGAGACGTTCGCGCTGCGCGACGAGCGCCGGCCCTTCCCGGCCGACCGGGCGCGCGCGCAGCTGCTACGGGCGGACGCGCCGGCGCTGGACGAGTGGGCACCGCCGGAGTCCGAGCAACCCCGGCTCGCCGGCACCATCATGAGCCCGCGGGAGCTCTACGTACACGACTGGTGCGACCCGGCGGCGTGGGACCGGTGGCTGTACGAGCGGTACGGCGAGCACCGGCTGGCGATGGACGAACGGCTGCTCACCTGGCTCGCGGTCGCCGACGACTGGGCGCGAACGCAGGGCGTACCGCTGGTGCTCGGCGAGGGATGGGTCGGTTACACCCCGTTGCTCGGCACGTTCGAGGAAGGCCCGGTGGGCGCGGCGATCTGCGCGCGTGCCGTACGCGAGGCCGCACGCCTTGGCGCGTGGGGCAC
Organism: Streptosporangiales bacterium; assembly: GCA_050698355.1. Taxonomy (GTDB): domain Bacteria; phylum Actinomycetota; class Actinomycetes; order Streptosporangiales; family WHST01; genus JBOHBN01. The sequence goes on along the minus strand of JBOHBN010000328.1, from coordinate 5,655 downwards.
CGTGGTCTGCTCCAATGCCGCGCCGCACCACCCGATGTGGGCCGACACCCACCTGCAACGCCGCCTCACCGCCGACTTCGCCGGCGCCCGCGCGTGACGGGGGAGCCCCCGACGGGTGCTGGTACGGCTGGGGATCCCCCGTCAGGAACCCCAGCGGCCGTGGTGGACGAACTCGGCGGTGAGGCGGCGGGGCTGGGACGGCCGGGAGCGCGGCGCCTGCGGGTCCGGGTAGCCGACCGCGAGGGTGCCCACCGGCACGTACTCGGCCGGCACGCCGAACTCCGCGCGGAACGCGTCGAGCTTCGGCGCGGGGATGCCGAAGAAGAGCGCGCCGAGATCCTCGTCGACTGCCGTGAGCAGGGCCAGCAGCACGGCCATGCCGGCGTCCACATGCCAATACGGGACCGGCCACCTGCCCTCGTCCCGGTCGGTCCACCCCTTGTCCGGTTTGGCGTACCGGTCGAGGTACGCGTCCCTGCTCGTCAGCGGTACGAGCAGCAGCGGAGCGGTGCGTACGGAGTCGACCACGGGCATCATGTCGATGAGCACCGTCCAGAACCGGTCCAGGTCGGTCGCGGCGTCGAGCACGAGGAAGGCGTGGCCCTGGGAGTTCCCGGCGGACGGTCCGTGCGTTGCGTTGTGCACCAGCCTGGTGACGGCTTCCTCCGGCACCGGGTCGGGGGTAAACGAGCGCACCATGCGTCGCCGCCGTACGACCTGCTCGAACTCCATGGGCTCTCCTCGCGTCCGGTCGATATGCTCTACCGGCAGCGTATGCGAACCGCAAAATTTGCTGTCCAGCATGCGAGACGGCGGCACTTCTGAAGGAGGCGACATGCGTGGGGTTCGGGGAAGGGCGCCGGGCGCGGTACTCGTGGCCGTGCTGGCCGCGACGCTGGCATTCGTCGGCTGCGGCGGCAGCGACGAGGGCAGCGCGAAGAAGACCTTCTCGGTCTACATCGCCGAGCCCCAGCACCTGATACCGGGCAACTGCCAGGAGGGCAACGGCATCGCCGTGATCTCCGGCCTGTTCGAGGGCCTCACGCAGCTCGTCCCGGGCAAGGGCGTGCAGATGGACGTCGCGAAGTCCGTGACGAGCAAGGACAAGAAGACCTGGACCATCAAGCTCAAGAAGGGCCGCACGTTTCACAACGGCGAGAAGGTGACGTCCAAGTCCTTCGTGGACGCGTGGAACGCCGCGGCGTACGCGCCGAACGCCTGGGTGAACAACTACTTCTTCGCCAACATCAAGGGCTACGACGCGCTCAACCCGAAGAGCGGCAAGCCGAAGACGAAGAAGATGTCCGGCTTGAAGATCGTCGACGACTACACGTTCAAGGTGACACTGAACGCGCCGTTCAGCCAGTTCCCACTCACCCTCGCCTACACCGGCTTCGACCCGCTGCCGCAGGTCGCGTTCAAGAACTTCGACAAGTTCGAGGAGGCGCCGATCGGCAACGGGCCGTTCGAGATGGTCGGCAAGTGGAAGCACGACCAGGGCATCACGCTGAAGGCGTACGACAAGTACGTAGGCCCGCGCGAGCCGGAGTCCGACGGTGTCGAGTTCAAGATCTACTCCAGCCCGGAGACGGGGTACGAGGACCTCATCGCGGGCAACCTCGACATCGACGACCAGATCCCGCCGGCGAAGCTGAACGACGCCAAGGCGCAGCTCGGCGACCGCTACGCCACCGAGCCCAGCTCGAGCCTGCACTACCTGGGTTTCCCGGTGTACGACAAGCGCTGGCAGGATCCGCGCCTGCGGCACGCGATCTCGATGGCCATCGACCGTAACGCGATCAACAAGGCGATCTACAACGGCGCGTACGCGCCCGCAGATTCGTACATCTCGCCGATCGTGCCCGGGTACCGTAAGGGCGCGTGCGGCAAGTGGTGCGAGTTCCACCCGGATCAGGCCAGGCAGCTGCTCAAGAAGGCCGGCGGCTGGGACGGTGCCATGACTATCTGGTACGCGCAGGACGCCTACCCGGACAACGAGCTGCAGGCGATCGCGAACCAGTTGAAGAAGACCCTCGGCATCGAGGTAAGGCTGAAGAAGCAGCTGTTCGCCGCCTACCTCGACTCGATCCGGGCGCACACGGTGCACGGCCCGTACCGGCTGGACTGGGGTATGGACTACCCGTCGCCGCAGAACTACCTCGAGCCGCTGTACTCCACCGGCGGGTCGTCCAACCGGATCAACTACTCGAACAAGGCGGTCGACTCGTACATCGCCAAGGGCAACCGCGCACCGTCGATCAACGCCGGCAACAAGGACTACAACAAGGCCGAGGACGTGCTCATCAAACAGATGCCGACCGCGCCGCTGTTCTTCGGCCAGATCCAGCTCGGGCACTCCGCCGACGTCACCAACGTCAAGGAAGACGCCCTCGTCGGGATCTACCTGTGGGACGTCAAGGTCACCGGCTGATTCGACACGTTGTCAGTGCCTCGTCGAGCCATGACCCAACCACGCACTGACAACGTGCCGGCGGTCATCGTCGCCGCAGCGGTGCTCGACGATCGTGGGCGCGTGCTCGCAGCGCAGCGCTCGTACCCTGCCCACCTGGCCGGGTACTGGGAGTTTCCGGGCGGCAAGGTGGAGCCGGGCGAGCGGGACGAAGACGCGCTGGTGCGGGAGTTCAGCGAGGAACTCGGTACCACGATCGACCTCGCCGAGCGGATCGGCGGCGACTGGCCGGTCCTGGAGGGATACGTGCTCAGGCTCTGGACCGCCCGGCTCGCTCCGGCCGCTCCCGAGCCGCGCCCGCTCGAGCATGCGGCGCTCGACTGGGTGCCGCCCGAGTCGCTGCACCAGGTGGACTGGCTGCCCTCCGACCGCGCGATTACCGCGCACCTGCAGGCCGTGCTGCTCGGCCAGCCCTGACGGTTGTCTGCGGGTTGTCAGTGCGTAGTTGAGCTATAGCTCGACCAGGCACTGACAACCCGCACTACGCGGCGGGATAGCGCGCGGCGACCTCGTCGATGGCGCGTGCCATGTCGACGTCGGCCTGGGTCACGCCACCGGCGGAGTGCGTGACCAGGGCGAAGTGCAGGTTGCGCCAGCGGATGTCGATGTCCGGATGGTGCCCCCGGTCCTCGGCGATGGTGCCGACCTCGTCCACGATCCGGATCGCGGTGGGGAAGTCGGGCGCCTTGACCGTCCGGCGGATCCCCTGCGCGTCACCGTCCCATTCGGGCAGGTCCGCGAGTGCGGTACGCACCGCCGCGTCGTCCATTACGTCAGCCATGCCCCCACTTTGCCACGGCTCGGACACCGTGGGCGTTCGTCACGGCGCCTCCCGGTGACGGACCTAAAGTCACTGGGCGTCCCCGTGACGAAAAAGCTGGCCGGAAAAGGGCGGCGCCGGTCACGACTGGTGCTTGCTGTCCGGGCTCTTGAAGCGGCGCCAGAGGAAGCCGAGCGGGTCGTACTTGGTGTCCATCACGCGCTCCTTCAACGGGATGAGCGCGTTGTCAGTGATGTGGATGTTCTCCGGACACACCTCGGTGCAGCACTTGGTGATGTTGCAGAACCCGAGGCCGTGCTCCTCCTGCGCGGTGCGCCGCCTGTCGACCGTGTCGTACGGGTGCATCTCCAGCTCGGCGACGTGGATCAGGTTGCGCGGCCCGGCGAAGCGCTCCTTGTTCTCCTCGTGGTCGCGGATCACGTGGCAGACGTTCTGGCACAAGAAGCATTCGATGCACTTGCGGAACTCCTGGCTGCGCTGCACGTCCTCCTGCTGCATCCGCATGTCCCCGGGCTTGATGTCGTCCGGCGGAGTGAACGGCGTGATCTGCTTGGCCTTCTCGTAGTTGAACGACACGTCGGTGACAAGGTCCTTGATCACCGGGAACGTGCGTACGGGGGTGACCGTGACGGTCTCGCCCTGCGCAAAGGTGTTCATCCGCGTCATGCACATCAGGCCGGGCTTGCCGTTGACCTCGGCGCTGCACGAGCCGCACTTGCCCGCCTTGCAGTTCCACCGAACGGCGAGGTCACCGGCCTGGGTGGCCTGGATCCGGTGCACGATGTCGAGGACGACCTCGCCCTCGTTCACCTCAACGGTGTAGTCGCGGAACTCGCCACCGTCGGCGTTGCCGCGCCACACCTTGAACTGTGCGTTGTATGGCACTACTGCTCCTCGAACAGTTGCTTGAGGTTGTCTGGCATCTCGGGCAGTGGCTGCGTCGTGATCGCCACGCCGTCGCCCTCGGTACGGCAGACGATGTTCTTCCTGCTCCATCCCTCGTCCGGCTGGGGGAAGTCGTTGCGGGTGTGGCCGCCGCGGCTCTCGGTGCGCTCGAGCGCCGCCTTGGCGATGCACTCCGAGACCAGCAGCATGTTGTGCAGGTCGACGGCGAGGTGCCAGCCCGGGTTGTACTGCCTGTTGCCCTCCACCACCGTGGCCACCACCCGTTGCCTGAAGCCCTGCAGCGCATCCAGCGCCTGCTGCAGTTCCTCCCCGGTGCGGATGATGCCGACCAGCTTCTGCATCGTCTTCTGCAGCTCCTGGTGCACGGTGTACGGGTTCTCGCCACCAGCAGCCTCGCCACCGGTGCTGCCGTTCTCCCCGCCGAATGGCGCGAGCGCGACATGCTCCGCGTCGGCGAGCTCGGAGTCCTCGATCGCCGGCCGGTCGGCCAAGCCGCTCGCATACCCCGCGGCGTGCTCTCCGGCCAGCTTGCCGAACACGAGCAGGTCGCCGAGCGAGTTGCCGCCGAGCCGGTTGGACCCGTGCATGCCGCCCGAGACCTCACCGACGGCGTACAGCCCGGGCACCAGCGACTGCTGGGAGTCCGGATCGACCTCGACGCCGCCCATCACGTAGTGGCACGTCGGCGACACCTCCATCGGCTGCTGGGTGATGTCGACGTCGGCCAGCTCCCTGAACTGGTGGTACATCGACGGCAGCCGCCGCTGGATGTCCTCGGCCGTACGCCGGGTGGCGATGTCGAGGTAGACACCGCCATGCGGCGTTCCGCGGCCCGCGCCCACCTCGGCGTTGATCGCGCGGGCGACCTCGTCGCGGGGCAGCAGCTCCGGCGGTCGCCTGTTGTTGACGTGGTCGTCGTACCAGCGGTCGGCCTCGTCCTCGTTGTCAGCCGTCTCCGCCTTGAAGTACTCGGGGATGTAGTCGAACATGAACCGCTTGTTCTCGGAGTTGCGCAGGACCCCGCCCTCACCGCGTACGGACTCGGTGATGAGGATGCCGCGGACCGACGGCGGCCAGATCATGCCGGTGGGGTGGAACTGGACGAACTCCATGTTGACGAGCGTCGCGCCGGCGCGCATCGCCATCGCATGCCCGTCACCGGTGTACTCCCACGAGTTCGACGTCACCTGGAACGACTTGCCGATGCCGCCGGTGGCGAGGATCACCGCGGGCGCTTTCAGCGTGAGGAAGCGCCCGGACTCGCGCCAGTAGCCGAAGGCGCCCGCGATCCGGTCGCCGTCCTTCAACAGGCGCGTGATCGTGCACTCCATGAACACGTCGATGCCGAGGGACACCGCGCGCTGCTGGAGTGTACGGATCATCTCCAGGCCGGTGCGGTCGCCGACGTGGGCGAGCCGCGCGTACTTGTGGCCGCCGAAGTCGCGCTGGGAGATCTTGCCTTCCTTGGTGCGGTCGAAGAGCGCGCCCCACATCTCCA
>JBOHBN010000327.1:0-29800 GCA_050698355.1 Streptosporangiales bacterium | reverse complement strand
AGCGAAGCGCTTGTCGAGCCAGTTGAACAGGCGGAAGCCGCCGATGCCCATCGGCGCGGCCACGCTGTCCTGTGGCCCAGTAACGTAGCCGTCCAGGGACACCGTCATGTAGAGCCGGATGACCGCCATCGCTCAGCCCGCCGATCGCACGCGGTAGCGCAGGTGCAGCACCCGGTCGCCTTGGATGACCGTGTGCGCGTCCTCGAGCAGATGCTGGGTGTCGACCGAGCCGAAGTACCGCTTGCCTGAGCCGAAGACCACCGGCACGACGTCCATGGCTACCTCGTCCACCAGGCCGAGGGCGAGTGCCTGCCCGCCGACGTCGCCCGCTGCCACGGCGACGGTGCGCTCCCCCGCGAGGTCCCTTGCCTTGGCGATCGCCTGCGCCACATCGTCGACGAAGTGGTACGACGCCGCGGGCCCCGGGTGGGGGCCGTCGACCGTCGCATGCGGATGCCACCCGTCGGGCTTGGGCCGGTGTGACACCACGATCACGTGTTCGCCTGCCGGCGGCGCCCCCTCCCAGCCGTTGGTCATGTCGAACAAGTGACGCCCGATCACCATCGATCCGATGCTCGCCCATATCGGCTGGACGTATTCGGCCGAGGCCTGCGAGACCTTCAGCATCCCACCTCCGGCGAGCTCGGTGTCGCCGCCTGAGTACCAGTCGAACAGGGGACCGACCCCGTCCTCCGCGTCGGCGATGAAGCCGTCCACCGACACGACGTTGTGCATCACCACAGTGCTCATCTCTCGTCTCCTACGTGTTTCGGGTTTACGGGTCGGCCCGCCGATCGCACGCGGTAGCGCAGGTGCTGCACATCCCGCCCGTCCAGGGCACGGATCAGTTCGAGCTCGATGTGGTCGGGTGGCATGTCCTCGAACAGCCTGTGTCCCTGACCTAGCAGCACTGGGGCCAGGTGGATCTGCAGCTCGTCGAGGACACCGGCGGTCAGCGCCAGCTGAGCGGTAACCGCCCCGTGGACGAGCACACTCTTCTCGCCGGCCGCTTCTTTGGCCATGTGCATCGCGCTCTTCACGTCGCTGACATAGGTCACGGCGGGCCACCGCATCGCGTCGTCGGGCTGATGGCGGCTCAGCACGAATATCGGCACGCCGTCGTGGTGGTCGCCGCCCCAGCCGCCTGCGAGCTCGAAGGTCCGTCGGCCGACGACGACCGCCCCTGTGGCCATGACCTCGTCCATGACCTTGCGGTCCACGCCCGTAAGACTTTCGGCGGCTTCCTCATGGCTGGCGTCGGCATCGGTCAGGAACCACTCGTGCAGGCGGTGCCCGCCGTCGCCGAGCCCGTTGCCCAGCCTCTCGTTGGGTCCGGCGATGAACCCGTCCACCGACATCGACATGTACAGCACGGCATTGCTCATCGCAGGTCCGATCCGTCGGCGGTGAACTCGATCTCAATGGTGATGTCGATGGTGTCGGCCACGACAACATTGCCGGCGCCGAACCCGAGTTCGATGTCGACGCCGAACGCGGCGCGGCTGATGGTGGTGGTCGCAGAGAACCCGGTGCGCTCCGCGCCGGACGGGTCGGTGACCACGCCGAGGAACTCGGCCTCCAGCTGGACGGTCCTGCTTACTCCGTGCAGGGTCAGTTCACCGACCAGGGTGAAGGTGTCGCCGTCGAAGTCGCGCACCTCGGTCGAGGCGAACTCGATCGTCGGGTACTGCTCCACGTCCAGGAAATCGGCGGACCTGACGTGCCGGTCGCGGTGGTCGTTGCCGGTGTGCAGCGAGGCGGCGTCGATGACGGCGGTCACCCGGCCGCCCGGCGCGTCACCGTCGCCGGTTGCCAACGCAGCCGAGGTGAGCGTGAACGTCCCCCTGACCCTGCCGACGCCCATGTGGCGGACCCTGAACGAGATGTCGGAGTGGACAGGATCGCCTACCCAGGAGCCGACAGGGATGGTAGCGGCGTTGGTGGTCGGGTCTGCGGTGGTCATGTCTCAGCCTCCCGGGCGGGTTCGGTGGGCGTTCACTGTTATCGACACCGGTCAGCTGGAGAACTCATCGGTTCACCTCGCTCGACAGGGCCGGCGAAGACGGACGCCTCGACTGGCGCCAGCCAGCTGGTACGGGGCGGGCCCGGTCCGTCCCTCGCCGCGGGTCGGCGGCGGGTGACGTGACGCGGGGCCGGTAACGTGAGGACGTGACCCATTCGTACACGGTCGCCGAGGCGCGCGGCGTGCTCGACCGTCTCCGGCCGTCGATCGAGAGCCTGGTCGCCGTACGCGCGGACGCGGCCGAGCTGAGCGCGGCGGTGCGCTCCGGTACGCCGTCGCCGTTGGGCGGGGTCCCTGAGATGAAGGCCGCCCAGGCGCGCTTCGACGAGCTGCTGTCAGAGATCACGGCCACGGACCTGCAGGTGAAAGGTGTCGCGCCGCTGCTGCTCGACTTTCCCGCGGAGCTGGCCGGCGAGTCGGTGTTGCTCTGCTGGTTGGAGGGCGACGGCGACCTGGTGTGGTATCACCGTGTCGACCTCGGCTTCGCCGGCCGACGGCTCATACCCGAGCACGCCTGAACTGAGAGGACACGCATGGGGAACCCCTCTGGGCGCCTGCCCGGGCTCGCGGGGCTCAGCGACGACGAGCTGCGCCAGGTCCGCGCGGCCGGTCGCGAGGTCACCGTTCCCGACGGCTGGTCGCTGATCGCGCAGTCCACGCCACCGGACAAGGCGTACCTGGTGATCGAGGGGCGGCTCGCCGTGCTCGCTGCCGGCGAGCAGGTAGCCGAGCTCGGCCCCGGTGACCTGGTGGGCGAGATCGGGTTGCGGGAACGCAAGCTGCGCACCGCCACGGTGACGGCACGCACGCCGCTGAAGCTGCTGCACTTCACCCCGGAGGCGTTCAGCGAGCTCTGCGCTCGGGTTCCCGCCTTCCGCGCCGCCGTCGACAGCACGGTGGCCTCGCGTACGGGCTCCAAGACCGGCTGAGTCTGGCGTCGTGGCGGAACCGCGGAACGCACCCGAAGAGCTCGAGGCCGCGCTCCTCGGCGGCGACCGGCGGTACACGCGGGCGGAGGTGGCGCGCCGCACCGGCGTGCCGCTCGAGCGCGCGGAGCGGCTGTGGCGGGCGCTGGGCTTCGCCGGTGTCGCCGACGACGAGGTTGTCTTCACCGACGACGACGTCGACGCGCTCGTGCTGCTCGCGCGGCTGGTCGAGCAGGGCGCAATCGACCAGGACGCCGAGGCGTCGCTCGCCCGGTCTCTCGGGCAGACGCTGGCGCGGCTCGCCGACTGGCAGACCATGCTGATACGGGAGGCCGCGTCCGGGTCGGATGGCGCATCCCCGGACGTCGTGGGCACCGCGCGGTCGCTCGCACCGGCCCTGGAGCGGTTGCAGTCGTACGCCTGGCGCCGCCACCTGGTCGCGGCAGCCGGCCGGCTGCTGCCCGTCTCGTCCGCCGATCCCCGGTCGGCGACGCTCGTGGTCGGCTTCGCCGACATCGTCGGTTTCACCAGGTACAGCCGGACGAGCAACGATGCCGAGCTGGCCGCGCTCGTCGAGCACTTCGAGGCGGCGGGGTCCGAGGTCGTCGTGGCCCACGGCGGCCGCGTGATCAAGATGATCGGCGACGAGGTGCTGTTCATCGCGTACACCCCGACCAGCGGCGCCGACATCGCGCTGGAGCTGGCGAGCCGCAGCCGCGACGACGCGGGCTTCCCCCGCGTTCGCGTCGGCCTCGCGTACGGCACGGTGCTGAGCCGGTTGGGCGACGTGTACGGGCCCGTCGTCAACGTCGCGGCCAGGCTTACCTCGCTCGCGCGCCCGCGCACGGTGCTCTGCGACCGCGCGTTGATGCGCGTGCTGGCCGACGACCCGCGTTACGGCCTGCGCCGGCAGCGCCGGGTCTCCGTCCGCGGTTACGCGCGGCTCGAGCCGTGGGTGCTGCGCAGCGGCGGCGGTTCGTGAGCCGGCGACCTCACGTTTCCGCTGCCCGAGGCGTCTACGTGGTGTGAGGATGAAACCGTTCGAGCAGGTCGTAGCCGAGTACGGGCCGACGGTCCTGCGCGTCTGCAGGGCCGTGCTCGGCCCGACGGAGGCCGAGGATGCCTGGTCGGAGACGTTCCTCGCCGCGATGAAGGCGTACCCGGAACTGGGCGAGGGCGCCAATATCGAGGCGTGGCTCGTCACCATCGCGCACCGCAGGGCCATCGACGCCTGGCGAGCCGAGGCCCGGCGGCCCACCGTGGTCGACCACGTGCCGGAACGCCCGGTGGGCGCGGTCGAGCCGGGCGCCTGGGGGGACCTGTGGGAAGCGCTGCGGGCGTTGCCGCACCAGCAGCGCATCGCGGTCTCGTATCACTACGTGGCGGGCCTTCCGTACAAGGAGGTCGCCACGATCACGGGGGGAAGCGCGGATGCCGCCAGGAGAGCCGCATCCGATGGGATCCGGCGGCTGCGCGACACCTACGCCGGAGCCGCCGGGAAGCGAGGGGAGGAACGATGATGGCCGGGTCAGAACCTGACACGGGCGCGCTGCTCGGTGCCCTGCCGATGGTCGACGAGGAGGCGAACGCTCGCCTGCACGCGCGGCTGGCGGCGGCGGCCGAGAAGGGCGGGATCCTCGATGTCGCCTACCGGACCGTCGACACGCCCGTCGGGACGCTGCTGCTCGCCGCGACCGAGCAGGGGCTTGTACGTGTGGCGTACCCGCTTGAGGGCGAGGACGCCGTCCTGCAGAAGCTCGCCGATGCGGTGAGCCCGCGCGTGCTGCACGCACCCGGGCGGCTCGACGAGGTGGCCCGCGAGCTGGAGGAGTACTTCGGCGGGTGGCGCACCACCTTCGACCTTCCGCTGGACCTGCGGCTGGCGCACGGGTTCCGCCGTACGGTGCTCGCGCACCTGCCCGCCATCGCGTACGGGCACACCGAGAGCTACGGCGAGGTGGCTACCGCAGTGGGCAATCCGCGGGCGGTACGCGCGGTCGGCAGCGCGTGCGCGACCAACCCGCTGCCGGTCGTGGTGCCCTGCCACCGGGTCGTCCGCTCCGACGGAAGCGTCGGTGGGTACGCAGGCGGAACCGAGGCCAAGCACACGCTGCTGTCCTTGGAGTCGGCCGCCGCCTGAGCGCGGCGCCCCCGACAACGTGTAAGTACCTCAGCCCGCTATAGCGAGCTGAGGTACTGACACGTTGCGGAACGGCGGCACGTCGCGGGTGGCAGCATGGCGGCATGAGTATCGAAGGCCGAGAGGTCCATCTCGCATCCAGGCCGCACGGCGAGCCCACACCCGACGACTTCGCGTTGGTCGACGCCGACGTGCCCGAGCCGGGCGACGGAGAGGTTCAGGTGCGCAACCTGTTCTTCTCCGTCGACCCGTACATGCGCGGACGGATGAACGACGCGAAGTCGTACGTGCCGCCGTTCGAGCTCGGCGCGGTGATGTCGGGAGCAGCCGTCGGGGAGGTCGTCGCATCGCGCACCGACACACTCGCCACCGGTGACGTGGTCGTCCATCAGGGCGGGTGGCGCGAGTACGCCGTCGGCGAGGCGAAACAGTTCAGGCGCGTCGACGCGTCCGCTGTGTCGAGCCCATCGGCATACCTCGGCGTGCTCGGCTCGACCGGACTGACCGCTTACGTGGGGCTGCTCGACATGGCGCAGATGCACGCGGGCGACGCGGTCTTCGTGTCCGGCGCGGCCGGCGCGGTCGGGAGCGTGGCCGGGCAGATCGCGAAGCTCCGCGGCGCGTCGCGGGTCATCGGCAGTGCCGGGAGCGCGGAGAAGGTCGCGTACATCACCGATGAGCTCGGTTTCGACGCCGCGTTCGACTACAAGCAGGGGCCGGTGGCAACGCAGCTGCGGACCGCGGCGCCCGACGGGATCGACGTCTACTTCGACAACGTCGGCGGCGACCACCTGGAGGCGGCGATCGGCGCGATGAACGACTTCGGCCGGATCGCCGCGTGCGGCGCGATCTCGTCGTACAACGCCACCGAGCCACAGCCCGGGCCGCGCAACATGTTCCAGATCGTGCAGAAGCGGCTGTCGGTCCGCGGGTTCATCATCACCGACCACGTCGACCGCTGGGCGGGGGCCGCCAGCGAACTCGCCGCGTGGGTGCGCGCCGGCTCGATCACGTACCGGGAGACGATCGTCGACGGCATCGACAATGCGCCGGACGCGTTCATCGCGATGCTCCGCGGTGCGAACACCGGCAAGATGGTCGTGCGCCTCCGGCCGTCCTAGACGACGGAGGACACCGGCGCGCGGTCGCGTACGTCGACCAGCGACAGGTCGGTGACCTTCAGCGCGGGCGACACCGCGAGGGTGAGCGTGGAGACGCTCATGAACACGTTCGGGTGCGTCCAGCCCCACGCGTGCAGGGCGGTACGGATCTCGCCCGAGAGCCGCGCGGTCTCCTCTACGCTCCCGGTGGACATCACACCGCCGACCCGGAGGGGCAGGGTGGCCACTACCCGGCTACCGGACGCGACCGCGAAGCCACCGCCGCAGTCGAGCACCGCGTCGGTGGCGGCACGAAGCGCCGCCGCCGAGGTCGCGATGGTGACCAGGTTGTGGCTGTCGTGCGCGTACGTCATCGCGACTGCGCCGTCGGAGAGGTCACGGCCGACGACGGGGGCGAACACCAGACCGTCACCGCCGTACCTGTTGCGCACGCGGACGACCGCGCTGCGGCCCTCCCAGCGCACCTCGCCGTCACGCACGGGCAGCTCGACCGCGGTCTCCTGCGTCGAGGTGTCCACGTCGTTCACCCGGATGGCACGGAAGGCGTGCACCCCGTCGGGCAGATCGGTGAGCCAACGGTAGTCGTCGGCGGTCACGGGCGGGGCGGTGAGCGTGGCCGGTGGTAGCTCGTGGTCGGCCGGCGCGGAACGGCTCTCGGGCACGCCGTCGCGCGCGACGACCGTTCCGCCGGCCACGACGGCGTACGGCTCGAAGTCGCCGAGCGCACCGTCGAGCAGGACGAGGTCGGCGCGCTTGCCGGGCGACACGACGCCGCGGTCGGGCAGGCGCAGCCGCCCCGCGGGCGTGAGGGTCAGCGCGCGGAGCGCCTCGACCGGCGGCATCCCCGCCCGTACGGCGGCCCGCGCGATGCTGTCAAGGTGTCCGCTGTGCACGATGTGGTCGGCAGACAGGTCGTCGGTGACCAGGCAGATCGGCGGGTAGTGCGGCAGTGCGGACAGCGCGTCCATGAGCTCTGGCAGCAGCGATTTCTCTTGCAGCATCAGCATCATGCCGAGGCGTGCCTTCTCGACTGCGACGTCCGTCGCGTTCTTGCAGTGGTCGGAGTCCACACCTGCCGCGAGGTACGCGGAGAGGTCGGCGCCACTGATGTCCGGGCAGTGGCCGTCGAGGATGACGCCGCGACGGCGTGCCGCCACGATGATGGCGTGCATCCTGCTGTCGCCGTCGATGACGGCCCGGTAGTCCATCACCTCGCCGAGTGCGACGACGCCCGACCACTCCAGCATCCGCTCGATGTCGTCGGTGGTGAGCCGGGCACCGGCGTGCTCCAGCCCGTCGACCGCGGGTACGCAGGACGGGACCCCCCACAACTGCGTTTGTGGCGTGCCCTTCCCGACGTCGATCATCCACTGCAGTGCGTCCGGCCCCGCGACGTTCACGATCTCGTGCGGGTCGGCGAGCACGGTCGTCGTGCCGCGTGGCAGCGTCGCCCAGGCGAACGTGTCCGGCGTCAGGAACGCGCTCTCGACGTGCATGTGCGCGTCGATGAAGCCGGGGACGACAAGCTTGCCCGTCGCGTCGAGCACCGTGTCGGCGTCGACCTCGGCCTCCGGCGCGACGATGCCCGACACCTGGTCGCCGCGTACGAGCACATCGGCCGCAAAGTGCTCGCCGGTGAACGTCGAGACGACCGTGCCCGCCGCGATGCGAATGTCGTGGCGCAATTTCCCTCCTCAGCTCGCGAGAAGTTGCCGGGTTCTCCGGTCGATCACGTTAGCGTGATCAACCGTAACTTCACACGGGTTGCAGCACGTGTGAAGTACAGGTTCGCCGTGGTAGGCAGCCGGACGCAATGCGGAGTCCGGTCGGTTTGCGCGCGCCTTCCCGCGAGCCCGGTCAGCTACCGCGCGGTAACCGACCACGGTTCAAGTCGCGGGGGCTCATGCGAGGCGCACTTCGAGACCTTCCTCGGCCAGGATGATTTCACCTGCGAAGTGATCGGCCGCCAGGTCGCGGGTGCGTGCCCTGTCATTGCCGGGCCAGAAGTGGGTAAGCATCAGCCGACGGGCCCCAGCCTCGGTTGCCGCGATAGCGGCATCGCGGGCGGTGAGGTGCATACGAGGCCCTGGTTCCGCAGCTGGGGTTTCGGGGCGTTGATTGCGGTCGCTGGCCTCGGCGATGAACAAGTCCGCATCGCGGGCGAGATGGGCCAGTGCGGGATCGGGCCCGGTATCACCGGTATAGGCGATGGTCACATCCAGTGTGGACAGCCGGATCCCAGCATTGGGGACGAAATGCGGCAGGGCAGTGCTTTCCAACCAGAACGGACCGATGTCATACTCGTCAGCGGGCAGTGGGTGCCAGTCGAAAACGTGCCGGACCGCCGCGACGTCATCCTCTTCCAACGCCGCAACGCGGGCGAGAACACTCTCGTCGGCATACAACGGAATGGCTGCCTCGTCGCGGTGCCCGAACCATCGAGCCCGAAAGAGCCCGTGCAGGTCGACCATGTGGTCCGGATGCCGGTGCGTCACGACCACCGCGTCGAGACCGGCCGCGGTTGACGAGCCCAGCAACGTCAGCAGCCGCGGTAGCGTCCCGTAGCCGAGATCGATCACGATCCGGAAGGCATCGTGTTGGAGGAGGAAGCCGCTGCAGGCCCGTCCGGCCTCCGGCCAGGCGCCACAACTGCCCAGCACCACAATCTGCGTTGCCACGCACAGAGCATCCCAGCCCTCAGCTGGATGGTCGCGATGGCTCGCGCGTCAGTGCATCAGCCGCTTCGGGAACGCGAACGTGGCGAGGGCGGAGAGTACGCAGAGCGCGGCGACGGCCCAGAAGATGTTGTTGGCGTTCTGGTCGTTCACCCCGAGACCGATGACGAGGACGAGCAGCGATCCGATGGCGTTCGCCAGGCCGAGCGCGATGCCCGAGCCCATCGACCTGTTCTCCGGGAAGATGTCCTGGCCGATCAGCACGGTGGTCGACGCGGTGAGGAACATGGCAATACCCAGCAGCGCCGCGGCGACCCACACCCAGATGCCATTGAGGTAGACGACGGGAAAGATGAGGCCGGCGGTCGCGACGGCGGAGATGACCAGGACCGGTCGGCGACCCAGCCGGTCGGCCATGTGCCCGCCGGCGAGGTTGCCGATCACGCCGACGACGATGATGGTGGTGATCAGGGAGGCGCCGGTGACCAGCGTGCCGCCGCGCGCGTGCCAGATGATCGGGATGAACGTCACGAGCGCGTACGTGGTGAAGGCGCGGATGCTCCGGTAGCTGATCAGCAGCGCCATGGGCCGAGCGTGGTGCCTCCAGCGGATCGGGTTCCCCTTGCGGTGTGTCGCCGGCAACCTGGGTGCCGCCCGCCAGAGGATGGGTACGGTGAGCAGGCCGGGAATCGCGGTTATCCAGAGGCTCTGCAGCCCGCCGTTCGCCACGATGAGGCTCGCGGCGGTCGGCCACAGGCCGCGTCCGAGCTCACCGCCGACGAGGAAGACCGACGTGAGGAACCCGGCCCTGCCGTGCAACATGCTGCGTACGCCGGCCAGA
This sequence comes from Streptosporangiales bacterium, assembly GCA_050698355.1. Lineage (GTDB taxonomy): Bacteria > Actinomycetota > Actinomycetes > Streptosporangiales > WHST01 > JBOHBN01. The sequence goes on along the minus strand of JBOHBN010000327.1, from coordinate 20,074 downwards.
GCCTGCGGGTGGAACATCGCTCCGCCGATGCCGATGACCAGCAACAGCACGATGACGAGCCAGGTCGCGTGCGCGATCCCGAGTAGCCCGCCACTGGTCGAGCTGAGCAACAACCCGAACACGGTCAGACCTCGCCCGCCGACCCGGTCGGCGATCCAGCCGACGACAGGCTGCAGTGCCTGCCCGATGATGAGCGAGGCGACCAGCACACCGGCCATCTGTACCGGGGCGTCCAAAGAGACGAGCACGGCCGGCAGCACTCCGGGCAGGTAGTTCGCCGCGCCGTCATTGAGCAGGTGCGCCCAGCTCAGCGCCAGCAACCGGCCGGGGGGAGTGCGCGTACGCACCTGCGTAGCTTCCCCGTGCGAGGCGCCGTGAACGTCCCTCATCGCGGTGCTCGATCACCGACTACCGCGAACTGCCCGTCGGCTGGAGCACGCGGGGCACGGTACAGCGAGGGTACGAGCATCTCCGCCCGAGGTTATACCAATGCGGTCGAAAGTAGCTCGACAGGCAACTGGACCCCGGTCAGTTGCCGCGCGGTAGCCGACCGCGCTCGCCGGAACCCGCGCGCAAACCGACCGGAGTCCGCGCGGCCCTACGAAGTCGCGTACGCCCTGAGCGCGTTGGTCACCCCGTCGCGGTCGAACTCGGCAGGCTCGAAGGGATCGTCGGGATCCGGGCCGGCAAGGCCTAGGGTGGTAACGGCATGCAGCGCAAACGCGTACGTTCCAGCGTCCTGGCGAGTGTTGGGTACGAGTCCGGCACGCTGGAGGTGGAAGTTCGGGGCGGTAACGTCTACCAGTACTTCATCGTGCCGCGGCACGTGTACGAGGAGCTGATGGCGGCGCCGTCGCACGGCTCGTTCTTCAACACGCACATCCGGGACCGCTACCCGTGTGTTCGCTTGTCCGGCGGGTGAGCTTTCAGGCAGCGGTGAGGATGAGCGCGTCGCCCTGACCACCGCCGCCGCACAGCCCGGCCGCGGCGGTGCCGCTCCCACGCCGGTGCAGCTCCATCGCCAGGTGCAGCACGAGCCTGGCGCCGGACATCCCGGGCGGGTGGCCGAGCGCGATCGCGCCGCCGTGGATGTTGACCCGCTTCTCGATGTCGTCCTCGGTCAGCCCGAGTTCGCGGGCACTGGCGACGCCGACGGCGGCGAACGCCTCGTTGATCTCGAGGACGTCCAGCCGTGCCGGCTCGATGCCCTGGCGTTTGCAGGCCGCCTCGATGGCGCGGGCGGGTTGCAGCTGCAGGGACGAGTCCGGGCCGGCGACCGTGCCGTACGCGCCGACGCGCGCCAGCGGGGTGCAGCCGTACCGGTCGGCGGCGTCCTCGCTCATCACCACCATGGCGGCGGCGCCGTCGGACAGCTGACTGGACGATCCGGCCGTGATGTTGCCGCCTGTGGTGAAGGCGGGACGGAGCCGGCCCAGCGCTTCGACGGTGGAGTCGGGGCGTACGCCCTCGTCGGTGTTGACCTCACGGTCCTCGCCGCGCCGCTGTGGAACCCGTACCGGTGCGATCTCCTCGGCTAGGATGCCGGCCGACGACGCGGCAAGTCGGTGCGAGCGCGCGGAGAACGCATCCGCGTCGGCTCGGCTGACCGCAGCACTCCCGGCGTCGCACGAATCGGTCAGCGCCCCCATCGACTGGTCGGTGAATGCGTCCCACAACGCGTCGTGGTCGACATGGTCGATCATCGTGGCGTTGCCATAACGGATGCCGCTCCTCGAGCGGGGTAGCAGGTGCGGGGCGTGGGTCATCGACTCCATGCCACCGGCGACCACGACGTCGGCCATCCCGGCGCCGATCATCATGTCGGCCATGGCGACCGCGTTGAGTCCCGCCAGGCACACCTTGTTCACCGCAAGCGCCGGGACGGTCAGCGGTACGCCCGCCTTCGCCGCGGCCTGGCGGGCGGGGATCTGCCCGCAGCCGGCCTGCAGCACGTGGCCAAGGACCACCTGATCGACCCGCTCGGGACCGAGCTGCGCGCGCTCCAGCGCCGCGCCGATGGCGATCGCGCCGAGATCGACCGCGGAGTACGGAGCGAGCGCGCCGAGCATCTTCGCGATCGGTGTGCGCGCTCCGCCGACGATGACCGATGCCATGCCCGCAGACTAGCCGGTGAGCACGGCGGGTCAGACTCCGTGCGTCGAAGCGCTGCGGTAGTCGGTGTACGTATAGGGGTTGTCGAGGACCCTTGTTTCGGGGACCTCCGGGTTCATTCCCGCATCCCACGCCTCGGGTCCCAGCTGGGCGTGCAGGTAATCCACGGTGGAGTTCACCGCTTGGCGGGCTTTCGCCAGGTCGATATCGAGGAGCCGATGCTCGTGCTTGACCACTCGGCCGTTGACGACGACGGTGTGCACGTCGCCACGCTGGGCCTGGAAGGCGACGTGCCCGTACGGGTGCAGCACGGGGAACATGACCGGTGAGTCGTCGTTCTTGATCAGCACGACGTCCGCTCTCTTCCCGGGCTCGAGGCTCCCCAGGACGCTGTCGAGGCCGAGTGCCTTGGCGCCCCCGCGGGTGGCCCAACGGACAACCTCATCGGCACGTAGACGACAGTTGGTGACCGTATCGCCGTGGGCGTGCGCCTCGAGGTGCTCGCGGCACCGGTCGGCTCCCAAGGTGGTGCGCATCGCGGAGAACAGGTCGCCGCTCCACCACACGCTGGTGTCCATCGACAGCGAGACCGGGATGTCGTGCGCGCGCAGGACCCAGGTGGGCGGGTAGCCCTGGCCCGCGCTCTGCTCGCTCTCGGTGGAAGCTGACACCGAGCCGCCGCTGGCCGCGATCCGCTGGTACGAGTCCGTGCTCAGCGCGGCCGCGTGTACATAGATGGTCTGCGGCGTTGCAAAACCGTTGTCGTACATGAGGCGAATGCCGTCGTCATTGGTGGCGCCCCATACCCCGGCGTGTGTGGTCACCGGTACGCCAAGCTCACGAGCGACCTCGAACGCTGCCCGCTCTGGAAACTCCGGGTCGCCGGTGACGTCGAAGGCGAGCTGGAAACCGAGCATGTCGTCGCCGCTCGAGATGCGGCGGTTGACGAAGTCGCGGAACTCGGGCGTGGTCGACCATTCCCACGGACCGGCCTGGATATTGCCGTATGCCAGCACGAACCGGCCAGGCACCGCTTCGAGCGCGTCGACGGCGGCGTCGGCGTGCTGCACGGTCTGCAGACCGTGGGACCAGTCGACCGTCGTGGTGACGCCCGCGTCGAGTGACTCGATAGCGGACAGCAGGTTGCCGGCGTAGACGTCCTCCGGGCGGAAGGTCTTGCCGTGCTCCAGGTAGTACCAAACGAAGTACTGGGTGAGCGTCCAGTCCGCGCCGTAGCCGCGCATCGCGGTCTGCCACATGTGCCGGTGAGTGTCGATCATGCCCGGCATCACGATGCCGCCGGAGGCATCGATCTCGACGGTTCCCTCGGGCACCTCAAGCGATTGCCCGACGGCCTCGATCCGCTCCCCGGCGACGAGGACGTCCGCGTCGTGGAGGACGGTCCCTCGATCATCCAGGGTCAGGACGGTCCCGCGGCGGAACACGACTGGACGGCCTGCCTCGATCGGGTCGCTGGGTGCGCTCACGCGGTCCTCCACATCGGACGACTGTCCGTATTGCGGCCAGAGCAACTAGCCCAAAGGATGCAGCGGTGCCAGACTGCTGTCAAGCAGTGCGGTACGGCTGGCGCAGAGGGGAGCGCAGATGGCGCAGCGGGAGAGCGGTCCGGATTTCATCGAGGCACTCGCTCGCGGGTTGGACGTGATCACGGCCTTCCAGCCGCGCAGGCAGGTGATGAGCATGACCGAGGTCGCCACAGCGGCCGGGCTGGCCCGCCCGACCGCGCGTCGGATCCTGCTCACCCTGGCCGAACTCGGGTACGTCCGCGCCGACGAACGCGGCTTTGCGCTCACCCCTCGGGTACTGGACCTCGGGATGTCGTACGTGCAGTCGATGGGGTTGTGGGACGTGGCGCGCCCGCACATGGAGCGCCTTGTCGCCCAAACGCATGAGTCGTCGTCCATCGCGCAGCTCGACGGGTCTGACATCGTGTACGTCGCCCGCGTCGCCGTACCGAAGCTCATCACCCTGGCGGTAAATATCGGCACGCGGTTCCCGGCGCTCCAGACGTCGCTCGGCAAGGTATTGCTCGCGGACATGGCCTCGGACGAGGTCGACCGCGTGCTCGCCACACCGAGCCGGTCGGGCATCACCCCGTGCTGGCAGCCGGACGCGGCGGAGCGGGACGCCGTCTTGCGTGAGGTACGCGCACGTGGCTGGGTGCTGACCGACGAGCAGCTCGCTCCCGGGATCCGGTCGGTCGCCGCGCCGTTGCGGGACGGGTCCGGACGGGTCATCGCTGCGCTCAACGTCACCGTGCACGCGGCGGAGACCTCGGTCGGGCGGCTCACCGAGGAGTACCTGCCCCTCCTGCTGCCGACCGCTGGAGCGATCAGCGGCGACTTCGCGCGCTACGGGGCGGCGCCGCGGGTGAGCGCCGAGGCCGCCTCCTAGGCGTGCACCCTGGCCTTGACAGGGAGTACCGATTCGCGCAGGATCAAAAGACGGACAAGCGTCCGTTGGACGGACAGGAGGGTCCAGAGCATGGCCTCCGAGCAGGGGACGGCGCCACCGGCGGCGTCCACCGGTAACGGTCCGCTGGCCGGCCTGCTGGTCGCCGACTTCTCCCGCGTGCTCGCGGGGCCGTACGCGTCGATGCTGCTTGCCGACCTCGGCGCCGAGGTGATCAAGGTCGAGGGGCCCGCGGGGGACGACACCCGCACCTGGATACCGCCCGAGCGCGCTGGAGTCTCCACCTACTACCTCGGGGTCAACAGGAACAAGCGGTCGATCGTGCTGGACTTCAAGGACCCCGACGACCTTGCCGCCGCTCAGGAGCTGGCGGACCGCGCGGACATCATGCTGGAGAACTTCCGGCCCGGGGGACTCGCACGGTTCGGCCTGGACTATGCGAGCGTCGCGGAGCGCAATCCCGGTGTGGTCTACGCCTCGATCAGCGGGTTCGGGTCGGGTGGGGGCGCATCCTTGCCCGGCTACGACCTGATCGTGCAAGCGATCTCGGGGCTGATGAGTCTCACCGGTGACCCGGCGGGTTCGCCGTACCGGGCGGGCATCTCGGTATTCGACGTCATGGCCGGCATGCACGCCACGATCGGAGTGCTGGCCGCGCTGCAGCACCGTGGCGCGACCGGTCCTGGGCAGCATGTCGAAGTCAACCTGATGTCCACGGCGCTGTCGGGCCTGGTCAACCAGTCCAGCGCCGTGGTTGCCGCCGGAGCGACGCCGTACCGGATGGGGAACTCGCACCCCAGCCTGTTCCCGTACGACGCCCTGCCGGCCGCCGACGGCGACATGATCGTCGCCGCGGGAAACGACGGCCAGTTCCGCAAGTTGTGTGAGGTGCTGGGCGTGCCGGAGCTGGCGGACGACCCGCGCTTCCAGAGCAACCAGGACCGCACCGCGCGCCGGGAGGACCTGCGGCCGCTGCTGGTGGAGCGGTTGAAGACGCGTTCCGCAGACGTTTGGTTCCGCGACCTGATAGCCGTCGGCGTTCCCTGCGGGCCCATCAACACCGTGGACGACGGGGTGGCGTTCGCGACGGAGCTGGGGCTGGATCCGGTGGTCAACATCGGGGATGGCGACGATGCCGTGCCCTCGGTGCGCAACCCGATCACGTTCTCCAGCACCCCGGCCCGCTACGACCGCCCGCCGCCCGCGCTCGACGAGCACGGCGACGAGATCCGCGCCTGGCTCGCCGACCCTGACCAGCGTAGGAGGGCCACGAGGTGACCGCTCCCGAGCCGATGCAACAGCAGAGCTATCCGACCGCCCTCGGCACGTCCGACGCCACCGGCATCCGCCTGCTCGGCCAGGATCTCGCCCAGGATCTCATGGGCAAGGTCGGATTCGGCGAACTGGCGTTCTGGCTCGTCGCCCAGCGGCGACCCACGCCTGGCGAGGTGCGGGTGTTCGAGGCGGTCCTGGTCGCACTCGCCGATCACGGGTTCACCCCGACCGCAATCGCCGCACGCATGACGTACCTCAGCGCTCCCGACTCGCTTCAGGGCGCGCTCGCCTCGGGCTTACTCGGCGGCGGTTCGCGGTTCCTCGGGGTCACCGAGGACACCGGCGCATTCCTCGCCGGCGTCGTGGCCGCGCACCACGACGCGCTCCCCGCCGATGACGAGGGTTGGGACGAGCTGGCGCTCGGGGCCGTGCAGGAGGCGCGCCGGGCCGGGAGCTACGTGCCCGGCCTCGGGCACCCGGTGCACAAGGATGGAGATCCGCGCACGCCCGCACTGCTGCGGATTGCCGAGGAGGAGGGCCTGCGCGGCAGCCACCTGCAGCTGTACGAGGCGATCGGCCGGGTGCACCCGCAGGTGCTCGGCCGCGTGCTGCCGCTCAACGGCGCCGGGGTCTGCGGCGCCGCACTGGCCGATCTTGGATTGCCGATCGAGATGCTGCGTGGCTTCGCTCTGCTCGCCCGCACCGCCGGCCTGCTCGGGCAGCTGGCGGAAGAGCGCCGTCGCCCTGCCGCCATGGACATGTACATGACCATCGACCGGAACGCCACCTACCAAGGGGACACCGAGTAGGGCAGCGGATAGGGAGTGCCGATGGCCGAGCTGGTAGCGGTAATCGCGTCCACGCATCACCCCTTCTACTACAAGGCGAGCACCGCCCCGCCAGGCGAGGCGCCGTCGTTCGCTGCAGAGTGGGTGCGCAAGGTCGAAGCGTTCCGCGAGACCCTTACCCGCGCGAACCCCGACGTGCTGGTCATGGTCGGGTCCGACCACTTCCACCAGCTGTGGCTGGACAACATGCCGCAGTTCCTTGTCGGACACGCGGAACGGTACGACGCCAACTGGTACAACGAGGAACGCGAATTCGGCCTGCCCCGTATGCACATGCGAGGTAACCGCGACCTGTCGTCGCACATCCTGCGGGGTGGCCTGGACTCCGGCTTCGATCTCGCGTTCAGCAACGAGCTCCGGGTTGACCACAGCGTGACGTGCCCCATCATCACGCTGCGCCCGCAGAACGATCTGCCGATCGTTCCGATCTACACCAATATCTTCGCGCCGCCGCTGCCACAGCCGAAGCGGTTCGTCCAGCTCGGGCAGCAGGTCCGTGCACTGGTGGAATCGTGGCCCAGCGAGGGGCGCGTCGCGATCATCGGCACCGGTCACCTGTCGCTCGAACTGGGCGGGCCTCGCCAGTTCGGGCCGCACGGCCCTGACCCGGAGTTCGATGCCCGGGCAGTGGAGTGGATCCGAAGCGGCGACCTGGAAGGTTGTTTGTCCGAGGTGACGCTCGACAGCCTGTACCTACCCGGTAACGCCACCCACGGCTTCATGGACTTCATGCTGATGATGGGCGTCGCGGGGGAGAACGCGAAGGCCGACTACGTCGACACGTACGACCTGTTCCACACGATGGAGGCCTACTTCACCTGGTACCCGAACGGAGCACCGCAATGAGCAAGTACCTCGTCGACAAGTTCTTGTACACCGTCGACCGCGATGCGCAGCTGGTGGAACGATACCGCGAAGACCCCCGCGGCACCGTCGAGTGGTGGGAGAGCGAACGCGCGAACGTCATCCTCGGCTGTGCCAAGGGCGAGTCGAGCACCTGGCTGGGGTTCGACGCCGCCGAGCGCGAGGCACTGGCCACGCACGACTACCCGAAGCTGTTCGAGCTCGGTGCGCACCCGTTCCTGACGCTCACGCTGTTCATCGCCATGTTCGAGCGCGACTACGACGAGCCGCTGGGCTTCCAACGCGAGTACGCCCAGTGCCTCAGTCATTTCTCATTGCCGTACGCGGACATCATCACCTGATGCCAGTACGCGCGGCCGTGCTGCGTCGGCACGCTGAACCGCCGTCCGTGGAGCCGTGTGACGTCCCGGTCGCGGCTGACGGAGAAGTGCTCATCGATGTCGCCGCCGCGCCCATCACCCCGCTCGACGTGCTTTGTGCCTCCGGGACGTCCTACTTCGGCGCGCCGCCGCTGCCGTACGTACCCGGTGTGCAGGGCGTCGGCGCCGTACGGTCGGGGAGTCGGCCCGAGCCGGGAACGCGCGTGTGGTTCTCCACCCGGGCCGGGATGCAGCCCGGCGACGGGAGCATGCGTACTGTCTGTGTCGTCCCGGAAGCCGATGTTGTCGCGCTCACCCACGATGTCGAACCGACGCTCGTCGCGGCGCTCGGTCTGTCGGCCATCGCGGCCTGGATGGCCCTCACCTGGCGTGGCGAGCTGAGCGAGGGCGAGCAGGTGATCGTCCTCGGCGCGGGTGGTGTCGTAGGACAGGTAGCGGTGCAGGCGGCCCGGTTGGGCGGTGCCCGACGGGTCGTCGCCGGCTGCCGTTCCGTGGCCGCTGCCCGGCGTGCGCGGGACCTGGGCGCCGACGCGGTCGTACGCCTCGACACCGAAGATGTCGACGAGCTGCGAGACCGTTTCCGCGCGGCCAGCGACGGTCCGGTGGAGCTGGTGCTCGACCCGGTCTTCGGCGCGCCGGCGGCCGCGGCCTTGCGGGCCCTCGCCCCGTACGGCCGGCTGGTCAACCTGGGCGACGCTGCGGACGCGACCGCTCCCATCGACAGCGCCACATTGCGCAGCGGTTCGCTGCGCGTCCTCGGCTACACCAACAACGAACTCACCGCGCAGCAGCGAACCACGGCACTGCTCGCCGTCCTCGCGCACGCCGCCGCCGGTCGGCTCACGCTGGACTACGAGACGGTGTCGCTCGACGACGCTGCCAAGGCGTGGACCCGGCAAGCGCACGGGTCCGCAGCGAAACGCATCGTCCTCACCCTGGCCTAGCGTGTCGAGCGAGAGAGAGGAGCCCCTCAATGACGGACAGGACAGCGCTTCCGCTGCTGCCCACGATGCTCGTCGGGAGCTACCCGCAGCCCGACTGGTTGATCGACCGTGCAGCACTGGCCGGACGGTTCCCGCCGCGGGTACGCGCCACGCAGCTGTGGCGGGTCGATCCCGAGCACCTGCAGGAGGCTCAAGACGACGCCACCGTCCTGGCGATCGGTGCCCAGGAACGAGCGGGGCTCGACGTCATCACCGACGGCGAGGCACGCCGCGAGAGCTACTCCAACCATTTCGCCACGGCGCTCGACGGGCTGGACCTGGATCGCCCCGGGCAGGCGCTGGATCGCAGCGGGCATCCCAACCCGGTACCCCGCATCGTCGGCCCGATCCGGCGCCGCCACCCGGTGCAGGTACGCGACCTCGAGTTCCTTCGCGCGCACACCGCGCGACCGGTGAAGATCACCGTTCCGGGGCCGTTCACCATGGCGCAGCAGGCACAGAACGACTTCTACCCCGACCCGGCGACGGTAGCCATGGACTACGCCGCCGCGGTCAACGAGGAGATACAGGACCTCTACGCCGCGGGCGCGGACTTCGTCCAGGTGGACGAACCGTACATGCAGGCCCGGCCGGAAGGCGCCCGCGAGTTCGGCGTAGCGGCGCTGGATCGGGCCCTTTCCGGCACGCCGGAGCAGACCATCGTGCACGTCTGCTTCGGCTACGCCGCGATCATCCACGACCGTCCGTCCGGTTACTCGTGCCTCCCTGACCTGGCCACCAGCAGGGCGTGTGCCGTCTCCGTCGAGACGGCACAGGCCGGCCTCGACGGTTCCGAGCTCGAAGTCCTGGCGGGCAAGAAGGTGATGCTCGGCGTCATCGACCTCGGTGACATGACGGTCGAGACGCCCGAGGTAGTAGCCGAACGGATCCGGCGCGTGCTGCCGCACGTACCTGTCGAGGACATCGTGGTGGCACCCGATTGCGGGATGAAGTACCTGCCGCGAGACGTGGCCGCGGGCAAGTTGCAGGCAATGGTCGACGGGGCGGACCGCCTGCGCCGGTGATCATGAAGACTTCTCCGTGCTAGGACACGGAACATCCTTCATGATCCCTCTGTCACCGGAGTGCCACTGGGGGCCCAGGAACCGTCGACGATCATCTTGTCGATCGAGGCGGGGCTGAGCACCTCGTCAATGACCAGCATCGCGGCGCCCAGGACGCCAGCGAGGTCACCGAGCGTGGCGCTGACCAGGGTCAGCGGCTCGCTCGATCCCGGCAGCGCGCCCGAGTACAGGCCCTCCCGGATCCCGGAGAACAGCAGTGCCTCGGCCTCGGCGAGGTACCCCCACACCGCGACCGCGTCCGGGTTCAGCAGGTTCACCACCGACGCCAGCGCCTCGCCGATGTAGCGGCCTGCGTCGCGCAGCGCGCGTACGGCCTCGGGTACGCCGTCCTCGGCCCACTGCACGACCTGCGAGACGTGATGGACGTCGAAACCGGCGGAGGCGAGTCGCCGTACGAGCGCCGAACCGCTCGCGACCGCGTCGAGGCAGCCGGCACTCCCACAGGTGCACGGCTCGGCCGAGCCGCTGATCTTGATGTGACCCAACTCCCCGGCCAGCCAGCTCGCCCCCCGGATGGGCACGCCGTTCACGACCAGGGCCGCGTCGATCAGCGTGCCCAGCTTGGCGCAGACGAACACCTCCGCGTCCGGCCAGGACTTGCGCCGTTCCGCCAGGGCAAGCAGGTTGACGTCGGTGTCGATGAACACCGGGGCCCGGTAGCGGGCGAGCAGTGCCTGGTGGAAGTGACTGCGGTCCCAGTCCTTGCCGCTCAGGCCGAGCGAGTGCAGGTAGCTGAGCAGTTCGAGGCTGCGCGGCACCCCTACCCCCACGCCGGCGACGCGGCAGTGCTCGACGCCGGCCGCGCTGATGAGGTGGTCGAAGCTTTCCTCGAGCCCGGCCAGCAGCCCGTCCGGACCGGTCGCCAGGTCGACACCTAGGAAGTGCTGGGCCAGGACCGCGCCGTCGAGGTCGGCCACGGCGAGCCGGCAGCCGGTGAAACCGACGTGCGCGGCGAGCACGATCGCCGAGCGTGGCTCGAACGCGTAGATCGCTGCCGGTCGCCCCCGGCCGCCGTTGGCCGTGGTCTCGCTCGCGACGAGGTCGTACGCGGTGAGGAATTCCAGGCGCTGCAGCACGGTCGAGCGCGCCATACCCATGGTCGCCGCCAGGCTGGACGTGGTCTGTGCCCGTCCGGTACGGATCAGATCCAGGACCTGCCCGGCGCCGTCGACCAGCGCAGGCGAACGGACCGGCTCGGCTCGACCGCCCCGCGCCATCCACACTCCTTCCTCGCCGTCCGAGCGTAGGAGCCCAGCCTACAGCTTTTTGTACGACTGATTCGCATCTATATGTTGACCACCGACGTTAATTGCCCTAGCGTCAGTCCAACGCCGGACACGAGGAGCGAACGGCATGAAGAACCGAACGAGACGGCCGCGGCTTCTCGCGCTCGCGGTCGGGACGGTCGCCACGGTCTGCGGCTGCACGATGTCCTCCGCCCCGTCCGGCGACGATGCCGGCGGCAAGACCACGTTGACGTTCTGGCACTACTACCAGGGCACGCAGCGGACGTGGCTGGAGGACCAGACCGCCAAGTTCGAGAAGGACAACCCGGACGTCAACGTCAACCTCGTGCAGGTCGTCGGTGACCAGCAGGACCAGAAGCTGCTGGCCTCGGTCGCGACCGGAAAGACACCGGACCTTTTCATCAACAACATCGTCGTGGACTACCCGACGCTGGTCAGCGGCGGCGTCATGAAGGACCTCACCCACTACTGGAAGGCCTACGCCGACAAGGGCCAGTTCCCGTCGGGTGCGGTGTGGAAGACCGACGGCAAGGTCTACAACCTGATGACGTACACCAACCTGCTCGGCATGTACTACAACAAGGACATCCTGAGCAAGTACGGGATCAACAAGCCGCCGTCCACGCTGAAGGAACTGCAGCAGGACCTGGCGAAGGTGACCGCCGACGGCAAGTACAAGGGACTCGCGCTGTCCGGCGCTCCCACCGTCGAGGGCGCGTGGCTGTTCGCCCCGCAGCTCCTCGGGCAGGGCGTCGACTACTGCAACTGGGCAGGCTCGCAGGAGAAGGTCAACACGGCGTTCCAACGCCTGGACGCATGGGCGCGCAAGGGGTACATCCCCAAGGCTGCGGCGACGTGGGACCAGAACGCCTCCTGGCAGCAGTTCATGACCGGCAAGTACGCGTTCGCGTTCAACGGCAACTGGCAGCTGGGCAACGTCAAGAAGGCGACGTTCGAGTACGGGACCGCGCGAATCCCCGCTCCGGCGGGAGGCAAGAGCCAGGTCTACCCGGGCGGTGAGGGCTTCGCCATCGGGGCCAAGTCCGAGCACCCGGACCTGGCCTGGAAGTTCCTGAAACAGGCGATCCTCTCGTCACAGGGCGAAAAGAACGTGTACACCAAGGCAGGCTCCATCCCGGTACGCGCGGACGTCGCGGACATGCCGGCGATCAAGAAGGACGATTACGTGCAGCCGTTCGTCCGTGCGGCGCAGGACACCGCCGCGTGGCCGAACAACTCGAACACGGCCAACATGCAAACCTCGTTGGGCAAGGCCGTGAGCGCGGTCATCTCGGGTCAGAAGACGGCCGCCGAGGGCGCCAAGAGTGCCACCGAAGACATTGCCAAGGCGCGGAAAAAGGGCGGCGGCGGCTGCTGATGGCGGTCTCCGCACCCGAACGGACCGGACGTCGGGCGAGCGCGCGGAGGCGCCACACCGGCCGCGGGTTCCTCTCCCAGAACCCGGTCGCCTACCTGGTGCCCGCGATAGCGCTACTGGCGGCCTTCGCGATCTACCCGCTGATCGTTCTGTTCCAGATGGCGTTCAGTGATGTCGGCCCGAGCAACATCATCGGCGACTGGCACTTCGTCGGCTGGCGCAACTTCGCTCAGGTCCTGTCCACGCCGGCGTTGTGGCAGGCCGTCGCCCGCACCGCGGGTGTCAGCGTGGTTCTGCTGGGCTCGAACCTCGTACTAGGATTCATCGCGGCGTCGATCCTGTCGATCCGTGGCAGGATCACCGGCTTCGTACTCGGGCTGATGACGTTCGTGTGGGCCCTGCCGCCGCTGGTCAGCGGTAGTGTCTGGAAGTTTTTGCTCGACGACTCAGGCGCCGTCAACGCCGTACTCCAGGCCGTGGGGCTCCCCTCGGTGTCGTGGCTGAGCTCGCCGAACCTGGCGCTTTGGAGCGTCACGGCCGTCATCGCCTGGGCGGCATTGCCGTTCTCCACGCTCATCATCCGTGGTGGGTTGCTCGCCGTCCCGCGCGACCTCGTCGAGGCCGCCGCGATCGACGGCGCCGGTTACTGGCGTACGCAGCTGGCCATCGTGCTGCCACTCCTGCGCCCCACGCTGTGGATCCTGGCCATCCTCACCGTGCTCTACGCCTTCAAGAGCTTCGACTTCTTCTACGTCATGACCCAGGGCGGCCCGGGTACGACGACGAACACGTTGCCCGTGATGTCGTACTACGCGGCGTTCTCGGACTTCCACATGAGCACGGGCGCGACGGTCGCCGTGGTGTCGCTCGTGATCGTCGTCCTGCTGAGCGTGCCGTACATCCGGAGCATCCGCAGGGAGGCGGCCGAATGATCGGGCGCACGACGCGATCGGTGTTCACCGTGCTGGCGGTGCTTCTCGGCCTGCTCTACCTGATCCCGCTGGCATGGATCGTCGTCACATCGTTGAAGACCAACGCACAGGTTCTGCACGACCCCAACGGCCTGATCTTCACACCGACGCTGGCTACGTACGCCGACGTCGTCGAGTCGGGAGTCGGTGCCATCCTGACGTCGATCCAGATCGCGGTGCTCGTGACGGCCGCGGTCCTGGCAATCGGGGTGCCCGCGGCCTTCGCTCTGGGTCGGAGGATCTCGGCCGGATGGAGCCGCGTGATCGCGATCGTGCTCGCGGCGTTCCTCGTCCTGCAGATGATCCCGCAGCCGATGACCGTCATCCCGCTCTACAGCGTGCTCGCCAAGTGGCACATCCTGGGCACGCTGGCCGGGCTGATACTCGCCGATATCGCGCTGCTGCTGCCCTTCGCGGTCATGCTGCTCCGGCCGTTCGTGCTGGCCATCCCCACGGCGTTGTACGAGGCGGCGGCGATCGACGGCGCGAGCCGGCTGAAATCCTTCTGGTCCATCACGATTCCGATGCTGTCGAACGGGATCTTCACGGTGATGAGCCTGGTGTTCATCGAGGCCTGGGGCGAGTTCGTCTACGCCATCAACTTCCTGCCCGAAGGCGTCATCCTCCCGGTCAGCGGCTTGCTCGCCTCGCAGAACACCGCGTACGCGGCGCACTGGAACACGCTGATGGCGTTGGCCGCGCTGACATCCCTGCCGCTACTGGTCGTGTTCATCGTCTCGCAGAAGCGGCTCATCAACGGCCTGTCGCTCGGCGCGGTCAAGTAGGAGCCCTCATGCCGGAACGAACGATCGCGCCCGTGGCCCTGGTAGGCGCACTGGACACCAAGCACGAGGAGTACGGCTTCGTCCGTAGCCGGCTCGCCGCGCGCGAGGTGGCCAGCCTGCTGGTCGATACCGGCGTCCTCGGCGAGCCGGGCCTCGAGGCGGACGTCGACCGGGAGGCGGTGGCGCGGGCGGGTGGCGGCGACCTCGGCGCGCTCGTCGCGGCGGGCAACCGCAACGACGCCATGGTCGCCATGGCGTCGGGAGCGGCGCGGATGGTGCAGCGGCTCTACCAGAGCGGGCAGGTGTCCGGCGTCATGGTTCTCGGCGGGTCGAACGCCGGGTTCGTGATGAGCCGGCTGGCCGACGCGCTGCCGATCGGCTGCCCGAAGATGCTGCTGTCGACCATCGTCGCCGGTGATACGCGCCCGTACGTACAGGCCTCCGACCTCACCATGATGTATCCGATCGTTGACATCGCCGGCCTCAACTCGATCAGCCTGCCGGTGCTGGCGCGGGCAGCCGACGCGCTCGCCGGTATGGTCACCGCTCCGCCGATACCCGCGATCGGCACGAACCTGCGATCCGTCGCGTGCTCGATGTTCGGCGTGACCACGCCATGCGTCACGGCGCTGCACGACGCGCTCGTCGGCAACGGAGTCGAGGTGCAGGTCTTCCACGCCACAGGCACCGGCGGGATGACGCTGGAACGCATGATCCGCTCGGGTGCATTCGCCGCCGTCGCCGACGTCACCACGACGGAGCTGGCCGACGAGCTTCTCGGCGGGGTGTGCTCCGCCGGCCCCGACCGGCTCAGCGCCGCGGCCGCCTGCGGCGTACCCCAGGTCGTCAGCACAGGTGCCCTGGACATGGCGAACTTCGGGCCCCGGGCGACCGTGCCTCCGCAGTTCGCCGGCCGCAACCTGTTCGAGCACAACCCCGCCGTCACGCTCATGCGTACGAGCGCGGACGAGTGCGCGAGGCTCGGTGAGATCATCGCGGCGAAGCTGGGCGAGGCGACCGCTTTCACCGAGGTCCACGTCCCCGCTCGGGGCTTCTCCCAGATCAGCACTCCCGGTGGGCCGTTTCACGATCCCGAGGCCGATCGCGCCCTCGTCGACTCGCTGCGGTCGGAGCTCGACTCCCGTATCCCGCTGCATGTCCACGACCTGGACATCAACGATCCCGCCTTTGCCGGGCATATCACCGAGGCGCTGAACCGCGCGCTGGAAAGTTAGCTGAAGGGGACATGAGGATGGAATCACGATCCGACCTGGTCGCTCGCCTGCGAGCCAAGACCGACCGCGGCGAGGCGATCATCGGCGGCGGCGCCGGAACCGGGCTGTCGGCGAAGTGCTCGCAGGAAGCCGGGTTGGACTTCATCGTGATCTACAACTCCGGCCGCTACCGGATGGCCGGCCGCAGCTCGATGGCCGGTCTCATGCCGTACGGAGACGCGAACGCCATCGTCATGGAGATGGGTGAGGAGATCCTCCCGGTCGCCGACCGCATCCCCGTACTCGCCGGGGTCTGCGGCACCGACCCCTTCCGTCTCATGCCGCAGTTCCTGCGCCGCGTACGCGATGCGGGCTTCTCCGGCGTGCAGAACTACCCCACGGTCTGCCTGTTCGACGGCATCATCCGCGCCAACCTGGAGGAGACCGGCCTCGGCTTCGACAAGGAGGTCGACATGATCGCCGAGGCACACCAGCTCGACCTGTTCACGTGCACCTACGTCGCGAACGTCGACGAGGCGTCCGCCATGGCCGCCGCCGGAGCGGACATCGTCGTCCCGCACATGGGCCTGACCACCTCGGGGATGATCGGCGCTCAGACCGCGCTCACCCTGGACGACGCGAAGCAGAAGTGCGCCGAGCTGACCAAGGCCGCCCGGGACGCGAACCCCGAGGTGATGGTCGTCTGCCACGGCGGCCCGATCTCCGGGCCTGACGAGGCGGCGGAGGTCATCGCCGACGTACCCGGAGTCGATGGTTTCCTCGGAGCGTCCAGCATGGAACGCCTCCCGACCGAGGTCGCCATGGTCGAGCACATGTCCGCGTACACCCGCATCACCACGCGCCGATAGGGGACTGACCCGTGTACCGCATGACGATCCTGTACGGCATGCCCGACGACCCGGACCACTTCCGCGAGTACTACTACGCGCACCACATCCCGCTGGCCAAGCGGATGCGGGGTCTCACCGGGTGGAACCTGTCCTGGGTCGACCGGGACGAGGAGGACCCGAACCCGTACCTGCTTATCGCCGAGCTGTACGCGGAGTCGCGCGCCGCCATGGACGAGATCCTCGCCTCGCCCGAGGGCCAGGCGGCTCGCGATGACGTCCCCAATTTCGCGACCGGCACGGTGGACTTCCTGCCGGGTGAGCAAGAAGAGGTGCCACTGGCATGAGTTCCGGCATAACTGTCGCCGTCGTAGGCCTGAATTTCGGCGAGGAGTTCGTACCGATCTACATGTCGCACCCGAACGTCGCCGACGTGGTGCTTGTGGAGCCCGACGCCGAGCGCAGGCACGCGATTGCGCAGCGGTACGGGCTGGCCGACGGCCACGCCGACCTCACCGACGCGCTCGCGGACGCCTCGGTTGACGCGGTGCACGTGCTGGCACCGGTGTACCTGCACGCGGACATGGTTGTCGCGGCACTGCGGGCGGGCAAGCACGTGGCCAGCGCGGTTCCCATGGCGACCACGCTCGACGACTGCGACCGGGTGATCGCGGCCCAGCAGGAGAGCGGACGCAACTACATGATGATGGAGACGACCGTGTTCGCACGGGAGTACCTCCACGTCGAGGAGATGGTGAAGCGCGGCGACTTCGGCGCGCTGACGCTGTACCGCGGCTTCCACATCCAGAACCTGGACGGCTTCCCCGTTTACTGGCAGGGCTATCCGCCGATGCACTACATCACCCACGCGCTGTCCCCGGTGCTGGCCTTGCTGGGCACCGGTGTCGAGACGGTCCGGTGCATGGGTGCCGGTACGCTCGCGTCCGCGCGCGACCTCGGGGGGTTCGACAACCCGTACCCGACCGAGGTGGGGCTGTTCACCCTGCGTGACAGCGACGTTCTGGCCGACATCACCATGTCGCTCTTCCAGACCGCACGCAGCTACGTGGAGGGGTTCGCCCTCTACGGCGAGCACGTCGGCGTCGAATGGCCGCGAGACAACGAGGGGCCGCTCACGTTCCACCACATGTCGGGTCCCGCGGAAGGGCATCGGGGCAACCAGGTCGCGACCCGGGAGGTCGAACCCGCGGACATGCTCGAGCGGCTGCCCGAGCCGCTGAGGGTTTTCACCCGGCCGGGCGAGGTCCAGCTGCCCGGGATGGCCGCGCCCGCCCCCCTTCCCGCACACCATGGCGGGTCGCACCCGTTCCTCGCGCACGAGTTCGTCAGCAGCATCGTCGAGAACCGGGCACCGTTCATCGACGCCCACACCGCCGCTCGCTGGACCGCCCCGGGGATCTGCGCGCACCAGTCCGCACTCTCCGGAGGCACCGTGGTGAAGGTGCCGATGTACTGACGGGCCGCCGAGCCCGTCACGAGGACCTTGGCGCGTCACCGCAAGGTTGCTACGATCCTTTGGACTGAGGCCGAGTCACCAGGGGGTCCGGGTGAAAGCGGTCAGACTGCATGCGTACGGCGACCGACCGGTCGTCGAGGACGTCGCCATCCCCGAGGTCACCGGTCCGCTCGACGTGCTCGTCGAGGTCGGCGGGGCGGGGCTCTGCCGTACCGACCTGCACATCGTCGAGGGCCAGTGGGCCGAAAAGTCCGGGGTCGAGCTGCCCTACACGATCGGCCACGAGAACGCCGGCTGGGTGCGCGAGGTTGGCGGCGCCGTGAGCAATGTCGTCCCCGGCGACGCGGTGATCCTGCATCCGCTTGTCACCTGTGGCCTGTGCCGTGCATGCCGTGCCGGCGACGACGTGCACTGTGCCAACAGCTCCTTCCCCGGCATCGACTGTGACGGCGGGATGGCCGAGCTCGTAAAGACCGGCGCTCGTTCGGTGGTCAAGCTCGACGAGGGCCTCGAGCCGGCCGACGTGGCCGCTCTCGCCGACGCGGGGTTGACCGCCTATCACGCCGTACGCAAGGCCGTCCCGTTGCTCCACCCGGGCGCCACCGTTGCGGTCATCGGTGCGGGCGGGCTCGGCCACATCGGCGTGCAGTGCCTCACCGCGCTCACCGCTGCGGAGATGATCGTCATCGACCGGTCGTCGGACGCCCTGGCCGTGGCGAAGCAGCTCGGCGCACACCACACGGTCGATGCGGACACCGACCCGGTCGCGGCGGTCAAGGAGCTCACCGGCGGCATGGGTGCGCACGTGGTGCTCGACTTCGTCGGCGAGCAGGGCGTCGAGGCGCAGGCCGTGGACATGCTGCGTCGTGCCGGCTCGTACTTCGTGATCGGCTACGGGGGACACGTCGACATCCGCACCATCGACATCATCTCCGCCGAGACCAACGTCATCGGCAACCTTGTCGGCACCTACAACGACCTCGACGAACTCATGCACCTGGCCGCCCGCGGGGCGGTCACCCTGCGCACGCAGACCTATCCGCTCGACGCGGTGGGTGAGGCGATGGACGCATTGGACGGGGGCCGGCTGACCGGTCGCGGCATCCTCGTTCCCGGCGGCTGATCGGAGGCGGCACATGTACCAGAAGGACGGCGAGAAGTACTTCGTGGTCGACAGCCACGTGCACTACTGGAACGCCGCACCCGACAACTGGGTAGAGGGCGCCGAGCAGTACGCGAAGGGCTGGATCGAGTGCTTCTACGCCTACCACCAGCTGGGCCCGCCGGAGGCCCAGTGGCCGCTCGAGAAGTACCAGAAGTACTCCGCCGAAACGATGATGAAGGACCTCTTCCAGGACGGGCACGTCGACGTGGCGATCTTCCAGCCCACGTACCTGAAGGAGTGGTACAAGGAGGGTTTCAACACCACCGAGCGCGACGCCATCCTCGCCGAGCAGCACCCGGACCGGTTCATCCTCAACACTCGCTTCGACCCGCGTGAGGGTGACGCCGGCCTCGCGGCGCTGGAGGACAATGTGGCGCGGTGGCACTGCAAGGGAGTCAAGCTCTACACCGCCGAGTGGCGCGACGGCTCCCGGGGCTGGACGTTGAGGGACCCCGAGGCCGGACGCTTCCTCGAGCGGTGCCAGGAGCTCGGCGTCAAGAACGTCCACGTGCACAAGGGGCCGACGATCTGGCCGCTGGACAAGGACGCGTTCGACGTTCGCGACGTCGACCAGGCCGCCACGTCCTTCCCGGAGCTGAACTTCATCGTGGAGCACGTCGGGCTGCCGCGTATCGAGGACTTCTGCTTCATGGCCACCCAGGAGCCCAACGTGTACGCGGGCCTGTCGGTCGTCACTGGTGCCCTCATGCACGCACGTCCACGGTTCTTCGCGAAGGTCATGGGCGAGCTGCTGTTCTGGGTCGGCGAGGACAAGATGACGTTCGGCAGCGACTACGGCATCTGGGAGCCGAAGTGGCAGGTCGAGGGCTTCGTCGACTGGGAGATGCCGGACCGCGAGGAGTTCGCCGACTTCCCGAGGCTGGGTGTCGCGGGCAAGAAGAAGATCCTCGGCCTGAACGCGGCCAAGCTCTACGGCATCGACGTGCCGGCGGAGTACCAGCTGAAGAACGGTGGCACCCCGGCCGCCCCGGACGACGCGCAGCTGGTC
>JBOHBN010000326.1:0-31424 GCA_050698355.1 Streptosporangiales bacterium | reverse complement strand
GCACTCCGCACTGGCGAGCAGGTCGAGGATGTCGAGATCGCGACGCAGGCTCGCCGAGTTCGGGGCGGGTTCCGGGGGAGGCACTTCGCTCTCAGCGTGCAGATGCGCACGTTCCGCGTCAAGAGTGACTTTTCGCGACTCCCGCGCCCACGAGAGGGACCGGTACCCTCGGGCCATGTCTGAATCTGCGCGGGGCGCCGGCCCGCTGGCCGGCACCGTCGTCGTTGACCTGACCAGAGCGCTCGCCGGGCCGCACGCCGGCATGATGCTGGGCGACCTCGGCGCGCGCGTGATCAAGGTGGAGACGCCGGACGTGGGCGACGACACGCGCGGCTGGGGCCCCCCGTTCGTCCAGCCGGACGACGGCGGCGAGCCGGTGTCTACGTACTTCATGTCCTGCAACCGCGACAAGGAGTCCATCGCCCTCGACCTGAAGAGCGCGGACGGCAAGGAGACCCTGGAGCGCCTCGTGCGCCGGGCGGACGTGCTGCTGGAGAACTTCCGTACCGGGGTGCTCGACCGGCTCGGCTTCTCCACCGACCGGTTGCTCGAGCTGAACCCGAGGCTTGTGATGCTGTCCATCACCGGTTTCGGCCACGACGGCCCCGAGGGTGGCCGCGCCGGCTACGACCAGATCGCCCAGGGCGAGGGCGGGCTGATGTCGCTCACCGGCTCCGGGCCGGACGACCCGCAGCGGGTAGGCGTGCCGATCGGTGACCTGCTCGCCGGCATGTACGGCGCGTACGGCGTGCTCGCGGCGTTGCTGGAACGCGAACGCACGGGCCGCGGGCAGGTCGTGCGTACCTCGCTACTCGCCGCGATCGTCGGGGTGCATGCGTTCCAGGGCACCGGGTGGACGGTCGCGGGCAAGGTCGGACACGCGCAGGGCAACCACCACCCGTCCATCTGCCCGTACGGCCTGTTCCGCTGCGGTGACGAAGCGGTGCAGATCGCGGTCGGCAGCCAGGCGCAGTGGTTGCGGCTGTGCGAGGCGTTCGGCCTCGACCCGAAGGCGCCCGGGATGACGACCAACAGCGAGCGGGTCGAGCACCGGCCCGAGGTCATCGCCGCGGTGGAGCAGGTGTTCGCCGCGTACCGCGCGGAGGAGCTGCTCACGATGCTCGCGGCCGCGGGTATCCCCGCCGGCCGGGTGCGCGCGCTCGACGAGGTGTACGAGTGGGAGCAGACCCGCAGCCAGGGCCTGCTCGTGGACGTCGACCACCCCTCGCTCGGTCAGGTCACGCTGCCCGGATCACCGCTGCGGTTCTTCGCGGCGGACGGCACCGAGACGACCCGCCGCCAGCACGTCGCTCCACCCGCACTCGACGGTGACGGTTCGTACGTGCGCACATGGCTGGACGAGGACGGTACGGCCGCGCACGAGTAGTCTCCGCGCCGTGCGGGTTCTCATCGCCCTGGGCGGGAATGCCATGACGGCGCCGGACGGTTCCGCGACGCCCGGTGACCAGATCGCCGCGGTCACCGAGGCGATGGAGCACGTCGCGGTCCTGGTCGAGCGTGGCCACGACGTCGCGCTGACGCACGGCAACGGCCCGCAGGTCGGCAACATCCTGGTGAAGAACGAGCTCGCCGCGAGCGTGGTGCCGCCCGTTCCGCTGGACTGGAACGTAGCCGAGACCCAGGCGACGATCGGGTTCATCGTCATGGACGCCCTGGAGCACGCGCTGGCGGCGCGGGGCGTGCAACGCCGGGTCGCGGTGCTCGTCACCCGTACGCGGGTGGAATGGACCGACCCGTTGCTGCACCGGGCGACCAAGCCGGTCGGCCGGTACCTGCCGGCCGCGGAGGCGCGCACCATGATCGAGCACGGGCAGACCTGGGAGGACCGCGGCGAGCGTGGGTGGCGTCGCGTCGTCGCGTCCCCCGAGCCGGTCGAGCTGCTCGACGCGGACGCCGGGCGCGCGTTGCTGGACGCCGGCTACGTTGTCGTCAGCACCGGCGGCGGCGGCATCCCCGTCGTCCGCGAGCCGGACGGCAGCCTGCGCGGCGTCGAGGCGGTGATCGACAAGGACCTCAGCGCGGCGGTGCTCGCTCGTACCATCGCGGCGGACGTGCTGGTGATCGCCACCGACGTGGCGAACGCCGTGATCGGGTACGGGACGGCCGATGCCCGCCCGCTCCACCGGGTGTCCGTACGGGAGCTGCGCGCGCTCGCCCGCGACGGCCACTTCGCCAGCGGTTCCATGGGCCCGAAGGTGGAGGCGGCGTGCCGGTTCGTCGAGACGGGTGGCACCCGCGCGGTGATCACCTCGCTGGCGCGCATCGACGACGCCATCACCGGCGCGGACGGAACCGTCGTCGAGCCCGACTAGCGCGGCGTCGCGAAGGGGCGTCCGGCGAAGCCGGAAGCGGTCAGCACGCCGGGCTTGAGCACGCCGAACGCGGTGGTCAGGACGATCTCGGCGGTCGCGTCCTGTGCCTCGTCCGGTCGGGTGATCTGGCGGAGCAGCACCATGTTCACGACCAGCGGCCCGAACTCGGCGGCCGGCGGATACGGCCGGAACTCGCCGGCCTGCTGGCCACGGTCGATTAGTTCGACGAGCACCTCTGGCAGCGGCACGATGGTTCGCGGATCCGCGTCGTCGCCGGGCCGCACGGGCCCCGCTCGTATCGTGTACTCCTCGACGGCGCTAACGAGCGCGGTGGTGAGCGGCGGGTTCGCACCCGCCATCGCGAGGAGGTCGCGGACGTGCGCTTCGAGCGCGGCGCGTACGGGTCCTCCCGCGCCCATCCGCCGGCGAGCCCGGTCATGCTGTTGCTCGACGCGCGGGGCGTAGACGTACGCGACCAGCGCGTGCTTGGAGCGGAAGTGCTGGTACGCGGTGGGTACGCTGACGCCGGCGTGGTCTGCGACGTCCTCGATGCGGGTGGCCACCCAGCCCTTGGACGTGAAGACCTCCTCGGCGGCGGCCAGCAATGCGCGGCGGGTGCGGGTGCGTTTGGTCCTGGCGGCCCTTGCCCGCGGGTTGCTGACCTTCCGTGTCTCCGCCATGACTGAACCATACTAGACGTCGTCTTGGTCTTGACTTCGAGTTGAACTCAACTTAAATCTGTCAGTAGTGCGCGTCCCAACGGTGCCCGGCTCACTCGGGAGGTCGAGATGGCTGCAGACCCTCACACCATCGTCGTAACCGTGCTCGTCGTCTCGTTGCTGCTGATCCTGGTATCACGTTCCTGGCGCTTCTTCGGCGATGTGATCAGCCTCGGCGCCGTTCTCGGGCTCCTCGTAGGTGCGGCGGCAACCGTCCTGGCCGCGAACCTCATCTGACCGAGACACCCTCGGGCTTGGCGGATCGTCGCCGACCGGGCATGGTTGTCCCGCAGTGAGCGGGTAACCGTCCGAGCGGAAGGAGCCGTCGATGCCCGAGCCGATCGAGGTACGCAAGGTGGTCTTGAAGTCCGTCAGCGATGCGTCAGGGCTCGCCGAGCTCATCGACCGGGGCGTGCTGGAGGCGGATCGTGTCGTAGCGGTGGTGGGCAAGACCGAGGGCAACGGCGGCGTGAACGACTACACCCGGATCATCGCCGACCGGGCGTTCCGCGAGGTACTGGAGGCGAAGGGCACCAGGCCGTCCGCGGAGGTAGCGGAGATTCCGATCGTCTGGTCCGGCGGCACCGACGGTGTCATCAGCCCGCACGCGACCATCTTCGCGACCCTTCCCACTTCTGCCGCGGAGCGTACCGACGAGCCGCGGCTCACCGTGGGGTTCGCGATGAGTGAGCGGCTGCTGCCCGAGGAGATCGGGCGGCGCGGCATGATCGAGAAGGTCGCCGCGGCCGTACGGGACGCGAAGGACCGCGCGGGCATCGAGTCGGCCGGTGACGTGCACTACGTGCAGACGAAGACACCGCTGCTCACCATCGACATGATCAGGGACGCCAAGAGCCGTGGCGAGACCGTATGGACCGAGCAGACGCTGGAGTCGATGGACCTGTCCAACGGGTGCACCGCGCTGGGTGTCGCCGTCGCGCTCGGGGAGACCGAGATGCCCGCGGACGAGGACGTGCTCGCGGACCGGTCGCGGTATTCAGCCGTGGCGTCCTGCTCGTCCGGGGTCGAGCTGGACCGAGCCCAGGTCGTGGTCGTCGGGAACGCCCGCGGCGTCGGCGGGCGCTACCGGATCGGACACGCGGTCATGCGCGACGCGCTGGACACCCATGGCGTGTGGGCGGCGATCAGGGACGCCGGCCTCGACCTACCCGACCGACCGCACCCGGATGACCTCGCCGGCCGCTTGGTCAACGTGTTCTTGAAGTGCGAGGCCAGCCAGGACGGGTCCGTACGCGGCCGCCGCAACGCGATGCTGGACGACTCCGACGTGCACTGGCACCGGCAGATCAAGGCGTGTGTCGGTGGGGTGGCGGCCTCGGTCACCGGCGACCCGGCGGTGTTCGTGTCGGTGTCGGCAGCGCACCAGGGCCCCGACGGCGGCGGCCCGGTGGCCGCCATCGTCGACCTCGGCCCGGAGCCGCCGACCGGCTACCTCCCAAATCTCACGTGATCATGAAACATGTTCGTAGTCATGGCTACGACGAACTTTCATGATCACCGGTGGGGTGGGGACCTCAGCCGGTGTACTCCCAGTGCCACGGCTCGAACGGGTCGTGCTCGGCCCACGCCGGGTGTACCCAGCCGTACCTGGGCGCGTGCTGCTTCATCCAGTTGAACGCGGTCGACCCGTACGACTCGATGCCGCAGCCGAGGTCCAGCGCAATGCCCAGCCCGTGCTTGCTCGTGCCGGGCACGGCGGCGAGCGCGGGGGTCTGCCGGTACACCGCGTACTGCTCGCCGAGCGGCCGGTACGAGTCGGTGATGCAGATGTGGTGGCCGAACCGCGCCCGGTACGCGGTATCGAGCAGCCAGAACGCGCGGGCCGCGTCCGGGCGGAGGAACTCGCCGCGTTCCGGCAGCGGGCACAGCAACCGTCCGGGGATCAGCCCGTTGGGGAAGTTGGCCACCACGGGCTTGTCGCAGGCTGCGGCGTCCTCGCCGCTGCGCTCCATCCGCTCGCTGGCCACCTGGAACGCCGCGTCGTACCTGCCCGCCTTCGCCAGCCGTACGGTCAGCCGGTCCAGCCTGCCGAGCAGCCTCTTCGTGACCTTCTTCGCGCGGGCCTTCAGGTCGTGCAGCCGCTTGGCGACCTGCTTCTCCTGCCGCTGCGCGCGGTGCTCCAGCGCCGTGGCATGTTCGTGCAGCGCGGCGCGGCGGGCGCGTTGCCGCTCGTACCCCGCCACGGCGCGTGCCTGGCGGGTCGAGAGATAGGTCAGGTCGATCGTCGATCGCGCGACCGCTCTGCTGGCCAGCGCGCCGTCGAGCAGGGCGCTCAGATCGTTGCCCACCGGGCTCCGGAACGCGTTGACGGCGTACCCGACGAGCTTGGCGTGAGCGGCGGCGACCTTGTCCTTGGCGTGCTCCTCGCGCTGCGCGGTCGAGATGAGCTCCCGCTGCGTGGCGTGCAGCGTACGCTTCGCCGCCTTGTAGCGCGCCGTGCCCTTCTTCAGCGCGGTTGTCGCCTTGTCCGCCTGGCTGCGCAGACGCGCGGCCTGGTGCTGTAGGGCGGTGAGGCCGCTCGCGCCGGCGGCCGGCCGGAAAGGTACGGCGAGTCCGGTAAGCGTGAGGGCCGTGACCAGCGCAACCGCTGTCAGGGCAGGACGGCGGTTGCGCAACACCACTTTACCGTAGTCACACCAGCCTCGCTGATCTCGCAGCGACACCGCAGTTGTCCGCGATCGGTCAGACGAGCTGGACGTCGACGCCGGCCTCGGTGAGCGCGCCCACCGCGCGGCGGTCGGCCGAGCTGTCGGTGATGACCACATCGATGCCGCTCGTGGGGCAGATCTTGGCGAAGGCGCGAGACCCGAGCTTCGAGCTGTCGGTCAAGACGACTACCTGGTTGGCGCGGGTGACCATCAACCTGTTGATGCTCGCCTCGCCCTCGTCGTGGGCGCTCGCCCCCGTCGTCGGGTCGAGCGCGTCCACCCCGAGCAGGACGACATCGAGGGCGACCTCGTCCAGGATGCTGTGCGCCAGAGGCCCGATGAGCTCGTACGACTGGGGCCGCGCGACCCCGCCCGTCACGACTATCTTCACGTGCGGGCGTACGGTCAGCTCGTTCGCGATGTTGAGCGCGTTTGTGACGATGGTGACGGGCCCGGCGCCGTCCTGGCTGTCGGTCGCGGCGCCGATGGCGCGCGCGGCCTCCGTCGTGGTCGTTCCCCCATTGAGTCCGACGATGTGCGCGCGCCGCACCAAGTCGGCCGCGGCCGCGCCGATGCGTTGCTTCTCCGGTGCGTGCCGGGCGGTCTTGTACCGGAGCGGCAGGTCGTAGGCAACGGCGTTCGCGACGGCGCCGCCGCGCGTGCGCGTCACCATCTGCTGCGCCGCAAGCTGTTCGAAGTCACGCCGGACGGTCGCCGCGGAAACGCCGAGGGTGTCCGCGGTGTCTTCGACGTCGAGCTTCCCGGTACTGGCCAGCATCTCCATGAGCCTGTTCCAGCGCTCGTAACGGCCCATCAGGTGCCCCCTCCTCAGGACGTGCTCGGAGGTTAACAGCTCGCTGGAGCGAGCAGGTCTGCTGACATCGCGTGTTGACGCGTGCTCGCTATAGGAGGATTATGCTCATCTATGAGCAAACGATTTCCCGTGCGGTCCCGGACCCGGCGGGGCGCGGCCATGCTCGCCGTGGGCATGCTGGCCCTTGCCGCTGGATGCGGTTCCGGTGGCGGCTCCGCTGACTCGGCGAAGACATTCACCTACTGGTCGATGTGGCAGCAGAGCGAGCCGCAGGCCAAGGTCCTGAAGAAGGCCATCAAGGGCTTCGAGCACGACACCGGCATCGACGTGCAGGTCGAGTGGCAGGGTCGCGATGTGCTGTCCAAGCTCATACCGGCGCTGCGCAGCGGAGACGTGCCGGATCTGGTCGACCAGGGGTACGGCGACCTCACCGGCGCGATCGTGACGAACAAGCAGTACACGGACCTGAGCGACGTGTACACCCGCACCATCCCGGGCAGCGGCGGCAAGACCGTCCGCGACGTCGTTCCCACCAAGTACGACAGGTTCATCAAGACCGACGACGGCACACCGTTCTTCGTCCCGTACGAGATCACCGGCGCGTGCATCTGGTACAACGCGAAGCGGCTGCCGAAGGTGGCTTCCGGCGCGCCGCAGACCTGGCAGGAGTTCACCGACCTGCTCGCCAAGCGCAAGGCGAGCGGCCACGCGCCGCTGGCCCTCGACGGCGACATCGCCGGGTACGCGGCGTACTGGACGAGCATCGCCGTGATCCGCGCGCTCGGCCCCAATGGCTTGCGTGACCTGGCCACCGACAAGGATGCGAGCGGCTGGGGCAAGCCTGGGGTACGCGACGCGATCGCCGGTGTCGCCGATCTCGTGGGGAAGCACTACTTCGTCGACGGCTACGACAGCAGCAAGTTCCCGGCGATCCAGCGCAAGTGGGTCGAGGGGAAGGCCGACTTCCTACTACTGGGCAGCTGGGCGCCGAGCGAGACGGGAAAGTCCGCACCTGCGGGCTTTACCTACCGGTGCTTCAACTACCCGAGGCTGGCCGACGACTATTCCGTACCGACGAACGCGATCGGGTTCGCGGTCCCCAAACCGGCCGAACACGCGAAGGCGGCGGAGAAGTTCATCGCCTACTTCATGAACAAGGAACGGCTCTCGGGCATATCGAGCACGGCGAAGAACCTCACGCCACGCACCGACATCAAGCCGCCGAAGGAGCTTGCCGACTTGAAGAACCTGCTCGACGAGCAGAAGCCGAGCGAGGTGCTGGTCGGCGCGCTGGCTGACATGCCCGACTACCGGCAGAAGGTCTTCCTCCCGCTCAGCGACAAGCTACTCGGCGGCGGCCTGACCGCTGACGGCTTCATCGCGCAGATGAAGAAGGACCAGCAGCAGTACTGGAGGACGCACGACTGATGGCGGTTGCTGCACGCGTGGGGGCGAGCGGCGCCCGACATAGGCGCCCGCCTTCCCCCACACTTGCCCCGATGGAGCGGCGGCGCCGGCGGCTCTTCCTGCCGTTCGTGCTCCCGGCGCTGCTGGTCTACCTCGTGTTCATGATCGCGCCGACGTTCGCCGCGGCCTGGATCAGCCTGAACGAGTGGACCGGCGTCGGGCCGATGACCTGGAAGGGACTGCGCAACTACGTCGTCCTGGTGCAGGACTCGACCTTCCGTACGGCGTTCGTCAACACGCTGCTCATCCTCGTACTGGTCGGCGCGGCCGTCTTCGCCATCGCGTTCGTGCTGACGATGCTGCTCCGCGAGATGCGCGGGCGCGGGTTCATCCGGTCGGTGCTGTTCTTTCCCTTCATCGTCTCGCCGATCGTGCTGTCGATCGT
Organism: Streptosporangiales bacterium; assembly: GCA_050698355.1. Lineage (GTDB taxonomy): Bacteria > Actinomycetota > Actinomycetes > Streptosporangiales > WHST01 > JBOHBN01. Next base: position 23,037 of record JBOHBN010000326.1, on the reverse strand, counting down.
GTGGGGGTTCATCTTCCGCTACGACGGCCTGGTAAACGGCGCGCTCGGCGCCCTTGGCGTCGATGACCCCGTCAAGTGGCTCGGACCCGCGCACCTCTTCCAGATGATCATGCTAGGTCTGGTCTGGGTGAATACCGGGCTCTTCATCACGATCATCCTGGCCGGGGTGGACCGAATTCCGGTGTACTTCTACGAGGACTCCGCGATCGCGGGAGCCAGCGCCTGGCAACGGTTCCGGAACATCACGCTGCCGCTCTCCTGGGACGTCGTCGCCGTTGCTGCGACGTTCTGGACGATCAGCTCGCTGAAGCTGTTCGAGTTCATCTACGCCTTCGGTGGCACGACGAACGACATGCCGCCGACCGACGTGTGGAACTCGGCGCTGTTCGTGTACGGCGAGACCTTCGGCGGGCGCGCACCGGGCTACCAGTTCGGTTACGCGTCGGCGTCCGCGCTGTTCATGCTCGTGATCTTCGCCGTGTTCGTGGTGCTGCTCCGCCGGCTACTCCGTCGCGAGAGCATCCAGTTCTAGGGACATGGACAGATGACAACGACCGCGCGCGGGTCCGCTTCCTCCGCATCGACGCGAGCCGCCACCCGACGGGTCGGCACGCCGGCTCCGATCACGCACCGCCGCAACCCGCTCCGGGGTGCGGGCAGCGTGCTCGTATGGCTGTTCGTCTGTTTCGACATCTTCATCCTGGTGTTCCTGTTGGTGTCCTCCTTCAAGACCACCTCGACGATCTTCGGGTCGCCGTGGACGCTGCCGCACACCTGGCACTTCGACAACTGGGCGCGTGCCTGGACCAGCGGCGGGTTCGGGCGCGCGGCGATCAACACGGTCGCACTCGTGGTGGCGGGGTCGATCAGCGTGGTGGCGATCGCGTCGCCGGCGGCGTACATGCTCAGCCGTGTCACCACGCGCGGCGCCGCGTTCCTCACCGTGGCGTTCGCCCTGGGCCTCGGCATTCCGGCGCAGGTGATCGTGATCCCGTTGTTCGTCCTGATGGACTGGCTGCACCTGATCAACAGCCTGGTCGGGCTCTACGTGCTCTACACCGCAGTGTCGCTGCCGTTCACGGTGTTCCTGCTCACCGGGTTCTTCCGTTCCCTGCCCGACGAGCTGGAGGAGGCGGCGGCGCTGGACGGTGCTTCGCCGTTCCGCAGCTTCTGGCAGATCATGATGCCGCTCGCCAGGTCCGGGCTTATCACCGTCCTGATCCTCAACGCGATAACGATGTGGAACGAGACCCTGCTGGGCCTGGTCTTCCTGCAGAGCGACGAGAAGTTCACGCTGTCGCTCGCGCTGCTGAACTTCCTGTCGACCATGCGGTACTCCGGCGCCCAGTACGGCGCGCTCTTCGCGGGGGTCTGCATCCTCGTGCTGCCGATGCTCGGCCTGTACCTCTGGCTGGGACGCCGGATCATCGAGGGCATGACGTTAGGGGCGGGGAAGTGACGATGCAGAGGGGTGAGCGATGAGCACGCTGCGGCGTACGACGCTGACCGTACCGGTCGCGCACGTCGGTCCCGACAACCCGTTGCCGGCACTGACACCGCGCGCCGACCCGCACGCTGGGCTCGTGGCGAACGACGCCGACGCGGAGATGTCGCGCAACCTCGCTCGTGGCCACCTGCGCTCGCTGTTGCCGTACACCATGCAGGACGGCTACGGGCGGGAACGGTCGCCGGAGGAGGTGGACGCGCTCGTCCTGGCCAACGATCAGCTGGAGGCGACGTTCCTGCCGGGCTGGGGCGGACGCCTCTGGTCGCTGGTCCACCGGCCAACGGACCGGCAACTGCTGTACCGCAACCCCGTGCTCCAGCCGGCGAACTTCGCGCTGCGCGACGCGTGGGTCGCTGGCGGGGTGGAGTGGAACATCGGCGCGACCGGGCACTGGCCGCTCACCTGCGCGCCCGTGCACGCGGCCCGCGTCGTGCTCGACGACGGCACCCCCGTGCTCCGGCTGTACGAGTGGGAGCGGATGCGCGGCGTCGCGTTCCAGGTGGACGCGTGGTTGCCGGACGGCTCGGCCGTGCTGCTCGTGCGCGTGCGCATCGTCAACCCGCAGGACGCACCGGTACCGATGTACTGGTGGACGAACATCGCCGTCCCCGAAGGCGACGATGTGCGCGTGCTCGCCCCCGCCGACACCGCGTACCACTTCTCCTACGACAAGCGGTTGCGTGTCGTCCCTGTCCCTGCGTACGACGGGCGAGATGTCAGCTACCCGGCCGGCGCGAGCGACTCGGCCGACTACTTCTTCGAGTGCGCCAAGGCCGCGCGGCCCTGGATCGCTGCGGTCGACGAGAGCGGCCGTGGGCTCGTCCAGGCGTCCACCGCCGCGCTGCGCGGCCGCAAGCTGTTCTGCTGGGGACGGTCGACCGGCGGGCGGCACTGGCAGCAGTTCCTGTCCGGGGAGGCCGGCGGTGACGGTTACTGCGAGATCCAGGCCGGCTTGGCGCGCACGCAGCTGGAGCACCTGTCGATGCCGGCCGGGGCGCAGTGGTCGTGGGTGGAGACGTTCGGGCCGATCGAGCTCGAACCGGCGGTCGCGCACGGCGCGTGGCACGGCGCGCGTGCCGGGGTCGAATCCGCGCTGGACGGCCTACTCGCGGGCCGGAGCCTGGACGACGTGCACACCACCGCGGACGGCTGGGCGGACCTGCCACCTGCCGAGGCACTGTACGGTGGTTCGGGATGGGGTGCGCTGGAGCGGCGCCTGCGCGAGCGATCCGGTGGGGATGCGCTGGGCCTGCCGGGACTGCCCTTTCCCGACGCATCGCTGGGCGAGGTGGAGCGCCCGTGGCTGCGCCTGCTGGAGGTCGGCGCGCTACCCGAGGCAGACCCGGCAGATGCCCCGCCCTCGTATGTGACCGGGCTGGCCTGGCAACGATTCCTCGACCGGGCGCCGGACGGCTGGTTCACCTGGTTGCATCGCGGCGTGGTGCGCTGGGCGGCGGGCGAGCGGGAGGAAGCGAGCGAGGCATGGCGGCGCTCGCACGCGGACACGCCGAACGGGTGGGCGCTGCGCAACCTCGGCCGTGCCGACCAGCTGGCGGGCCGGGTGGAGGCCGCCGCCGAGCAGTTGGCCGCCGCCCACCGGCTCCTGCCGTGGGTCTGGCCGCTCACCATCGAGGCGCTCGCGGCACTCATCGACGCCGGCCGTCCCGACGCGGCGCTCGACCTCGTCGACGGGCTCGACGACACCCAACGGTCGGCGGGACGGACCCGGTTCCTACACGCCCGCGCGGCGCTCGCGGCCGGTGACACGTACCGGGCCGGGCGGATCCTCGAGGACGGTCTCGTCGTGCCCGATCTGCGTGAGGGCGAGGACGCGCTCTCCGTGCTGTGGCAGGACTACTGCGCGGCGCTACGGCAAGCCGGCAAACCGCGCGCGGACGAGCGGCTGCCCTACGTGTACGACTTCCGCATGCACACGGCCGCCGTCACGCCAAGTGGTAGTGATCCCGGTTCCTGATCCGGTAGAAGCACAGCAGTTCTTCGCGGCCTGGTAATGGCGTGGACGGGCCGTCCGGCTCGTCGGTGTAGCAGAAGGCGACGGACGAGTAGGCGTACGGCTCCACCTGGTCCGGCGGCCACGGGTGCACGAAATCCATCCGGAAGCTCGACTCGAAAGCGATGGCGTCGTCCGCGTGAAAGCGGTACATCGCCACGCTGGAATTGAACGGGTCGCGTACTGGGACACCGTGCAGCGGACCGATGATCGGTCCTTCACGGAAGTACCAGCCGCCCATGAAATAGTCTTCCAGTCCGGTTCCGACGATGGTGGGCTCGTCGTCGCCGTCGATGAAAACGTGCTCGGGGGATTCCAGGTAACCGAGCCATTGCCGTGGCTCGGCCTGCAGTGACATGGCACAGCCGACGTAATCACCGCGCCCGGCGACGTCGGCTACGGTGACGGTCTCGTCGCCGCGCCGCCGTCCGGTACAGAACTGGGCATGCAGGTAGCCGGAGTCGTCCGGCACGTCGGTGAGCTGGTAGACGGCATTGCAGAAGACGTCCGGTTCGACCACCGCATGCAGGTTCTCCACCTCGATGCGAAATCCCATACGAAACGGCATGGGAAACCGGCAGAAGAAACCCCCGCTGGACATGCCGAGGTACGCCGACGCGAAATTCGGCACCTCGCAGAGCCCGACTCCGAACAGGTCCCCGATAGGTGCCGCGATCGCCGGATGGTCGGCACCGTCGAAGTAGACCTTCACGATCAGCGTCTTGAGTATCGCCGCGTCGCGTGGCTTGTCGGGCTCCCATTCCGCCCAGAACCAGCCGGGAACCGTCATCCACAGGTTGGCGATATAGCCCTGCCCGGACACCTCCCCGATCGTCGTCGTACGGCCGGCGGGAGCGTTCACCGCCTTCTTGCGCGTCGCCTGGTCGAACGTCGTGAGCTGACGCGTTCGCCCGCCCCGGTGCCTGCTCAGGTCCATGCCGCCCGAGGCGATCACGCAATCAGCCCTTCTGTTTGATGTGGAAGTAGTCGAACGCGATGGTGACCGGGGAGCGCTGGGAGTCGCCGGTGGCCAGTACACCGATCTTGAGGTCGTCGAGCGACGCCGTCACCGTACCGGGCATCTGCGTCCACGTGGTGCCGTCCACGCTGTACGCGCCGGAGTAGGTGTCGCCGGACTTGGTCAGCCGGAGCCACCAGTTCGCGTCGTGGCCCGCGGGTGGGTTCCAGGAGTTGATCCAGCCGCCCTTGCCGTAGTCACCGGCCTTCTCGGAGATGAGCTCGACGCGCGGATCGAGCGGCGCGCCTTGCGGGTTGTCGGCGACGACGTCGAAGACGACGAAGTTGTTGGCGTCCTGGTAGGCCATGAAGCCGCCGAGCTGGTAGCGCTGGTCCAGCGGCGCGGTCATCTTCAATTGGGCGGTCCAGTCGCCGTCGGGTGCATCCTCGAGCGGGACGTTCGAGATGGTCGTTCCGGGACCCGCGATATCAGTCTCCTGGGTGCGGATCCGCAGACTGCCATCACTCACCTCGAGCGCGCTCATGTCCGGACCGAGGATGGTCACCCACCGGCAGCCGTCGAGGGAGTCGCCGTCGAACTCTGTGTCCGGGTCAACCGGTTTCGAGGGGTCGGCGCACGTCGTGGCGTCGACGTGCACTGCGCCCGAGGCTGACACCGAACGCTTGTGCTTGGCGGTATAGGACGCGTTGGCCGTAACCGCGTACGCGGTCGCGGAGTCCGCGTCGGCGGCCGGCGTCACGCCGAATGTCGCGGAGACCGTGTCGCTGGGTGCGACCGAGGAGAGGGTCGTGTTCGTGCGTGCCTTCACCTGCCAGCCGTCCGGTGCGTCCAGCGCGAGTGTCAGGTCGGTGATCGGCTCGTCGGCGTTGTTGGTCAGCGACACGGTGACCGGATTGGACTGCGCCGGTTCCAGCGACCGGCCGCGCGCCTTGATGTCGATGCTGACCAACGCTTCCGCCTTCAGCCGCCAGCCGCCGGGCTTGGCCTGGTCGGGTGGCACCTGTACGACAGCGCCCTCGGCGGACGTGTGCAGGTCGAGCTCCGATATCGCGTTCGTCAGGTCGAACCCGGAGCCGCGTGACCCATGGGTGATCTCCCACTTCTGGGTGTTGCGGCCGTCGCACTTCTCCACGGTCGCCTGCGCGCCGGGCTCGACCGGCGCGCCCGCCCAGTGCCGGCCGCGGCGCATGTCGAGGCACAGACCGCTCTCGTTCGAGATGACCCGGTAGTAGCGGTCGTCGGTGTGCCGCAGCCGCCACTTCGCGGGTTCGTCACCGGTGACCAGCGTGCTCCCCGCCTTCGACCCGGTCGGCGTCAGCACGGTGCCTCCGGGCCCCGAAGCCGTACGAATGGTGTACGTGCCGTCAGGCACCGGCTGGTAGTCGGCGTTGTGCCAGCCGGGCGGGTGCCCGAGGTCCTTCGCTCGCTGAACGAAGGCGTCCCAGCCCACGAACGGGTCGCCCTGCCCCCAGGTGCGTTGCGCCAGGAAGCGAAGCGGCATGAACAGCGTGTCCTGCAGCTGCTGCTCGGTCACCGCTCCCGCGTCGATCGGCCAGATGCTGAGCTTCGCGCCGGTGAGGCCGGGAGTGTCCGGGTCGACGGTCTCGCCCACGAACTGGCTCGGATTCCACCCGTTGTCCCACAGAGTACGGAAGCTGCGGTGCCAGCCCCTGCCGTAGTCGTAGTACAGCAGCGAGGAGGAGTTCATCACCTTGTGCCCGGCGGCGAACAGGTCGCTCGGCTTGGCCTTGTCGGCGCGCCAGTGCTCGACCACGATGTCGCTGTTCAGGTCGACGGTGTTGCCCGTGGGGATGCCGTCGTTCCACATGCGTAGCGTCATGCCCTTGCCACGCACGTACGTGTCGACCCTGTTGACGAAGTTCACGAACGCATCCTGGGGCACGGCGTCGGCGCCGAACTTCTCCTTGGCGTACTCGCCGATCTCCGGGTAGTTGGCGTACTGGTCGCTGCTCAGGTACTCGTCCGCACCGATCATCCAGTACGGGTTGTCGAACAGCGCGCTCCACTCGTCGATCAGCTCGGTGTAGAAGTCGAACGCCTTGGGGTCGGTGATGTCCAGCCGGGAGGGCGAGCGATTGCCGTTCGCGTCCTGCAGCTGCAGCTCCGGGTGATCGAAGAGGTACGGGTCCATGTGACCCGGCGCGTTGACCTCGGGGATCAGCGCGATGTGGTACTTGTCGGCGAGCGAGACCAGGCGCCGTACCTGATCTTTCGTGTAGTAGCCCCAGCGAACGGCCTCGGGGTGGTCGGTGCTTTGCACCTGGGCCTCGAGGAGCACGTAGTTCACCTTGAGGTACGCCATGTCGGCGAAGAGCCGTTCCATCCACCGCATGGACATGTGGATGACGGGAACTCCCAGCGTGATGCCGCGTTCTGGGTAGCGCGGGACGTCGAATGCGCGACCGCGCGGGATGGTGCGGCCGTTCGCGAGCATCTGCAGCAGCGTGCGGGTGCCGTAGAACACGCCGTCGCCGGCCGCGCCGACGATGTGCGCGGTGTCGCCGATCTCGACCGCGTACCCCTGCTGCTTCAGTTCCTTGGTCCTGTCGCTGTCACGGGTCAGCACGATGTCGCCGGGCAGCGGGTGTGCGGTGGACTGTACGACGGACACCGACCGGCCGTAGCGGGCCTTCAGCTCGGCTGCCAGCGTCCGCGCCGTCGCATGCAGACTGTCCCCGTGCGCCGGAACCAGGATGCGGCTCTCCTTGCCGAACCGGTAACTGCCGTCCGCGGGCTTCCAGTCGGTGAGCGCCGGGATGACCTTCGGCGTCCCGCCGGCGTCTGCGCGGGCCGCGTGCGCCGTGCCCGACGTCGCCCAGAGCAGGCCGAGGACCAACGCGAGTGCGCCGATCGCCGCGGTGCTCCAACGGTGTCGGATGCGTAGTGCTGACATCGAACGCATGCCCACCTCCTGGCTGCACGCCAGTGTCCATTCGTGATTGGCGGCGCTTATAGTTGCATTGTTTCGAACACGTGTAAACACACGGCGTCGGAGAGTGAGGGGGAACGATGACGATGGCGGATCCAATGGCGGCAGTGACCGACGACCCGTTGCGGAGCGTGATCGCCCGCCACAAGGCCGGTGCCGGTGGCGGCGTCTGCTCGGTGTGTTCCGCGCACCCGCTGGTTCTCGAGGCCGCGGTCCAGCAGGCACTGGCCGATGACAGCTGCCTGTTGGTCGAAGCCACGTCGAACCAGGTGGACCAGTTCGGTGGCTACACCGGCATGCGGCCGGGCGACTTTCGCGACCTCGTACTGGGCATCGCCGCCCGCTACGGGCTGCCGCGCGAGCGGCTGGTGCTCGGCGGTGACCATCTCGGTCCGAACACCTGGCGGGGGCTGGAACCACAGGAGGCCATGAGCAACGCCGACGCGCTCGTGGAGGCGTACGTCGCGGCCGGTTTCACCAAGATCCACCTCGACTGCAGCATGCCCTGCGCCTGTGACGTCGCTCCCCTCACCGACGAGGTGGTGGCCGAGCGCGCGGCGCGCCTCGCCGCGGTCGCGGAGCGGGCGGCGGGGTCCGAGCGCGCAAGGGCCGGACTGTCCTACGTGATCGGCACCGAGGTGCCCGTACCCGGCGGCGCGCACGACACTTTGGATGCCCTCACGCCGACCTCGCCGGACGCCGCCCGTGCCACGCTGGCCGCGCACGAGCGCGCGTTCGCGGCCGCCGGCCTCGACCGGGCGTGGGAGCGAGTCGTCGGCCTGGTCGTCCAGCCGGGCGTCGAGTTCGACCGCTGGCACGTGATCGAGTACGAGCGCGGGCGCACGTCCCAGCTCCGCGGCATCCTCGACGACCAACCCGGTCTGGTGTTCGAGGCGCACTCCACCGATTACCAGACGACCGAGCGGCTGGCGGAGCTGGTCGAAGACCACTGGGCGATCGTCAAGGTGGGCCCCGGCCTCACGTTCGCCCTGCGCGAGGCCCTGTTCGGGCTCGTCGCGATCGAGCAGGAGCTCGTCGCGCCCGAAGACTGTTCCGGTCTCATCGAGCTGGTCGAACGGCGGATGCTGGAGGACCCGCGGTGGTGGCAGGCGTACTATCCCGGCGACCCCGCCGAACAGCGCCTGCTGCGCCGCTACAGCTTCTCGGACCGCGTCCGTTACTACTGGGCGGACGAGCAGATCCAGCGGGCCCAGTCGCAACTGTTCGCCAACCTGAGCGCGCGCGACGTGCCGCTGCCGCTGCTGAGCCAGTACCTGCCCGAGCAGTATGCGCGGGTGCGGTCGGGCGACCTGGCCCTCGAGCCGCGCGCGCTGGTCATCGATCGGGTGCGCGACGTGTTGCGTGACTATGCCGTTGCCTGCCGGCCCCGCGGCGGCTGAGGAAACACCGTCGTGCTCGTCGGTGCACTATCGTAGCTATAACCGAACATGAACTATCAAGACCGCGCATTGCTGTCGATGGAGGTCACGGGTGGGTAGCGAGTCGAACGTCTCCAGGGAGATCGCCCGGCAGCCCGAGTGCTGGCGGAAAGCGGCCACGGTAGCGACCGACGCGGCCGGCCTCCCCGAGCCGGGTGAGCGCGTCGCCGTGGTGGGCTGCGGCACGTCGCGCTACATCGCCGCGGCCTTCGCGGCGCTGCGCGAGCAACGCGGCGCAGGGGAGACCGACGCGTTCGCCGCGTCGGAGTGGCCGGAGCGTCGCCGTTACGACCGCGTGCTCGCGATCAGCCGGTCCGGCACCACCACGGAGGTTGTCGGCCTGCTGCGGAAGTTGCGCGAACGCGCTCCGACGACGGTCATCGTCGCTGACCCGACCACCCCTGCCGCCGGGTTGGCCGAGCAGTCTGTGGTGCTCGGTTTCGCCGACGAGCGGTCGATAGTACAGACCCGGTTCGCCACCAGCACGCTGGCACTCTTGCGGGCTCACTTGGGCGAGGACGTCGACGTGCTCGCCCAGCAGGCGGAATCCGCGCTTGCCGACGCCCTCCCCGAGCAGTGGGGCGAGGCCACGCAGTTCACCTTCCTCGGCTGCGGCCTCGGCGCGGCGCTCGCGGACGAAGCAGCGCTCAAGATCCGCGAGACCTCGCAGTCCTGGGCCGAGTCGTACCCGGCGATGGAGTACCGCCACGGCCCGATGAGCATCACCGATGAGCGCAGCCTCGTCTGGTTCCTCGGCGAGCCGCCGCGGATGCTCGTCGACGAGGCTCGGCGCTTCGGCGCGACCGTCGTGCACGCCGACCGGGATCCGATGGCCGAGCTGGTGCGCGTGCAACGCCTCGCCGTCACGGTGGCCGAGCGCCGCGGGCTCGATCCTGACCGGCCGCGCAACCTCGCCAGGTCGGTCGTACTCCCGCCGCCGGCCTAACGTGAGCCGCGCAGTCATCGCCGTGGACGTCGGCGGCAGCACGATCAAGGGCGCGATCGTGGGCCGTCCCGAGCTGACAGCCGCGGCAATGCCGGGCGGGCCCGCCCTCGCCAGTACGGCCGTGCGCGCCGAGCTGCGCCGCCCCGTACCGGTAAGCGCGGGACCGCAGGCCGCCATTGCCGCGGTCCGCGATGTCGTCTGCGAGCTGTGCGACCTCGCCGCGCAGCACGGTGGGACGGCCGCGGCGGCGCTGGCGCTGCCCGGCATCGTCGACGAAACCGCGGGCGTCGCGGTGCACTCGGAGAACGTTGGTTGGCGCGACGTCCCGTTCCGGCGGCTGCTGGCCGAGTGGACGCGGCTGCCGACCGTGATCGGCCACGACGTGCGCGCCGGGGGGCTGGCGGAGAGCAGGATCGGTGCCGCCCGCGGGTTCTCCGATGTCGCCTTCGTCCCGATCGGCACCGGCATCGCCGCCGCCCTGACGATCGGTGGCCGGGTACACAGCGGCGGCGGCCTGGCCGGTGAGATCGGCCACGTGGACGTGGGCCACGACGGGCTGTGCGCCTGCGGCAAGCGCGGATGCCTGGAAGCAATCGCCTCCGCCGCCGCGATCGCCCGTCGCTACGCGCAGGAGCGCGGCGAGAACGTCGGCGAGGCAGCCGAGGTCGCGGCTCGGATGGCGGCGGGCGACCCCGTCGCCGAGCGGGTGTGGCAGGAGGCAATCGACGCGCTCGGGCTGGCGACGGCCTGGTTGGCCAGCGTCCTGGCGCCCGAGGCCATCATCATCGGTGGAGGCCTCAGCCAGGCCGGGCCGGCGCTGTTCGACCCGTTGCGGCAAGCGATGGAGCAACGGCTCAGCTTCCAGCGGCGACCGCGCCTCGCCCCGGCGGCGCTCGGAGACCGCGCTGGTTTCCTCGGTGCCGCGCTGCTCGCTGAGGCGATGTTCGACCGGGCGAGCTGAGACTCAGCCAGCCGGCTGGGTGTGCGTGCCCGGCTCGTACTCCCAGTGCCACGGTTCGAACGGGCTGTGCTCGGCCCAGGACGGGTGCACCCAGCCGTACTCGGGCGCGTGCGCCTTCATCCAGTTGAACTGCGGCGAGCCGTAGTCGTTGATCCCGCAGCCGAGGTCGAGCGCGTAGCCCCAGCCGTGGTTGCTGGTGCCCGGTACGGCCGACATGCCGGGTTTGCGCACGTACACCGATTGCTGCGCGGCGAGGCTGCGGTACGAGTCGGTGATGCAGATCGTCTTGCCGAAGTGCTCGGCGTAGGCGACGTTGAGCTGCTGGAACGGCTTCGCCGCGTCGGCGCGCAGCTTCTTGCCGTTGTAGCCGGGCAACGAGCACAGTGCCCAGTCCGGGAGCAGGCCGTTGGAGAAGCTCCCCGCCCGGATCGCGGCGTCCTGCTTCTTCTGCCCGCACGTCATTGCGAGCACGACCCGGCTGCCACGAGACGCGCGCTGGTCGTTCATCCGCTGCAGCAGCTTCATCAGTCGCTGCGTGGACTGCTTGGACTCCTTCTTCAGCGACTTCATCTGCGAGTGCAGCTTGCTCTTCTGCTTGCTGAGCGAGCTGCTGAGCTTCTCGGCCTGGTTGACGAGGGCGTTCGCCTTCTCCTTCTGCCGCTGGGCACGCTTGATCGTGTGCGCCTCGGCACGGGTCACGACGTTCAGCGAGGTCGCCTGCTGCACCGCCTGCCGCGGGTGCTTGGAGGTCAGGAGCACGCTGGTGCTGTTCGGCAGCGGCGAGCTGTACGCGGCGACCGCGAACGACGCGACCCGCTTGCGCCCCTTTTCGTACGTCTTCTTCTTGCGTTCCGCCTTGGCCTTGGTGCGCTTCAGCTGTGCCTGCGCGAGCTGGTAGCGGTTCCGTGCCGACTTGTACTTCTTGGTGGCCGAGTTCAACGAGGAGGAGGCCTTGTCGGCCTTCTTCTTCAGCTTGACCAGCCTGCTCTTCTTGCCGACGAGGTGCATCCCGTTGCCGCTCGCCTCCCCGGAGCGGGAGTTGTCACCTGCGGGCGGCACGGCGATGAGGACGCCGAACAGCAGCAGCGCGGGAATCACCCAGGCGAAGGCGAGGGTGAATCTCGTGCGCCGGTGGCGGGAGGCATGCGGCTCGGGGGAACGCCGCGCGCCTCGCCATGGCCGCAAGGTCACGGAGAGATGTCTCCTCGGGGCACAGACGGTAACGAATTGCTAGGGGCGCACGCACCATACCGAGTCCTCCGCGGCGGCTCAAGGCCGCCCCCGGGCGCGTCGTCACCCAATGCGAGCAAAAGATGGCCGATCGTCCGAATTGGGTCGGTTGCCGGGCGGGTAGGTCTCCGCTGGCGGCGGCAGACTGGAACGCGACGTGAGGGAGGACTGCGGTGCGTCAGGACGCGATCATTGTCGGGTCGGGCCCGAACGGGCTCGCTGCAGCCGTCACTCTCGCGGCCGCAGGGCTGGGCGTCCGGGTGTACGAAGCGGCGGGCGAACCCGGCGGCGGCTGTCGCAGCGACGCCCTGACGCGGCCCGGGTTCCTGCACGACACGTGCTCGGCGGTCCACCCGCTCGCGGTCGCCTCGCCGTTCTTCCGCGCGTTCGGGCTGCGGGACCGCGTCGACCTGCGCGCGCCCGACGTCGCGTACGCGCACCCGCTCGACGGCGGTCGCGCCGGCGTGGTGCGCGGCACCGTCGAGGAAACCGCGGGCGGGCTGGGCGTGGACGCCGAGACGTACGCGAGCCTGCTCGGTCCGCTCGTACGTGCCGCACCCGACCTGGTTTCGTTGCTGCTCGCCCCGCCCCTGCGCAGGCTGCCGACCGACGTGCTCGGTACCGCCGCGATGGCCCGCTCGTCGCTCCGGCTGGCCGGGCGCGGCGTGGCGCGTGCCTTCGGCACCGAGGAGGCGCGCGCGGTCATCACCGGCGCTGGCGCGCATTCCATGCAGCCCCTGAGCAGCCTGACGCCCGCGCCGATGGGCCTGCTGCTCACGCTGCTCGCCCACACCACCGGCTGGCCGCTGCCACGAGGCGGTAGTCAGGCGATCACCGACGCGCTGGTCACTGCGCTGTGCAGGCTCGGCGGCGAGGTGGTCACCGGCCACCAGGTGCGCACCCTGCGCGAGCTCCCACCTGCGCATGCAGTGCTGCTCGACGTGGTGCCCGAGCAGCTGCTCGCGATGGTGGGCGACGAGGTGTCCGGGTCGTACGCGCGTGCACTGCGCCGGTTCCGGCACGGCGCCGGCGTCTGCAAGGTCGACTACGCGCTCTCCGGGCCGGTGCCGTGGGCGAACACGGCATGCCGAAGCGCCGGCACGGTGCACGTCGGCGGCAGGTGGGACGAGGTCGCTCTGGCGCTGGAAGAGCTGGGTGCCGGGCGTCACCCGCAGCGCCCGTTCGTGCTCGTGGCCCAGCCGTCGCTCGTCGACCGCGATCGCGCCCCGGCAGGCCAGCACGCGCTGTGGGCGTACTGCGGCGTCCCCGCTGGCTCGGATGTGGACATGAGCGAGCGCATCGACGCGCAGATCGAGCGGTTCGCCCCAGGGTTCCGTGACCTGGTGCTCGACCGGCACGTACGTACCGCCGCCGGCTACCAGGCGTACAACCCGTCGTACCTCGGCGGCGACATGAGCGGCGGCGCGATGACCCCGGACCAGCTGGTGTTCCGCCCGGCGCCGCGGTGGGACCCGTACGCGACGCCCGCGCCGGGGGTGTTCCTGTGCTCGGCTTCCACTCCTCCGGGTGCCGGCGTGCACGGCATGTGCGGCTACCAGGCGGCGCTCTCCGCGCTGCGCAAGCGGTTCGGTATCCACAAGGTTCCGGCCCTCGCGACCGCGGGCCGGTGACCGCGGGTACGGTCCTGCCATGCCCTTCTCCTGCCTGACCGACCTGGAATGCCCGCGCTGCGGTAAGCACCACGACGCCGACGTGGTGCAGAATCTGTGCTCGTGCGGCTCGCCGCTGCTCGCCCGCTACGACCTGGACGACGTGACGTTCGCCGTGACCCCCGAGCAGCTGGCAGGGCGCGAGGCGAACCTCTGGCGGTACCACGAGCTGCTGCCCGTCCGCTCCCCCGAGGCGATCCGCAGCCTCGGCGAGGGCTGGACGCCGCTCGTGCCGATGCCCAAGCTCGGCAGCACGTACGGCCTGCCCCGGTTGCTCATGAAGGACGAGGGGTTGATCCCCACCGGGACGTTCAAGGCGCGCGGCGCCGCCGTCGGGGTGTCCCGCGCCGCCGAGCTGGGCGTGACGGGTGTGGCCATGCCCACGAACGGCAACGCCGGCTCGGCGTGGGCGACCTACTCCGCGCGCGCCGGCATCGCCAGCCTCATCGCGATGCCCGTGGACGCGCCGCCGATCACCCGGGTGGAGTGTGTGGCGGCGGGCGCCGAGACGTACCTGGTGGATGGCCTGATCGGCGACGCGGGCAAGCTCATCGGCAAGGCGGTCGCCTCCCGAACCGGATACCAGGACGTCTCCACCCTGAAGGAGCCGTACCGGCTCGAGGGCAAGAAGACGATGGGCCTGGAGATCGTGGAGCAGCTGGGCTGGCGGATGCCGGACGTCATCTGCTACCCGACCGGCGGCGGCGTCGGCATCATCGGCATCTTCAAGGCTCTGCGCGAGCTGCTCGATATCGGTTGGATCAGCGGCCGGTTGCCGCGCCTGGTCGCCGTCCAGGCGTCGGGCTGCGCACCGATCGTTCGTGCGTACGAGCAGGGCGAGATCGAGAGCGAGCCGTGGCCCGATGCGCACACGGTCGCGTTCGGCATCAACGTGGCCAAGGCGCTGGGCGACTTCCTCGTCCTCCAGGCCGTGCGCGAGAGTCACGGCTGCGCCATCGCCGTCGACGACGAGGACGCGCTCGCCGCCGTACGCGACTGCGCTCGGCAGGAGGGCAGCTTCGTCTGCCCGGAGGGCGGGGCCGTGCTCGCCGCCGTGCGTAAGCTCGCGGAGTCCGGATGGCTCGGCGCCGACGACGAGGTCGTCGTACTGAACACCGGGCTCGGTCTGAAGTACCCCGACACCGTGCCGGTCGACCTGCCCGTGCTTCCGCGCGACGGCGAGATCCCCGCCAGCGCTTAGGGGGACCGCTACTTCAGCGCGGAGCCGGCCTTCCACTGCGACCAGGGGATGTTCCAGTCGACCAGTCCCGGGTCACCGACGGCGACGCGTTCCTGCGGGCCCTGGTTGGAGCCCTTGACGATCACCACGTCGCCCGGCTTCGCGTGCCTGTAGTACCTGTGCGCGTGCGTGGTCGACAGGTGGATGCAGCCGTGCGAGGTGTTGGCCTGCCCCATCAGGTTGTCCCACGGCGCGGCGTGCACGAATGTCCCGGACGTGGTCACGCGTACCGCATAGTGCACGGTCGTGCTGTAGAACTTAGGGTCGCTCTTCTTGCACGCGATGCCCGCGCTGCACGAGGTCATGTGGTACTTCGACGACTTGTTCAGCACGATGTAGGTGCCGTTGCGCGTCGGGTACTCGCGCATGCCGGTGCCGGTCGGCCAGGTGGCGACGTGCTTGCCGTCCCGGTAGACCCGCATCATGTGGGTGCGCGCGTTGACCCTGAGCACGCTGGACGAGCCGATGGTGAACTTCTGCGTGTAGTCCTTGCGTCCCCACCGGTCGTCGGAGGCGCGTACGCCTGCGGTCGCCATGTGCAGCTTGACCTTGGTGCCCGGGTGCCAGAAGTGCTTCGGCCGCCAGTGCACGACCTGGTCGGAGAGCCAGTGCCAGCTTCCCTTCACCGGCTTGCCGGAGGGGGTGTCGGCGTTGACGTGCATCGCCTTCTCCACCCTGCGCCGGTGCGTCACCGGTGTCGTGAACTGCACCACGACCGGCTGCCCGACACCGACCCTGGTGCCCGAGTTGGGCGTGACGTTGAACGTGAGCCGGTTCTCGACCGGGACCGTACGTACGTGCAGGTCGAGGTTCTTGGTGTACGTCTTGTCCGCGGTGTCACGCACGGTGACCTTGGCCTGGTACGACGTGCGCGGCAGCGGCCGGCGCTTCGACGTCCAGGAGCTGCCGTCGTCGGAGGTCGACCCCGCCAGCTTGGTGTCGTTCTCGCTGGTCACGGTGACCGAATTGATCGCGCCGTGCTCAGCGGTGATCTTGATGGGTGAACGATAGGAGAGCTTGGACTCCTTGCCGCGCACGTCGACCGTGGGCTTCGGGATCGGCGACGCGCTGTGCGTCGCCTGACCGCCCTGCCGCTCCGCCGAGTCGACCGGCGAGCAGGCGGCGGCGGAGCCGAGCGCGACCGTCAGTGCGGCGACCGTCGCGTACGTGCCGAGACGCCGCCGGGTGGGCTCGGCGTGTGAGCCGTCACCCGTCAGGAACGAGAACACCGCGGACACCTCCCCGTAGCAGCCCGCGGACCGCGGTATGTTCGCAGGCCCACGCAGGCTAACCGACCCTCGCGCGCTGCCGGAAATCTCCGCTGTACGTCGAAACGGGTGGTTTACGCAGCGTACTCACCGCACCACCATCGGCCGATTAGCGTACACGTATACTAGCTCGCTACGAGCGAGAGGAGCGAGCTGACCATGAGCCGAGACGCACTGGACGCGCTGTACCGGCGTTGGCTGCCCGGCCTGTGGAACGCCGAGCCCGGAGCCATGGCGGGGCTGGCGCGGGAGATCTTCGCCGCGGACGCGGTGGCGCACTGGGGTGCGGGCAAAGACGTGCACGGCCCGGAGGGCATCGCCGAGCAGGTGCGGATGGCGACGCAGCTGTTCGATGACCTCGAGGTCACGCTGGATGTCGGGCCGATCGTCGACGGCGACCTGGTCGCGGCGCGGTGGACGTTCAGCGGCAGCTATCGCGGCGGGATTCCCGGCGCGTCGGCCACGCCGGGGACGCGAGTCGCGTACCCGGGCACGGATGTCGTACGCGCCCGGGACGGGGTGTTCGTCGAGTACTGGCCGCAGGGAGCCAACGACGAGCTCATGCACCAGCTCGGCTGCTGATTCCACGGCATTCCGGCTGACCGCATTTCCTCGGGCCCTGTCCGTGTCGATCACGGTAAGTACCCGTAGCGGGCCTTACCTCGCCCTGCAGGATGAGGTAAGTAGGTCGCCGCATACTTACCGTGATCGACTTCGTTGCGGCACGCCAGTGGGTACCGCGAGCTGAAGGTCAACCGCCCTGGTGGGCGATCGGGGCGGTGACGCACACCTCCGGGATCCCGAACCCGTCGACAAGCGCCCGCGCGTACGGACGCAGCGAAGCGCACAGCTCGTTGACCTGCCGGATGGTGGCCTTGGCCCGGCCGGGGGAGAACCTGTCGTGTTCGAGGAACCAGGCCCGCTCCCGCTCCAGCAGCGACAGCGCGTGCAGGTCGCAGACCCGGGCGAGCAGCGACGCCAGGTCGCGGTCCTCGCACCTGTCCACGGCGGTGGCGAACGCCTCCAACACGACCCGGTCCATGTGCGCGCGGGCGGCGAGCAGCACGTGGTCCTGCGCCTCGTTGAACACCTCGGACGGGTCCCGCTTGTCGTCCAGCCCCGCCTTCATCCGTCGCGCCAGCCCGCCCAGCACGTGCTGCTCCCGCCACCGCAGCAGGTCGAGCTGGTAGCCGCGGTCGAGCAGGTCGGTCTCCTCCCGTCCCGGCCGCACGTCCGCCAGCCGCTGGCCGAGCTGGTGTGCCGAGGTGGCCTCGAGTAGCGATTCGAAGACCTGGCCGGCGACGAACCGTACGGTGCCGCGGGTGTCCAGGTCGCCGAACTGGTTCCGGTAGCCGGTGAGCAGGCCCTTGGCCACCAGCTGCAGCAGCACCGTGTTGTCGCCCTCGAACGTTGTGAAGACGTCGGTGTCGTCGCGCAGCTGCGGCAGCTGGTTCTCCGACATGTACCCGGCGCCGCCGCAGGCCTCGCGGCACTCCTGGATCGTCGTCGTTGTGTGCCAGGTAATGAGCGCCTTCAGCCCCGCGGCGTGCGACTCGAGCTGGCGCAACTCGTGTTCGCCGCCCTCGTCGCGGCCGAGGATCCTGTCCGCGGACGCGATGAGGTCGTCGTGCGCGAAGTGCAGGGCGTACGCCGTGGCGAGGGCGGGCAGCAGCCGGCGCTGGTGCTGCAGGTACTCGATGATCGGCACCTCCTCCTCGGAGTCCGGGCGGTGGAACTGCCGCCGCGACTCCGCGTACCGGACCGCGATCGCCAGCGCCAGCTTGGTGGCGGTCCCCGCGCCACTGGCGACGCTGATCCGTCCCTGCACGAGCGTGCCGAGCATCGTGAAGAACCGCTTCGAGCTGCCCTTGATCGGGCTCTGGTACGTGCCGTCCGCGGCGACGTCGGCGTACCGGTTGAGCAGCGCCTCGCGCGGCACCCGCACGTGGTCGAAGTGGATCCGCCCGTTGTCGACGCCGTTCAGCCCCTCCTTGTGCCCGCAGTCCTCCAGCATGACGCCGGGGCAGGGCTCGCCGCTCGCGGTACGGATCGGTACGACGAACGCGTGCACCCCGAAGTTCTCACCGCGGGTCACCAGCTGGGCGAAGACGACCGCGAACCGCGAGTCCCTCGCCGCGCCGCCGATGTAGTCCTTGCGCGCATTCTCCTCCGGCGTGTGAATGGTGAACTGCTCGGCGTCCGCGTCGTACGTGGCCGTGGTCTCGATGGACTGGACGTCCGACCCGTGCCCGGTCTCGGTCATCGCGAAGCTGCCGAGGACGTCTGCGTTGAGCGCCGCCGGCAGGTACTCCTCGTGGTGCCGCTTGGTACCGAGGTTCGCGATCGCGCTGCCGAACAGGCCCCACTGGACTCCCGCCTTCACCTGCAGCGACAGGTCGCTGTACGAGAGCATCGCGAACCCGCTGATCCAGCCGCCGACGTCACCGGCGCCGCCGTACTCTCGCGGGAAGCCCAATTTCGCGATCGGAGTGCCCGCCAGCGTCCGCAGCTGGTCCGCGACTCGCCGTCGGTGCGCCTCCACGTCGAGCCCGTACACCATCCCGTGCCCACCGGCGCGCAGCTGCCCGCGTGCCAGTTGCCGTGCCTCCTCCCACCGGCCGTCGAGGAAAGACCGCAACCGGTCGGTGTCCACCGCTGAGGTGCTGGCCTGTGCCGTCATCGGACCTCCCGGTGTGCTCGGCGCACGGATGGGTACGACCGTAGAGTTCCCTGCAGCGCCAGTCGCCACACAGGAGGGCACCGCCGTGTCGGAGCGTAGAGCCGTCGTCGTCGGCGGCAACCGCATACCGTTCGCCCGCGCCAACCGCGAGTACGCGAACGCGTCCAACCAGGACATGCTCATTGCCGCGTTGGACGGGCTCGTCGCGCGGTTCGGACTGCAGAGTGCCCGCGTCGGCGAGGTCGTGGGCGGCGCGGTGCTGAAGCACAGCCGCGACTTCAACCTTGTCCGCGAGTCGGTGCTGGGCAGCCACCTGTCGCCATGGACGCCGGCGTACGACATCCAGCAGGCGTGCGGCACGGGCCTGGAGGCGGTCGCGCAGGTCGCCAACAAGATCGCGCTGGGCCAGGTCGAGTCGGGCATCGCCGGCGGTGTGGACACCACGAGCGATGCGCCGCTCGCGCTCAACGAGGACCTGCGGCGGGTGCTGCTCGACCTGAACCGGGCCAGGAGCCTCAGCGACCGGCTCGCCGCGGTCGGTCGGCTGCGTCCCGGCCAGCTCGTACCCGAGCAACCGCGCAACGCCGAACCGCGCACCGGCCTTTCCATGGGCGAGCACGCGGCGGCGACGGCGCTGCACTGGGGAGTCGGCCGGGAGGAGCAGGACGAGTTCGCCGCCGCGAGCCACCACAACCTTGCGGCCGCGTACGAGCGCGGTTTCTTCGACGACCTGCTCACCGGGTATCTCGGTCTGGACCGCGACGGCATACTGCGGCCGGACACGAGCGTGGAGAAGCTCGCCGCGCTCAAACCAGTGTTCGGCTCCGGCCCGGACGCCACCATGACCGCCGGAAACTCCACGCCGCTTTCCGACGGAGCCGCGGTCGTCCTGCTCGCGAGCGAGGAGTGGGCAGGCGAGCGGAGCCTGCCGCTGCTCGCCCGCGTCGTCGACATCGACACCGCCGCCGTCGACTACGTGCACGGTGAGGAGGGACTGCTGATGGCGCCGGTGTACGCCGTCCCGCGCCTGCTCGAGCGCAACGGCCTCACCCTGCAGGACTTCGACTTCTACGAGATCCACGAGGCGTTCGCCTCCACCGTGCTGGCGACGCTGCGCGCGTGGGAGGACAAGCGGTTCGCCGAGGAACGCCTCGGCCTGGCGCAGCCGCCCGGAGCGATCGACCGGGAGAAGCTGAACGTGGTCGGGTCGTCCCTCGCGACCGGCCACCCGTTCGCCGCGACCGGAGGCCGCATCGTCGCCACGCTCGCGAAGCTGCTCGCCGAGCGCGGGTCCGGGCGCGGCCTGGTGTCCATCTGCGCTGCCGGCGGCCAGGGCGTCGTCGCCATCCTGGAGGCGACATGAACGACCTGTACGGGCAGGCGGTAGCCAACCCGCTGGGTGGGCGGCTGGCCAAGGCGCTCGGGCTCCCCCGGCCGACGGCGTTGCGTCGCTATACCCCGGGAGACCCGCTGCTCGACGGGCCGGCTCTCGTCGGCGCCGCATCCGGTGGCCGGCTGGCGGGTCCATTGCGTACGGCGCTGGCCAGCAGCGTGGTCGAGACCGAGGACGATGGCGCGCGGAGCTACGCCGCGCTGGTCTTCGACGCGACCGGGCTCGCGCGCGTCGCGATGCTCGGCGAGATGCGGGAGTTCTTCGCGCCCGTCCTGCGCCGGTTACGTCCGAGCGGGCGCGTCGTCGTGCTGGGCGTACCTCCGGAGCAGTGCGGCGACGCCGAAGCCGCCGCGGCCAGCCGCGCGCTCGACGGGTTCGTACGCTCGCTCGGCAAGGAGCTGCGAGCGGGTGCGACCGCGAACCTCCTGTACGTGGCGGAGGACGCCGCCGAGGCACTCGCCTCGCCGTTGCGCTTCCTGCTGTCCGGGCGTGCGGCGTACGTGTCGGGCCAGGTATTGCGGGTCGGGGCGGCGTCGGTGCCGCAACCGGCGGATCCCGTACGACCGCTCGCCGGCAGGGTCGCCGTGGTGACCGGGGCGGCACGCGGGATCGGCGCGTCCATCGCGTCGACGCTGGCCCGCGACGGCGCGGAGGTCGTCTGCCTGGACGTACCCGCGCAAGGTGCGGCGCTCACGGCGATTGCCAACGAGGTCGGCGGCACGACGCTGCAACTCGACATCACCGCGGACGACGCGCCGGCGCGGCTCATCGACCACCTGCGCGAGCGGCGCGGTGGCGTCGACATCCTCGTACACAACGCGGGCGTAACCCGCGACAAGCTGCTCGCCAACATGGACGCGGCGCGCTGGCAGTCCGTGCTCGCGGTGAACCTGGTGGCGCAGCTGCGGATCAACGAGGCCGTGCTCGCCGGCGAGGTGCTCCGGGAGCATGCCCGGGTGGTGTGCCTGTCGTCGACGAGCGGCATCGCGGGCAACCGCGGCCAGACCAACTACGCGGCGAGCAAGGCAGGGATCATCGGGATGGTCCAGGCGCTGGCACCTCGCGTGGCCGATGCGGGTGGGACGCTCAACGCCGTCGCGCCGGGCTTCATCGAGACCGACATGACCGCGCACATGCCGACGACTGTCCGCGAGATCGGCCGGCGGATCAACAGCATGAACCAGGGTGGCCTACCCCGCGATGTCGCCGAGACGGTCGCGTGGCTCGGGCAGGCAGCCTCCGGCGGTGTCAACGGCGAGGTCGTGCGCGTCTGCGGCCAGAGCATGCTCGGAGCGTAGATGGTTGATTCCTTGCAGCTGGTCTGCGCGTCGGTCCCATGGGTACGCCAGGACCCACCGCCATCTCGCGGAACGCGACCACTGGCACCGTCGGGCAAGCAGCTACTCGGCTACGACGACTGATCAAGCAATCAACCATCTATAGGAGGGTTACGTGGCTCGCACGGTGCGGCGGTTGACGGCGTTGCCGCCCACGTCCCGGCTGTACGGCAAGGCCGCGCTGGCCGCGGGGCGGCACGGCACGACGCTGCCCGAGGTCGAGCTGGTGGTGGACCGGGTCACGGTCGACCGGGACCGGCTCGCCGCCTACGACCGGGCGTGCGGCTTCTCGCTGCGCGACGAGCTGCCCCCGACGTACCCGCAGGTGCTGGCCTTTCCCGTGCAGCTGGCGCTGATGACCGACGACCAGTTCCCGTTCGCCCTTCCCGGTCTGCTGCACATCCGCAATGCGATCTCGGTACGGCGGCCGGTGGACGCGGGTGAGCGGCTGACGCTCCGGGTGCACGCCGAGCGCCTCGAGCCGCACCCCAAGGGCGCCCAACTGGACGTCGTCACCGACGCCGAGGTGGACGGCGAGGCGGTATGGACCGGCCGTGCCACGTACCTCGCGCGCGGCGCGAACCTCCGCCCCGCAGGCATCAGCGACCTCGCGGTGGTACGCCCCGAGCCGGAGCTTCCCGAGCCGACGACCGCGTGCTGGCGTGTACCGGCCGGCACCGGACGCCGGTACGCGTCCGTCGCCGGCGATCTCAACCCGATCCACCTGCACCCGTTGGCAGCCAAGGCGTTCGGGTTCCGGCGCGCGATAGCGCACGGCATGTGGTCGAAGGCGCGCTGCCTCGCCGCGCTCGAGGGACGGCTGCCCGAGGCGTACGACCTCGACGTCGCGTTCAAGAAACCCTTGCTGCTGCCGGCGACCGTCGAGTTCGCCAGCGAGGTCACCGCGGGCGGCTGGGTGTTCGGCCTGCGCTCGCCGGACGGCACCCCGCACCTCGCCGGCACCGCGGAGGCTGAGGAGGAGCCTGGTTGATCGAGGCTGTGACCCGGCACCCCGACCAGTACCCGTCGCCGGGCACCGGCCGTCGGGTACGGTCGACCCCGTGGCGCGGGCGGTTGCGCCGACAGGGCCGTTAGCTCAATTGGTAGAGCCGCGGACTTTTAATCCGTTGGTTCCGGGTTCGAGCCCCGGGCGGCCCACCCCTCTGACCTGGGAAAACACCAAGATTATCTGATCGTTCCG
This sequence comes from Streptosporangiales bacterium, assembly GCA_050698355.1. GTDB lineage: Bacteria > Actinomycetota > Actinomycetes > Streptosporangiales > WHST01 > JBOHBN01. The sequence continues at coordinate 225 of JBOHBN010000326.1, read as the reverse complement.
CGCGGCGTGACACCATTCGTGACACGAGTTGCTATCGTGCATGGTCATGGCAGGCGCGAAGAGGCGCAAGAGGCGGCAGCGGGGTGCCATCGACGAGCTGCCGAGCGGCGCGTTGCGGGTCCGGATCTACGCGGGCCGCGACCCGCTCACCGGGCGCCGGCACAACCTGATCGAGCACGTCCCCTCAGGTCCCAAAGCGGCCGCTGAGGCGGAGAAGGTCAGGAC
>JBOHBN010000325.1:0-37675 GCA_050698355.1 Streptosporangiales bacterium | reverse complement strand
CCTGCGAGGGCAGCGAGGGCGGCGGCCGCGAGGCCGGTGAGAGGCCCCGGTGCGAGCCCCCACAACGCCGCCCGCGGCAGCGACCGGGGCAGCGCCTGCCTGACCAGCAGGGTGCCGGCGACCACGCCGGCGAGCGCGGGTCCCAGCAGTACCGCCCAGGCCGGCCCAGGGGGTTGCCCCTCCGGCACCGCGCCGAGCAGCGGGAACGCCGGCACCGGCCCGGCCAGGTAGTGCCAGGGCGCGATCAGGCTGCCGGCACCGAGGGAGAAGCCGGGCCCGGCGGCGTACCCGACCGCGAACAGCACCGCGTTCGGCACGTACGCCGCGCCGAGCAGGAACAGCAGGACGCCCGCGAGCCCGGTGGCGTGCAGCGAGGCGGTGATGTCGCGCACCTCGATCACCCGCACGGCGAGCATGCCGGCGAGGAGCACCGCGCCGGCGAGCAGCAGCGTGGCGACCGCGCCCGCGGCGGCGACGAGCAGCGATCGGCTCGGGCCGGGAAGCAGGGCGAGGAGGCGGCTGCCTGCGCGCGCACCGCGAAGAACGCCGTACCCGCCGGCCAGCAACGCGAGGAGTGCCGTGCCTGCGGCCGCGGCCAGCGGGTCGGCGTAGGTGTCCTGGGCGAGCGTGGCCAGGGCCAGCACGAGCGCGGCGAGCGCGTACGGCACGGCGAGCGCGAGCGTGGCGAGCCCTGCCCTGCGCAGGCCGGCCGCGCCCACCTCGCGGGCGAGGCGGCACCCGGCCCGTACGAGCAGCAGCGCCGGTAAGGCGACCAGGCCGAGCGGCAACAGCGAGAAGGTGCCGTCGGGTAGCGCCAGCGGGATGTGGTGGCAGGCGAGCCAGATGTCGCCGCCGAGCCCGACCACGCCGGTGAGCGTCGGCGAATCACCGCCGCTCGCAACCACCACCATGCCGGCGAGCATGCACGGCACGAGGCCGAGGACGAACGCCCGCAGCGCCGCCAGCACCCCGCACACGATGAACCGGCCCGCGCCCGGCGGCGGGGGTCTGTCACTGCGGCCCGTACTCGGCTCGGCGATGACCGTCACTTACCCATGGTGGCAACCGCCGGCAGGCACGCCCGGCAGACGCGCCGGGGGCGCCCCTACTGGCGATAGGTCGGAAGATCACATCGTCGTCGGTTTGTTATGAAACTCGTCAACCAAGGTACGAAACGACGCGTCTGCGTACTGTAACCCCCGCGAGATCAGGACAAGGGACGGTGGGACGGTGGGTCCGGTACAGGAGCTGGTACCGCTGAGTGCACGCCGCGCGATCGTCCGGACCACGCCCGACCGGTTCCGCGCGGCGCTCCAACGTGCCGCCGCCAGGGACCTGTTGGCGCACCGTACCCGGCTGGCCGGGCGCCGGGAGCGCCTACGCAGGCGCGTCGCAGGTCAGGCAGGTCCGCTGCGGACAGCCGTCACATCGCGGGGCCGGACCTACGTGGCGCGATCGGCCACCGCCTACCGTTGGGACGAGGTGGCGGCGAGCAACGTCGCGCTCGTGGCGGACGCGCTGGAGTCGGATGCCATCCCGTACACGGCGCTCGCGACCGATGGTCTCGACAGGAGGCTGGTGGTCGCCGCGTCCGACCGGCAACGCGTGCTTGCCGCGCTGCGCGCTCAGGCCGACAGGCCGGTGTACGTGCTCATCCCCGGCGGCGACGGGAGGCCACGCCCGCCGCGGCGGCTCGCGACGAACCAGTACTCCAAGGCGCTGAAGGTGTTCGAGTTCTGGGGAACGGGCTCCGGTGCCTTGCTGTCCGGGCCGGAGCTCGCATGCACGGTGGAGTTCTGGGACGCGGTGACGGCAGACGGTGAGGTCTACTCGTACGGCGAGGCTCTCGCGGTCGGCGCGCTGCGCGCGGTGCGATCGAACCCGTGGACCGCGGCGATCGCCCCGCTCGAACGGTCTGCACGCAAGGACGTCGACGGGCGGCCCAGACCGGTCGCGTCGGTGGCCGGCCGACCCCACCTGTTCCGTACGAGGTTCCCGGTCGACGCCGTCTACACGTGGGTCGACGGCGACGACCCGGCCTGGCAACAGCGCAAGCTCCGCAGGCTCGCCGCCCTGGACAACACGGCCCTGCCCGAGCACACGGCTGCCGTGTGCCGCTACGACTCGCACGACGAGCTACGGTACTCGTTGCGTTCGCTCGAGATGTTCGCGCCGTGGATCCGCCGGGTCTACCTGGTGACCGACGACCAGGTGCCCGACTGGCTCGACACCGATAACCCGCGGATCCGCGTGGTGAGCCATCGCGAGCTGTTCGCCGACTCCACGGCGCTGCCGACCTTCAACTCGCACGCCATCGAGTCGCAGCTGTACCGGCTTCCGGGCGTGAGCGAGCATTTCATCTACTTCAACGACGACTTCTTCCTCGGCCGTCCGGTGGAGCCGAACCTGTTCTTCTTGAGCAACGGGATGGCGCGGTTCTTCGCCTCGACAGTGAAGATCGGAGAGTTCCCGCAGAACCTGGAGGACTCCCCGGTCATGACCGCAGCGAAGAACAACCGCGACCTGATCGCCTCGCGGTTCGGCGTGACCGTCACCAACAGGTTCCAGCACACGCCATACGCGCTACGGGCCTCGGTGTTGCGCGACATGGCCGAGGACTTCCAGGAGGCGTTCGCGGCAACAGCCTGTGCACCGTTTCGCAGCCGGTCCGACATCGCGATCGCCAGCTCGCTGCACCACTACTACGCATACGCGACCGGACGGGCCGTACCGGGGTCGATCGCATACACCTACGTCGACCTGGGTGGAGCGACAGTGGAACGGCGCCTCGCGCAGCTGCTCGACAAGCGCAAGTACGACACGTTCTGCATCAACCAGACCGAGCTGACCGAGACCGACCCTGAGGAGTCCGTCCGGCTGCTCCAGCGCTTCCTCGACGACTACTTCCCGCTGGCGAGCAGCTTCGAACGCGCGGAGGCGAGCGCATACCGCACCAAGACGATCAAGCACCACGCGGTTGGAAGGGTGACCGATGTGGTCCGTGCTTGACAAGACGGTGGCGTTCCATGTGGGAGCGCACAAGACCGCCACGTCGTTGCTGCAGAAGTACATGCGCGACAACCGTGAGCTGTTGCGAAAGCACGGCATCTACTACATGAGCCGTACGGCGACGAACCGGTACATCGGCTGGGGTGACAAGCTGGTCGCCGATCCGGATGCGGTGTCCGCGCTGGTACAGCGACCGTTGCGGGTCCCCTGGTTCAGGCTTCTCGTCGTCTCCCACGAGAACACGCTGGGCCGGCCGTTCACCGACGGTGGTGCGCACCTCTACCCGCGCGCACCCAAGCTCATCGACGCCCTCGCAGGGGCACTGCCCCGAAACCGCGCCAAGGTCGTCCTGTCCATCCGGCCGCAGGACGAGCTGCTCGAGTCGTACTACCTTCAGTCGGTGCACGAGGGCGGCCACCTGAGCTTCGCCGCCTGGCTCGACCGCCTCGACCTGGACACCCTCTCCTGGACTCCCCTCGTGGACAAGCTGTACGAGAGGTTCGGCCGCGACAGGGTGGAGGTGCTGGACTTCCGCCTGCTCGCGGGCGGGCAGGACGCGTACATCCGTGCGTTCTTCGCCCGCATCGACCCACGCCACCCGTTCGACATCGAGTACTCGCCCCGGCGCAACCCCAGCATCTCGGAGAAGGGGCTGCGGATGGCGCTCGCAGCCAACCCGCAGCTGAGGTCGAGCACTGAGCGCAGGCTGATGCGCCGGTTCCTGCAGAGTCACTTCTCCAACGTGCGGTATCCCCGGCCGGCGCTGCTCACCGACGAGCAGCGAGCGTGGTTGCGCGAGCGCTACGACGGCGAGTACGAGCAGATCGTTGCGGGTGGACCCGGTGAGCGACTGATGAGCGCGGCACCCGAGGTGGCGGCACGATGAGCGACGTCGACGCCGTACTGCACATCGGCATGCAACAAAGCGGCGCGCGGATGCTGCAGCGCGCCCTGTCCCGGTTACGCCCGCAGCTGCGCGCGCACGGGATCACCTACATCGGACAGGAGCGGATCGGCGGGCTTACGCACGCGGCGGGCTGGGCAAGCGACGCCGCGGCCGACGCCGGGCAGGCCCCGGCGTTCGCGCGGGAACTCGCCGACGCGGTGACCCGCGAGCGGGCCGAGGTCGTAGCCGCCGGTGGAACGCCCGGCACGGTTCTCGTATCGAGCGACCATCTGGTGGGGCGCGAGAACATCGGGCCGGGCGACGGCTCCGGATTCCGGCCGCAGACCGTGCCGGCCGTGGCTCAGGTGATCGAGGCGCTCGGCGCCGCTCGGATACGGATCGTCCTGTACGTCCAGCGCCAGGATCGCCTGCTGGAGTACTCCTACCTGCGCGAGGTGCAGAAGGGCCGCCACCACGACTTCGCCACGCAGTTCCCGTACCGGTTACGCCCGGTCGTCGACTACGTCGAACTCGTCGAGCGGGTGCAGGCGCTGCCGCAGGTGACCGACGTCACGGTCCGCCCGATCGAGCTGGCCGCCGCAGGTAGGGCGGCGTTCGTTGACGACTTCCTCAGCGCGGTCGGCCTGGGGGGGCTCTTCGACCTGGTGGCCGTTGTCGCCGACCTGTCCGTACACCGGGTCTACTCGCGCCGCGGCCTGCGTATCGCGCTGGCGATGAACCCCCACCTCGACGACGCGCAGGAACGCGCGCAGGTGCGCGACTTCCTGCTCGAGCATTTTGCTGCGGCCGACCAGCGCGCGTGCCGGTTCATGCCGACCAGAGTGCGGCAGCGCATCCTGGACTGCTACCGGGACCGAAACGAGCTGCTGTTCCATCGCTACCTGCCCGACCTGCCCCCGGACAGCTATGCCGACGACGCCAGCACCGCCCGGCTCGGCACCATGCTGCACGAACCGTCGAACGGCGTGCTGGTACGGCCCTAATTCTGCGAGTGGGCGGACGCGTCAGGCCGCGCCCATCACCTCGCGCAACACCTGGGCGGTCTCGCTCGGCGTCTTGCCGACCCGTACGCCGACCTTCTCCAGCGCCTCGGCTTTCGCCTGCGCGGTGCCCGACGAGCCGGACACGATCGCGCCCGCATGCCCCATCGTCTTGCCCTCCGGCGCGGTGAACCCGGCCACGTACGCGACGACGGGCTTGGTCACGTGCTCGGAGATGTAGGCCGCGGCGCGCTCCTCCGCGTCACCGCCGATCTCGCCGATCATCACCACGGCGTCGGTGTCCGGGTCGGCCTGGAACGCCTCCAGTGCGTCGATGTGCGTGGTGCCGATGATGGGGTCACCGCCGACCCCCACGCAGGTGGAGAAGCCGACGTCGCGCAGCTCGTACATCAGCTGGTACGTGAGCGTGCCACTCTTGCTGACGAGGCCGACGCGACCGCCGCGGGTGATGTCGGCCGGGATGATGCCGGCGTTCGACCGCTCCGGGCTCGCGATGCCCGGGCAGTTCGGGCCGATGATGCGGGTGCGGCCGCCCTGCGCCTGACCGTACGCGAACGCGTACGAGGTGTCGTGCACCGGGATGCCTTCGGTGATCACCACGCACAGCGGGATGCCCGCGTCAACGGCCTCCACCATCGCGTCCTTGGCGAACTTCGGCGGGACGAATACCACTGACACGTCCGCGGCCGTCTCGCGCATCGCGTCGGCGACGCTCGCGAACACCGGCAGGTCGCGGCCCTCGTACTGCAGGGACTGCCCGGCCTTGCGCGGGTTGACGCCGCCCACGATGGTGGTGCCCGCGCGGAGCATGCGGTTGGTGTGCTTGGTGCCCTCGGCGCCGGTCATGCCCTGCACGATGACCTTGCTGTTCTCGTCCAGCCAGATGCTCATGACGAGGCTCCCTTCGCCGCCAGCTCGCCGGCCCGGTCGGCCGCACCGTCCATCGTGTCCACCCGCTCCAGGCCGGGCAAGCCGGCCTCGTCGAGGATCCGCCGGCCCTCGTCGGCGTTGTTGCCGTCCAGCCGCACGACCAGCGGCTTGCTGACACCGTCGAGCAGCTCGAAGGCCTGCACGATCCCGCGCGCGACCTCGTCGCACGCCGTGATCCCGCCGAACACGTTGACGAACACGCTGCGCACGTCCTCGTCGCCAAGCACGATGTCCAGGCCGTCGGCCATCACCTGCGCCGAGGCGCCGCCGCCGATGTCGAGGAAGTTCGCCGGTTTCACACCGCCGTGCCGCTCCCCTGCGTACGCCACCACGTCGAGGGTGCTCATCACCAGCCCTGCGCCGTTGCCGATGACGCCGACAGCGCCGTCGAGCTTGACGTAGTTGAGCCCCTTCTCCTTCGCCTTGACTTCCAGCGGGTCGGTCGCCGCGATGTCGGCGAACCGAGCATGGTCGGGCTGCCGGAAGGCGGCGTTGTCGTCGACGGTGACCTTGCCGTCCAGCGCGACGACCTCGCCCTTCCTTGTACGCACCAACGGGTTCACCTCGACGAGGCTGGCGTCCTCGCCGACGAACACGTCCCACAGCGTGGTGATGACGCGGACCGTCTGTTCGGTGATCTCGTCGGGGAACCCGGCATCGCGGACGATCCTGTCGGCCAGGTTGTCATCGATGCCGCGTACCGGGTCGATCGGCACCTTCGCCACCGCATCGGGGTTGGTACGCGCGACCTCCTCGATCTCCACGCCGCCCTCGCGCGACGCGATCGACAGGAACGTGCGATTGCTCCGGTCGACCAGGAAGGAGAAGTAGTACTCCTCCGCGATCTCCTCGGCCGGCGAGACCAGCACCTTGTGGACGGTGTGGCCCTTGATGTCCATGCCGAGGATCGCCTGCGCCTTGGCCTGCGCCTCGTCCGGATCCTCGGCGAGCTTGACCCCGCCCGCCTTGCCACGCCCCCCGATCTTGACCTGGGCCTTGACCACAACCTGCGTGGCCATCGCGGCCGCCGCGTCCCGCGCCGCCGCCGGGGTGTCCACGACCTCCTGTGACAGCACCGGTACGCCGTGTTTCGCGAACAGCTCCTTCGCCTGGTACTCGTAAAGATCCACTAGAGCGTCCCGTCTCGTCGCACCTACACCACGCGAGCCCGCGCGTCCGGCCATGGCGAGGGTAGCGGGTCGCCGGTTCTCAGGGTGCGGTCAGGGTGGTTCCCCGACGCGGGCGGACGCCGCCAGAGCGATCCTCGATGTGGGAGGTCGAGATGACAGTGAACGATGCGGCGGGCACACGCACCGCCGGCACGGAGGGGCTCCGCGCCTCGGACGCCGACCGGGAGCAGGCGGTCGCCAAGCTGCGGGAGCACTTCGAGAGCGGACACCTGGGATACGACGAGTTCAACCAGCGCATGGACACCGCGTACAAGGCGACGTACGCGCACGAGCTGCAGCGCTTGCTCGCCGATCTGCCGGGGGCACAGCCACGGACGGTCGCGCCCGCGACCTCGCCACGACCGGCGCGGAAGACGGGCGCAGGCAAGATCATCGCGATCATCGCGCTCGTACTGTTCGCCTTCTGGGGCTTGTCGTGGGCACTGGGCTTGATCGGGGCTCACCCGGTGCTCACCACGATCGGCGTCGCCGTCGTCGTCTGGCTGGTGCTCAAGCGCCGCCAGCGAGCGAGCGGCTGACGCCGGACCGGGCGGTTGTCGGTACGTGGTTGAGCCATAGCTCGACCACGTACTGACAACGTGCCGGAACGGTCACCCGGCGGCGTGGGTGGCGCGGGCACCGACATGCTCGCGTACCCAGGTGACGATCTCCTCCGTCGTGGCGCCGGGCGTGAAGATCTTGGCGACGCCGATCCGTTCGAGCTCCGGCAAGTCGGCATCGGGAACGATGCCGCCGCCGAACACCACGATGTCGGTGGCGTTCTGCTCGGTGAGCAGCTCCATCAGCCGCGTGAACAGCGTCATGTGTGCGCCGGACAGCACGGAGAGACCGATACCGTCGGCGTCCTCCTGGATGGCCGCCTCGACGATCTGCTCCGGCGTCTGGTGGAGTCCGGTGTAGATGACCTCCATGCCACCGTCGCGCAGCGCCCGCGCCACCACCTTGGCGCCGCGGTCGTGCCCGTCCAGGCCGGGTTTCGCGACAACGACCCGGATCCGCTCACTGTCCGTACTCATGGATGCCTGCCTTCCTGCTGGCAGCGTAGTCCCATCCCCCGTGAACCTGTCAGAGTCTGGCACGGTCGTAGCCATGTACGGCCTCTGACAGCCCGCACGGAGAGGACGCTGGACGCCGCCATGGACGATCTCTTCACCTTCTTCCCGTACGTCTTCCTGGCCGCTGGCCTGATCGGGTTCGCGATGGGGGCATACTCGCTAACCCGTTTCGCGCTGTTTCACCGGCGCGCGTTGCGTGCCCCCGGCACCGTCGTCGACATCAAACGCATGCGCAAGACGGGGTGGCAGCCAGGTTCCGACACGGGGAACCGGTACCGGCGGTACGCGGTGCTCAGCTTCCACTGTCAGACGGGTAGGGACCTGGTCACGACGTCGATCAACCCGATAGCGCTGACCACGGCGGGCCAGGAGGTCGAGGTCTACTACGACCCGCACGAGCCGACCAGAGCGTACCTGGGGCGTGGGGTCAGCTCGCTGGTCTCGTACGCCACCGCCGCGGTCGGCGGCATCATGATCACGCTGGTCGGCTGGTCCCTCGTCGCGGGCGGCAGCTCATTGGCGTCCTGGACCTGGTGAGCCGCTGACAGCGACGTGTCACGCCGCGCTGGGTCGGCGGAGTACCGCCGCGGGAGCAGCCTTGGCCGTCGCTCTGCGCCGACCGCGGTACGCACGGGTACGGCGACCGGACGACGACGCCAGATGGGGTGCGGTGAGAGCGTTCCACGCGACACCCATGGCGCGCCGCCTGCCGGCAGGGACACCGTCGAGCACGAACTTGTCAGTGCCTCGCAGCGTCATAGCACTGTGAGGCACTGACAACTGGAGGAAGGGAAGCGCGATGCGCCGAACCGTCCTTGTCGCCGTACTCGCTCTCGCGACGGTGAGCGCAGCGGGCTGCTCGGGCGGAACTAAGACCGCCAGGCCGGTCTCCTCGTCACCGTCAGCGAGCAGCTCCCCCACCCGGTCACCAGAGTCGCTCACGGAGACAGAGGCACTCGCGACGCTGCACGGCGACGGGTATGCGATCGACGTCCTGTCCGTGCAACACGTCGGGTCCGAGATGGCGATCGCCCGGTTCCGGGTACGCAACACCTCTCGCAACGAGGTCGCGCACGTCCAGGCATACCGCAACCCCGGCAACAACAACATCGTATACGAGCCGTGGGGCATCAGGTTCTCCCGCGTGAACCTGATCGACCTCGATCACGGCCGCCGCTACTACCCGCCGAAGGCAGCGGACACCAAGGAGTGCCTGTGCTCCAAGACCGGGCTCGGGAAGATCGAGCTGAAGCCGAACGGCAAGCCCAAGTACGCCTGGGCCGCGTACCCGCTGCCAAAGGAGGTCGCCTTCGTCGATGCGCAGGACCCGCACACCGGCATCACCAGCCCGATCCCGGTCAGCCCGGCCGACGCACACCTTCCTCAGGTCAAGGGCGAGCCCGGCGCGGACGAGCTTGCGCGCGACGGCGGCGACCCGACCGCACTGGAGTTTCGCAGCGACTCCGATACTCAGCACACGCGCAACAAGGGCGACAAGGTCACCGTGGGTGTGTCGTCCGACGTGCTGTTCGCGTTCAACCGGGCCAAGCTCAGCAAGCATGCCGGCGCACAGCTCGACCAGGTCGCCCAGCGCATCAGGGCCGAGGCTGACGAGCCGGTCACCATCACCGGCTACACCGACTCCAAGGGCTCCACCAGCTACAACCTCGAACTGTCGAAGAAACGGGCACATGCCGTACGCGACGCCCTGGACAAGCGCCTCGACCAGCCCACCACCTTCCACGTTGCCGGCAAGGGCGAGGCCGACCCCGTCGCGCCGAACCGTAAGAACGGGCACGACAACCCCAAGGGCCGGGAGCGCAACCGCCGCGTCGAGATCTCATACCGACGGGCCGTCGAGCACCAGACCACGAGCCCCACGCCGGAGAGCACCGCCCCTGACGGATCACCCGCAAGCACCGAACTCGGCGGCCCTGTCACCGGGACCGAGCCGTACACCAAGGGACTGAAGGTCCAGGTCACCGGACTCCAGCGGCTCAGCCGTGGGGCGCTGCTCACCTTCACCGTTCGCAACACCGGCTCGGAGTCTGCCTCCGTTGACCAGTGGAGCCGGACGCCGTCCGACTACGCCGCCGGTTATAGCGATTACTACTCCGGTGGTGAGGTCTACTGGGCGAACCTCGACGACTCCACGCACACCGGGTACTGGGCGGTGAACGACGATGAAAGACACTGCCTGTGCAGCAATACGGGCACGGAAACGCTCGGCGCGGGTGAGTCGGGAGACCTATACACGGTGCTCTCCGCGCCGCCAAAAGGCACGGACACCGTCGACGTGCACTTCAGCGGCTACGGCACCGTGCACGACGTACCGCTCAGCGGATGACCGACAGCTCGGCCGCTACAGCTTCTGGATCGGGGCGTAGCGGAGCACGAACGTCTTCTCGCCCACGTCGCCGCCGAAGTCGATCTTCGCCTGCGCCTTGTCGGCAGTGCCGGACAGGGCGATGACCTCACCGAGCCCGAACCTGTCATGGTTGATCCGGTCGCCGGGCTCGAGCTTCGGCACGGGACGGTTGCCGACCGCGCGTACGCCCGGCTGCTGCCCCAGCGCCGCACCGGCCGGCTCGGATCGACGGCCACGGTCTCGCGGCCTGCCGCTGCCCGCCGGGCGCCGCCAGTCGACCAGCTTGTCGGGCAGCTCCGGCAGGAAGCGCGACGGCGGGTTGTACGACGGCGAGCCGAAGGCACTGCGCACCTCCGCGCGGGAGATGTACAGCCGTTCCTGCGCCCGGGTGATCCCGACGTAGGCCAGCCGCCGCTCCTCCTCCAGCTCCTTCTCCGAGCCCATGCTGCGCTGGTGCGGGAAGACGCCGTCCTCCATGCCGGTGAGGAAGACCACGGGGAACTCCAGTCCCTTGGCGGTATGCAGGGTCATGAGCGTGACCATGCCGCTGTGGTCGTCGCCCTCGGGGATCTGGTCGGCGTCCGCGACCAGCGACACCCGTTCGAGGAACTCGGTGAGCGTGCCTTCCTCGCTCGTCTCCTCGAACTCGCGGGCGACCGCGGCGAGCTCCTGTAGGTTCTCCACCCTGCTCTGGTCCTGCGGGTCGCTCGACTCCTCGAGCTCGGCGAGGTACCCGGTCTTCGTCAGGACCTGGTCGAGCAGCTCCGCAGGCCCGGTACCCGCCTCCACCGCGGACCGCAGGTCGGCCAGCAGCGCGGCGAACTCCCGCACCGCCCGCAACGACCTGGTGGCGAGCCCGTACGCCTCGTCGGCTCGCTGCAACGCCTGGTAGAAGCCGATACCCTGTTGCCCGGCGAGCGCCTCGATGCACGCCTCCGCGCGGTCGCCGATCCCCCGCTTCGGCACGTTGAGTATCCGCCGCAGCGACACGACGTCGTCGGGGTTGGCCAACACACGCATGTACGCGAGCAGGTCTCGTATCTCGCGGCGCTCGTAGAACCGCACACCGCCGACGACCTTGTACGGCAGGCCGACGCGCACGAGCACTTCCTCGAACACTCGCGACTGCGCGTTGGTGCGGTAGAAGACGGCGATGTCGCCGTAGCTCGCCGCGCCGGCGTCGCTCAGCCGGTCGATCTCGGCCGCGACGAACGCGGCCTCGTCGTGCTCGCTGTCGGCGACGTAGCCGACGATCTGCTCGCCCTTGCCCGCCCGCGACCACAGGTTCTTCGGCTTGCGCCCGACGTTGTGGGCGATCAGCGCGTTCGCCGCATCCAGGATGGTCTGGGTCGACCGGTAGTTCTGCTCGAGCACGACCACTCTCGCGTCGGGGTAGTCTCGCTCGAACTCTACGATGTTGCGGATCGTCGCCCCGCGAAAGGCGTAGACCGACTGGTCCGCGTCGCCGACGACGCACAGCTCGCTCGGCGCCATCTCGACGTCAGTACCTTCGCGCACCACGTCGCCATCGACGGTACGGCGCTCACTGTGCGCGGTGTCGCCACCGGTCAGCTCGCGCACGAGGACGTACTGCGCGTGGTTGGTGTCCTGGTACTCGTCGACCAGGATGTGCCGGAACCGCCTGCGGTAGTGCTCGCGCACGTCGGGGTACAGCTGCAACAGGTTGACCGTCGTCATGATGAGGTCGTCGAAGTCGAGCGCGTTCGCCCGCTGCAGGCGGGACTGGTACTCCGCGTAGCACTCCGCCGTCGTGCGTTCCAGGTGCGACTGCGCGCTCGCCTTGGCGGTCTCATGGTCGACCAGCTCGTTCTTCAGGTTGGAGACCTCGGCCGCGATCTTCCGGGGCTGGAAACGCTTGGGATCGAGCTCGAGGTCGCGGCAGACCATCGCCATCAGCCGCTGGCTGTCCGCCGCGTCGTAGATGGAGAACTGCGAGGAGATCCCGAGCCGCTTCACCTCCTTGCGCAGGATCCGCACGCAAGCGGAGTGGAACGTCATGACCCACATCGCCCGTGCCCGCGGCCCGACCAGGGTCTCGACGCGCTGCTTCATCTCGCCGGCGGCCTTGTTGGTGAACGTGATCGCGAGGATCGAGCCGGGGTGCACCTTGCGCTCGGCGAGCAGGTACGCGATCCGGTTGGTGAGCACGCGGGTCTTGCCGGAGCCCGCTCCGGCGACCACGAGCAGCGGCGGGCCCTCGTGCGTGACCGCCTGCCGTTGCGGCGGGTTCAGGCCGGCAAGCAGCTCCTCGACGTTCGCCTTTGCCTGCCGCTGCTTCGAGCTCGCCTCGTCGGAGGTGGCAGGGCTGGGGAGCAGGTCGCCGAACAAGGTCACCCCACGAGTCTAGGAGGCGGGAACGGGTACGGCCGGTCCCCCACGCCCCATCAGCAATATCCATAGGATGGCGAGCGTGTTGAACGAGACCGACGTGCACAGGGCGCTGGTAGTGGCGGCGCATCCCGACGACATCGACTTCGGCGCGGCCGGGACGATCGCGACGTGGACGCGGGCAGGCGTCGACGTGTCGTACTGCATCGTCACCGACGGTGACAGCGGTGGGTTCGAGCCGGACTTCCCACGCGAGGAGATGGGTCCGCTGCGCCGCCGCGAGCAGGCCGCCGCGGCTGAGGCGGTCGGGGTGAGCGACCTGCACTTCCTCGGGTACCCCGACGGCTATGTCGAGGTCACGCTCAACCTGCGCCGCGACATCGCGCGGGTGATCAGGCAGGTGCGCCCCGACCGCATCGCCATCCCGAGCGCGGAGATCTGGTACGAGCGCATTTACCCCTCGCATCCCGACCATCGCGCGGTCGGCGTCGCCGCGCTCGACGCCGTGTACCCGGACGCGCGCAACCCGTTCGCGTTCCCCGAGCTGCGTGCCGAGGGACTCGATGCGTGGACCGTACCGGAGACGTGGCTGATGGCGCACCCGCGGAGCAACCACGCCGTCGACGTCACCGACACCTTCGACCAGAAGGTAGCCGCGCTCCGCGTGCACAAGAGTCAGACCGGGCACCACGACGACCTGGAGGGTATGCTCCGCGGCTGGCTCACCGCTCAGGCCGAGGAGCACGGCCTCGACGCGGGCCGACTCGCGGAGGCGTTCTACGTGATCTCCACCGCCTGACGTGCTGCCACAGCGCTAGCTGAGTTGGGACGGTTCAGACCAGGCGGCGGTCCGCGGCCCAGCGGGACAGCTCGTGCCGGTTGGAGAGCTGAAGCTTGCGCAGGACGGCGGAGACGTGGGTCTCGACCGTCTTCACCGAGATGAACAGCTCCTTGCCGACTTCCTTGTACGCGTAGCCGCGCGCGATCAACCGCATGACCTCCCGCTCGCGCGGGCTGAGCCGGTCGAGCTCCGGGTCGATGGGCGGCACGTCGGTGGAGGAGAACGCGTCCAGCACGAAGCCGGCGAGCCGCGGCGAGAAGACCGCGTCGCCGTCGGACACCCGGCGGATCGCGGCGGCCAGCTCGGTGCCGGAGATGGACTTGGTGACGTAGCCCCGCGCGCCCGCCCGGATGACCGCGATGACGTCCTCTGCCGCGTCGGAGACGGAGAGCGCGAGGAACTTCACGTCCGGGTGCCCGCCGAGTACGCGCTGCAGCACCTCGCGGCCACCCCCGCCCGGCATGTGCACGTCGAGCAGGACCACGTCGGGCTCCAACGCCTCGACCACGGTGACGGCCTCGTCCACATCACCGGCCTCACCGGCCACCTCTACAGACTCGCCGAGCTCCGCGCGTACGCCCGCTCGCCACATCCGGTGGTCGTCGACGATGACGATCCGCGGCCTGCCGTTCTCGCTGCCCACGTTTACTCCCTCACCCTGGTTCACTGTGCTCGCCTCGCGTTTCGCTTCCTCAGTGCTGGCCCCGCTCCATCTCCAGGCGTACCTCCGTGCCCTCCCCCGGACCGCTCCTGATGAACGCCCTGCCCCCGTTGCGCTCCATCCGGCCGACGATGGACTCCCGTACGCCCATCCGGTCGTCGGGCACGGTCTGCGGCTCGTACCCCTTGCCCCGGTCGCGGACGAACACCGTCACCTGCTCCGGCTCCACCTCCGCGAAGACCGACAGGCTGTCACACCCGGAGTGCTTCGCCGCGTTGACCATCGCCTCGCGAGCGGCCTGCAGCTGCGCGCCCAGCCGCTCGTCCAGAGCGCAGTCGCCGACGCACACGACGTCGATGGACAGGCCGTGGTTGTCCTCCAGTTCGCCAGCGAGCGACTGGATCGCCGCGGCGAACTTCGTCGCCTGGTCGGTGCTCGGCTTGTACAGCCAGGTGCGCAGGTCGCGTTCCTGCGCACGGGCGAGCCGCTGCACCTCGCGGGTGTCCTCGGCGTTGCGCTGGATGAGCGTGAGCGTCTGCAGCACCGAGTCGTGCACATGGGCGGCCAGCTCGGCGCGCTCCTCCTGCCTGATCCGTTCGCGTCGCTCCGCGGAGAGGTCATGCGTCAGCTTGGTGACGAACGGCGCCGCAACGATGACGACGCCTACCGCCGCGACGACCGCGAAGATGATGCCGTCGCGGAGCTGAGAAGCGTCCCACGTGCTCGACAGCGTCATGAAACCGACAATGCCGCCGACGACCAGCGCGGTGCCGGCGACCGTACGCACGACCGCGGACTTGCTGCGCACACGCGCGGCCTCGCGCCACCGTACGCGCTGTGCGTCGTCGGCCTGCTGCCAGAGGATCGCGGCACCGATGCCCACGATCACCAGCGGCCAGAAGACCGCGCCGGGGATGCCGAAGCCAACCATCTGCAAGAACAGCACCAGGCCGACCCCGACCGCGATGAGCGCGCCGACCTGACCGACGTCGCGCTTGTGCTTGGGGGGCGGGGTCACCCTGGGGTCGGTCGCCTCCGGGGCGAGCGGTACGAAGTACCAGAAGAGCGCGTAGATCGCGACCCCGACCAGGCTGCTCACGGCGAGCAGCACGAACGCGATCCGCATGATCATCGTGTCGACCCCGAGATGGGTGGCGAGGCCACGGCACACCCCCGCGAGCACCCGCCGGTCCGGCTCGCGGTAGAACTTGCGCGGCTCGCGCGCTACCTCCGCCACACCTGCATGGTCACACGAAACGCCCCCGACCGCATCGGGGAGACACCCGGCGCGACCTGCAGGTTCGGTCAGGGATGTCCCCGATGCCGCGGTACGCCACGCAAGGCACCATTGGAAGCATGGAACAGCCGGCGCCGCCAGGCGGGGAGCCGGGCGCCCCCGCGCAGGCGCCCGGCCCGGGGCTGCAACGCAGCGCGAACAACCGGGTCATCGGCGGCGTGTGCGGGGGGCTCGCCGAGTACACGGGCGTCGATCCGGTCGTGTTCCGCGTGACGATCGCGGTGCTCGCGCTCGTCGGTGGGGCAGGGGCACTGTTCTACGGCGCTGCCATGCTGCTCGTACCCGACGCACGTACGGGCAGCGCGCCCATCGACCGCGTGCTCCACTCCAGGCAGCACCCGCGCATCCGCGTCGCCGCGCTCCTGCTGGTGATCGTGGCCGGCATCATCGTCGCCGGCGGGCTCGGCGGGTCGTTCGGCAGCGGCTCGCTCGCGATCGTCATCGTCGCCGTCCTCGCCGCACTCGTCGCGCACCGCCAGGGCGCGGACCTGCGCGGGGCGCTGGGCCGGCTCGTCGGACACAGCACTCCCGCACAACGGAGCACCCCGTACGCGCAAACGCCGCCGCCCGCGCCGCATGCTCCACCGGCCGCCGCGACGAGCCAGTACGTCGACCTCTCCGCGTTCCCGCAACGACCGGCGTACGCCGGGGCTGGGCCGGCACCCGCCGCGGGTGAGCGGCGGCGCGCCCGGTCGATCACCTGGTACGTCCTGCTCGCGGCCGCCCTCGTCGCGGCCGTCGTGGCGGTCGCCCAGCAACAGCTCGGCCTACCGGACGACGCGCGGATCCCGCTCGTCGCGGCGCTGACGGCGCTCGGTCTCGGGCTCGTGCTGTCCACCTGGGTGGGCCGCGCCCGGGTGACGTGGATCGGCGTTCTGCTCGCGATCGTCCTCGCCGGTCTCACCGTCGTCCACCGGGTCGGGGGAAGCGAATACCTGAACAGAGTCCAGTGGCACCCCACGACGGCGGCGCAGCTGGCGAGGCAGCAGCCGTACCGGTCCAACGTCAGCTACGCGCGCCTCAATCTCACCGACCTGCCGCTGGAGCGCGGGGCGAGCTACCAGGCTCGCGCGCGCATCGATGCCGGCCGGCTCGAGGTGATCGTGCCGCGCGGCGCGCGGGTGCACGTACACGCGCGATGCGATGCCTGCCGGATGGACGTGCTCGGACAGCGTGCCGGATTCGACACCAGGGTCGATCGCACCTTTACCGCCCACCCAGGACGAACCGGGCGGGAGAAGGGGCGAGACGAGAGCACACCTCGCGGCGGCAAGGCCGGCCACCGGCAGGCCGAGCCGGCGACGTTCGACCTGAACCTGCGCGCGGACGCCGGGTGGCTGGAGGTGCGGCGTGCTGCATAAACCGAACTGGGGCGCCCTAGTCGGCGGCCTGGTCCTGCTGGTCGTCGCCGGCATGTTCTTCGCCGCGACGCTGGCGGGGGCGCACGTGCAGATGCTCGCGATCATCCCCCTGCTACTCGTCGGGCTGGGGTGCGCGGCCATCCTCAACCGTCGCAGCGAACGCGGCGACTAGCCGCGCCTGTTGGGCGCTACTTGTAGCGGCAGACGTCGTCCAGCGACTTCGACTTGTTGGAGTGGCCGTGCTGCTTGTCCTTGTCCGGGTCAGGCTTGGCGGTGCGTTCCGCCTCGGTACGTGCCTTCGACTGCTCGATCGCCTTGTGCACCCGCTTCCCGATCTTGCCGTAATCGGGGTCGGCGGTGTTGACGAGCGGCGGGATGAACGGAAGGCTCGCGATGTCGGCGGACTTCGCCTTCTCCCCGAGCTGCAGTAGCGCGGGCAGGTCGGCGTTGGGAATGTTCGTCGAGACGTTGCGCTTGGTGGTGGCCGCGATCTTCTGGAAGCCCCTGAGTACGGTCGGCGGGTCGGCCTGCTTGGCGAGCGCGCCGAGCACGCAGCGCTGGCGCCTGATCCGGTGGTAGTCGTCGTCGGCCGCCCGGGACCGCGCGTACCACAGCGCCTTCCTGCCGTTCAGGTGGTGCAGGCCCTTGTGCACGTATCCGGCGATCGGCACGCCGCCCTCTCCCCCGATGGGCAGGTCCTTGTTCACGTAGATGGTGATGCCGCCCACGGCATCGATGATCTCGCGGAACGCCTGGAGGTTGACCAGCACCGAGTAGTCGATGTGCAGCCCAGTGATGTTGCCCGCGACCTCCCGGATTGCCGTCGCGCCGTGGTTGCGGTGACCGGGGAACTGTTTGGGGTGGTCGCTGCCGTAGCGGTAGACCGCGTTGAGCAGGTCGGTGAAGCCGGACGGGAACTTGTCTTGCAGCCGCTTGGGCATCGGGGCGTGCAGCATGTTGCGGGGCAGGCTGAACATCACCGTGTCGCCGGTGTGCGTATTGATGCTGGCGACGGTCATGCTGTCGGTGCGCACTCCTGTGCGGTCCGAGCCCCAGTCGCCACCGAGCAGGAGGACGTTGATCCGTGGCCGGTCGGCCCACGGATCGGCGCCCTCCTTGGTCTTGCGCTTGACCTGGTGGCCCTGGTCCTGACCTGGGAACACGGTCTTGATGACGTCGCGGCCAACGTACGCGTCGTGCGCCGCGTAGATCGGTGGAGTGGAGACCGCAAGGCTGAGCAGCGCCACGACGAACGCGGATGCGACCAGCTGCAGCGGCCGCATGTTGCTGGGTCGACGCATGTGGTACGCCGAGACGATCACCGCGGTCCATGCGACCGAGAGCAGCAGCGCGCACACGATGACCGCGGTGAGCACGTCGGGATCGACGATGTACCCGATCAGCGTGAACCGGTCCATCGTAGTCGCGACGTAGACACCGGCGCCGACCAGCAGCAGGAAGATCACGAAGATGGGGATGCCCAGCTTCTTCCTGCCCGCACGAATGTGGCCAACGCCTGGAAGGATCGCCGACAGCAGGGCCAGACCCAGGGCGGCGACGGCCTCGCGTCCTGTCGATGGCTTGCGCCGCCGCCTGCGGCCGGCGCGGGAGCCGTCGCCGCGGCGCTCGCCCTGCGGGGGATGCACGTGCGTGCTTCCTCCTCACGTCCGGCATCAAGGTCGTTCGGCAAGCGGGCAGGTGTGACCCCGGTGGGCACACACTGCCATGCTACCGACGTAAGAGTGACCCCGAGGGGTGGTACACGGACCGGTCCCACTACGAGGACGCCTGAGACCCGCCAATGGTTCACTCCGGCCGGCGACCTCTAAGGTGCGGGGAGAGCCGAGCGCGGAGGAGCCTGACGTGGGGACACTGACCAAGCTGGGGCACGCGTGCGTGCGGGTGGAGAGCGACGATACGACCGTGGTCATCGACCCCGGCGTGTTCACCGCGGCCGAGGTCGTCGAGGGCGCCGACGCCGTCCTCATCACCCACGAGCACCCCGACCACTTCGACCCCGACAAGGTGGGCGCGGCGCTGCGCGCCGGCGGGCACGTGCGGCTGTGGGCGCCCGACTCGGTCGTCGGCAAACTCCCGGCGGAGCTGGCGAGCCGCGCGCAGGCGGTCCGGCACGGCTCCTCCTTCGACGTGGGCGGGCTCGCCTTCACGGTGTACGGCAGTGACCACGCGGTGATCAGCGACGACGTCCCCGTAATTACCAACGTCGGGTACCTGTTCGCCGGCGTGTTCCATCCCGGCGACGCGTTCACGGTCCCCGACCAGCGGGTCGAGACGCTACTGCTCCCGATCAACGCGCCGTGGAGCAAGGTCAGCGAGACGATGGCGCACGTCGCGGCCGTGACCCCGGCGCGCGTGCACCCGGTGCACGACGCGCTGCTGACCGAGGCGGGCCAGGGCGTCTACGACCCGCACGCCAAGCGGCGCAGCGAGCAGGTCGGCGCGGAGTACCGTCGGCTGGCGATCGGCGAGACGGTCCAGCTGTAGCGTCTACTCCCACTCGATAGTGCCGGGGGGCTTGCTGGTCACGTCCAGGGCGACCCGGTTGACCGCACGCACCTCGTTGGTGATCCGCGTCGATATCCGCGCCAGCAGGTCGTACGGCAGGTGCGCCCAGTCGGCGGTCATCGCGTCCTCGCTCGTGACCGGCCTGAGCACGACGGGGTGGCCGTACGTGCGCCCGTCGCCCTGCACCCCGACGGACCGTACGTCGGCCAGCAGGATCACCGGGCACTGCCAGACCGTACGGTCGAGGCCCGCGCGGGTCAGCTCGTCGCGCGCGATGGCGTCAGCCTCGCGCAGCACCTCGAGCCGTTCCCGGGTCACCTCGCCGATGACCCGGATCGCGAGGCCGGGGCCCGGGAACGGTTGCCGCCAGACGATGTCCGGTGGGAGGCCGAGCTCCTCGCCGACCCGGCGCACCTCGTCCTTGAACAGCGCGCGCAGCGGCTCGACGAGCGCGAAGCCGAGGTCCTCCGGCAGGCCGCCGACGTTGTGGTGCGATTTGATGTTGGCCGCCCCTGAACCGCCGCCGGACTCAACGACGTCGGGGTAGAGCGTGCCCTGTACCAGGAAGTTCACCCCGCCGTCGGCGGCGACCTCGCGCGCGGCGTCCTCGAACACACCGATGAACTCGCGCCCGACTACGCGCCGCTTCTGCTCCGGGTCGGTCACGCCGGCCAGCGCGGAGAGAAAGCGGTCGGATGCGTCGACGACCTTGAGTCGTACGCCCGAGGCGGCGACGAAGTCCTTCTCGACCTGCTCTGCCTCGCCCTTGCGCAGCAGCCCGTGGTCGACGAACACGCACGTCAGCCGCTCGCCGATCGCGCGTTGCACGAGAGCGGCCGCGACCGCCGAGTCGACACCGCCGGAGAGGCCGCACACCGCGTGGCCGTCGCCGACCTGCGCGCGGATCGCGGCGATCTGGTCCTCGACGATGTTCACCATCGTCCAGGTGGGCCGGCAGCCGGCCACCTCGTAGAGGAACCGCTGGAGCAACTGCTGGCCGTCCTGGGTGTGCAGCACCTCGGGGTGGAACTGCACGCCGTACTGTCGCTGCTCGGCGTGCTCGAACGCGGCGATCGGCGCGCCGCCGGTCGCGGCCAGCACCTCGAACCCGGGCGGCGCGACCGTCACCGCGTCGCCGTGCGACATCCACACCTGGCTCCCCGTGGACGTGCCGCGCAACAGGGTGCCTTCGTTCGACACCTCGAGCGACGCCCGACCGAACTCGCTGTCACCGGTACGCGCAACAGTCCCGCCCAAGGCCTGCGCCATCGCCTGGAAGCCGTAGCAGATGCCCAGCGTCGGGACGCCGGAGGTGAACAGGTCGGCATCGACGTGCGGCGCCCCCTCCGCATACACCGATGCCGGCCCGCCGGACAGGATGACGGCTTTCGGCCGCTTGGCGAGCAGCTCGGCGGCGCTGACGGTCGACGAGACGACCTCGCTGTAGACGTGCGCCTCGCGTACCCGCCGCGCGATCAGCTGGGCGTACTGGGCACCGAAGTCGACCACGAGAACGGTGTCGAAGCCCTCGCCGGCATGCTCGATCATGGGGCAATCGTGCCACCCAGCACAATGATCATGAAGGATCGTCCGTGCTCCAGCACGGAGAAGTCTTCATGATCACCGGGGTTTCGGCGCCTCGACCGCCTTGGCCGCCGTCGACGTGGCCACGGTGTCGGCCTCCTCGACCGCGCGAACGTCCGGCCCACCGATGCGTACGGCGTCCGCGGCCCGGTCGTTCGTCTGCTCCTGCGAGGCCCGCTCCGCCTCCACGCGCAGCCGGTAGTTCTCCACCTCGCGGCCCTCCTCGTCGGCGTCCCAACCGAGGATCGGCGCGACGAGTCGGGCCACGCAGCCCGCGGCCTCCACGCCGCGGTCCCAGGTCTCGATCGACACCCTTGTTCGCCTGGTGAGGATGTCCTCGACGTGCAGCGCACCCTCGTGCGACGCCGCGTACACCGCTTCCACCTTGAGGTAGCTGTCGGCACCGTCGATCGGCTCGCCGAGCTCCGGCCGTTCGTCGATCAGCGCGAGCAGCTCGTCGATGAGCGTGCCGTACCTGCGCAGCAGGTGCTCGATCCTCGCTACGTGCAGCCGGTGCTGGGCCGACAGCCGCAGCCGCTCGTTCCACCGGACGGTGAAGCCGGTCGCGCCGACCAGCGGGGTGCGGTCGCTGCCGGTGACCGGCACCCGGCCCGGCAGACCGCGGGCGGCGACGTCGACCGCATCCTTGGCCATCACCCGGTACGTCGTGTACTTCCCGCCCGCGACGACGATGAGGCCGGGCACCGGTTGGGCGACGCTGTGCTCGCGGGAGAGCTTGGACGTCGGCTCGCTCTCGCCGGCGAGCAGAGGACGCAGGCCCGCATACACGCCCTCGACGTCCGCGCGGGTGAGTGGCGAGCGCAGTACCGCGTTGACGTGCTCGAGCAGGTAGTCGATGTCGGTCGCGCTCGCCGCGGGGTGGGCCTTGTCGAGGTTCCATTCGGTGTCGGTGGTGCCGATCACCCAGTGCGCGCCCCATGGGATGACGAACAACACGCTCTTTTCCGTACGCAGGATCAGCCCGGTGTCCAGGTGCATCCGGTCCCGCGGCACGACCAGGTGGATGCCCTTGCTGGCCTGGACGTGGAACCGTCCCCGGCCAACGAGCTCCTGCACGTCGTCGGTCCACACGCCGGTCGCGTTGACAACCTGCCTGGCGCGGACGACGAACTCGCCGCCGCCCTCCAGGTCATGGCAGCGCACGCCGGTGACCCGCTCCCCCTCGCGGGTGAATCCGGTCGCGCGGCAGCTGGTGGCGAGCGCGCCGCCGTACTGCGCCGCCGTACGCCCGAGCATCATCGTGAAGCGCGCGTCGTCGACCTGCGCGTCGTAGTACTGGATGGCGCCGACGAGGGCGTCGTCGCGCAGCGCGGGGGCCATGCGCAGCGCCTGACGCCTGGTGAGGTGCCGGTGCTTGGGGATGCCGCGCCCGTTGCCCGACGACATGCTCATCACGTCGTACATCAGCACGCCAGTGCCGACGTAGAAGCGTTCCCACGCGCGGTGCTCGAGCGGGTAGATGAACGGGATCGCGCGCACCAGGTGGGGCGCCAGCCGGTGGAGCAGCAGGCCGCGTTCGCGTAGCGCCTCGCGCACCAGGCCGAAGTCGAGCATCTCCAGGTAGCGCAGGCCACCGTGGATCAGCTTGCTCGACCGGCTGGACGTCCCGGCCGCGTAGTCGCGCTGCTCCACCAGCGCAACGGTGAGGCCGCGGGTCACCGCGTCGAGCGCGGCACCCGCTCCGACGACGCCGCCGCCGATGACGACGATGTCGAACTCCTCCTCGTCCATGCGCGCCAGCGACGCGCTGCGGTACTCGGGCGAGAGCGCCCCCGTATCCACCTGCTCACTCCCCTTTCCACGGGTTGTCAGTGTCTCGTCGAGCTATGGCTCAACGAGACACTGACAACCTGTTTGACCTCAGCCGACGTCGACCCAGCCGTACGTGCGCTCGACCGCCTTCAGCCACTCACGGTGGCCTTGCGCGCGCCGGTCCTCGGACCAGTTCGGTTCCCAGCGCTGCCCCTCGTGCCAGTTCGCCCGGAGTTCGTCGGTGTCGCGCCAGAACCCGACGGACAGGCCCGCCGCGTACGCGGCACCCAACGCCGTGGTCTCGGCGATCACCGGCTTGGACACTGGCACGCCGAGGATATCGGCCTGCAGCTGCATGGCCAGGTCGTTGGCCGTGACGCCACCGTCGACCTTCAGCACGCTGATCTCGACGCCGGAGTCCTTGGTCATCGCGTCGGCGACATCCCGGCTCTGGTAACAGATCGACTCGAGCGTCGCGCGCGCCAGGTGCGCGTTGGTGTTGAACCGGGACAGGCCGACGATCGCCCCGCGAGCGTCGGATCGCCAGTACGGCGCGAACAACCCGGAGAACGCCGGCACGAAGTAGACACCGCCGTTGTCGTCGACCTGGCGGGCGAGCTGCTCGCTCTCCGCGGCGCCGGCGATGATGCCGAGCTGGTCGCGCAACCACTGCACCGCCGACCCGGTCACCGCGATGGAGCCCTCGAGCGCGTACACGGTGGGCTGGTCGGCGTACTTGTAGCACACCGTGGTGAGCAGCCCGTTCTTCGAGCGGACGAGGTCGGCGCCGGTGTTGAGTAGCAGGAAGTTGCCGGTGCCGTACGTGTTCTTCGACTCGCCGGGCGCGAAGCACACCTGCCCGACCATCGCGGCCTGCTGGTCGCCCAGGTCACCGGTGAGCGGCACCGCGCCCGCGAGCGGACCGCCGGGAAGGGTCTCGCCGTAGTAGTTCGGCTCGAAGGACGGGCGGATCTCCGGCAGCATCTGCCGCGGGATGCCGAAGAACGACAGCAGCTCGTCGTCCCAGTCGAGGGTCTCCAGGTCCATCAGCATCGTGCGACTGGCGTTCGTCACGTCGGTGATGTGCACGCCACCCTCTGTGCCGCCGGTGAGGTTCCACAGCAGCCAGCTGTCGGTGTTGCCGAACACCGCGTCGCCGCGCTCAGCGGCCTCGCGTACGCCGTCGACGTTCTCCAGGATCCACTGGATCTTGCCGCCGGAGAAGTACGTGGCCGGCGGCAGGCCGGCCTTCTGCCTGATCACGTCACCCCTGCCGTCGCGCTCGAGCGCGGAGGCGATGCGGTCGGTGCGGGTGTCCTGCCAGACGATCGCGTTGTAGTACGGCCGGCCCGTCTTGGGGTTCCACACGACCGTGGTTTCGCGCTGATTGGTGATGCCGAGCGCGGCGAGGTCCGACGCGCTGAGGTTGGCCCGCGCGAGTGCGGTGCGGGCGACCGCGCTCGTCCGCTCCCAGATCTCCAGCGGGTTGTGCTCGACCCATCCGGCCTCCGGAAGGATCTGTTCGTGCTCGAGCTGGTGCTTGGCCACCTCATTGCCCCCGTGATCGAACACCATGAACCGCGTGCTCGTCGTTCCCTGGTCGACCGCGCCCACGAAGTCCGCCATGGGGGTTCCTCCTCGCATCCCGTGCTCCAAGCCGTACCCGTGATCGTAGGAGGGATACACACGAAAGCGATAGGCCGCCAGCACCCGTGATCGTAGGAGGCGGTACCTCTTCCCCACCGTCGTGGCCATGGCAAGCCCACCGAAAGTCGCGCGCGGCCGGTTGCCCGCTGTAATCACCCATTGATCACCCCCTGCCACGGGGAGTACAAAGAATCAGGATCCGGGCGCCGGGAGGTGGGCATGGCTACCGAGATCACGCCGTTGTTGGCGCGAGGTACCGGCCTCAAGCGGTACGGGGGCACGTGGGGCGAGTGCCTGGCGGAGTTCATGGGTACGTTCGTGCTCTTGGTGATCGGCGACGGGTCGGTGGCGATGACGGTCGCGGCGCTGCCGGGCTCGGGCCGTACCGAGGGTCCGACCACGTTCTTCCTCGGCGCGGCCGACTGGCTGCTGATCGGCTGGGGCTGGGCGTTCGCGGTGGCATTCGGCGTCTACGTCGCCGGCGGCGTCAGCGGCGCGCACATCAACCCGGCGGTGACGCTCGCTTTCGCGGTGCGCCGCAAGTTCCCGTGGTACAAGGTCGGCCCGTACATCGTGGCGCAGGTGGTCGGTGCCTTCGTCGGCGCCGCCCTCGTATACGCCGTTTACCACGACGCGATCACCGCGTTCGAGCAGGCGAGCAAGCCGCCGGGGCACAACATCGCGAGCTTCTCCATCTTCGCCACGTTCCCGGCGCCGTACTTCGATGGCTTCGCGGGACCGCTGATCGACCAGATCGTCGGCACCGGCTTGCTGTTGCTGTTCATCGTCGCGCTCATCGACACCCGCAACACCGCGGTCGCGGCGAACCTGGGGCCGCTGCTCATCGGGTTCGCGGTCGCCGCGATCGGCATGACCTTCGGCGCCAACGCCGGCTACGCGATCAACCCCGCGCGCGACTTCGGGCCGCGGGTCTTCGCGTGGCTTGCCGGGTGGGGTGACCTGGCGTTACCCGGCTCGAGCGCCTCGGGCGGGTACAGCAACTACTGGTGGGTACCCATCGTGGGCCCGTTCATCGGTGGTGTGCTGGGGGTACTCGCGTACGACCTGTTCATCGGCGACGTCCTGCATGCCAGGGCCAAGCGTGCCGCCCGTACGGCCGAAGCTCCCGAGGCGGCGGCACCCGCCGACGAGTAGCGGGTCCGGCTACGGGGCCAGGCGGCGGCCGCGGCGGGTGCCCTGGAAGCGGCCGTCGCGTACGGCGGGCGCGCCGGCCTGCATCACCCACGCGATGCCCTCCGGCGGGTGCACCGGGTCGCGGTAGTCGCCGACGTCGGTCACCGTCTGCGGGTCGAACCCGACCAGGTCGGCGACCATCCCGGGCCGCACGAGCCCACGATCGCTGAGGCCGAACGTCGCGGCGGGCAGGCCGGTCATCTGGTGCACCGCGACGCCCAGGTCGAGCACCCGGCGCTCGCGCACGTACCGGCCGAGAATGCGCGGGAAGGTGCCGAACAGGCGCGGGTGCGGCTTGCCGCCGACGCCGGGCGGAAGTCCGTCCGAGCCGACCATGGTGTGCTCGTCGGAGAGACCGGTCACCACGTCGCCCTCGTCCATGGTGAACAGCACCGCCGAGACCCGCAGCTGCTCACGGCGCAGGACCTCGACGAACGCGTCGAACGGTTCGACGTCGAGCCGTTCGGCGATCTCCGGGATGGTCTCGCCCTCGAACTCGTGGCTGCCGGTCGAGGCGACGAGCACCTGGTCCCAGCTGTGGCTGATCTCGGCACGGAGCCGCGCCAGCGCGTCGGCGTCGTCGAGCCGGCCGAGGATCGCGTGGTGCCCGCCATCCTCGAACCAGGACGGCAGCCGGGAGGTGAGCATGGTCGACGATGCCGTGTACGGGTACACGTCCTGGCTGATCGCCTGCCCGGCCGCCCGCGCGGTGGCGATCTGCTCGAGCGCGGCGGCGACGCCGCCCCAGTTCCCCTGGCCGGTGGCCTTGAGGTGCGAGATCTGCACGGCCCGGCCGGAGCGCTGCCCGATCTCCAGCGCTTCGGAGATGCTCGCCTTGAGCCCGGCGCCCTCGTCGCGCATGTGGGTGGCGTACAACCGGCCCTCGGGCAGGTACGAGGCGAGGTCGGTGAGCTCGGCGGTGTCGCTGAAGGTCGCCGGCGAGTAGATCAGCCCGGTGGACAGCCCGAACGCGCCGGCGTCGGTCGCGGCGCGGAGCAGCTCGCCCATGCGGGCGCGCTCGTCGGCGTTCAGGAGCCGGTCGTCCGGCCCGATGACAGCGAGGCGCAGGGTGCCGTGCCCGACGAGCGGCACGTAGTTGGTGACGTACCCGCGTTCGTCCAGCCGGGCGAGCAGCTCGGCGAACGTCGACCAGCGCCACTCCAGCGGCGGGAAGATCCGGCCGGTGAGCTCGGCGAGGTCGGACTCGTGACCCGGGGTTGCCGGCGCGAGGGAGAACCCGCAGTTGCCGACCACCTCGGTGGTCACGCCCTGCAGGATCTTCGTCGTGTCGTCCTCATCGAGCAGCGGCGCGTTGTCGGCGTGCGAGTGAACGTCGACGAAGCCGGGCGCGACGACGAGCCCGTCCGCGTCCAGCACGTCGTGACCGTCCGTCGCGATCGTTCCCGGCGGCTCGACCGCCGCGATCCGCTCCCCGTCGAGCAGCACGTCGGCGGGCGCCGGCGCGGTCGGCGTACCGTCCGCCACCACCCCACCCCGGATCAGAACGTCGCCTCCGGCTCCCCTGGTGTACGCGCGCGCTGCCATGCGGATCACCCTGCCAGAACCTGCGAGGGTGGTGGTCGGCAGGCTCTGCGGAAGGCATGGGAGGCAGCATGAGCGATAGCGGCAGGCGCGAGGTGCGGGTCGAGCGCATCAGCACGGGGCGCTACCGCGCCACCAACCCGCGCGGCGGCACGCTCAGCACCGGCACCGGCGAGGACGCCGATTTCACGCCGGTGGAGCTGCTGCTCACCGCCCTCGCAGCGTGCTCGGCGGTCGACGTCGACCTCATCACGAGCAGACGCGCCGAGCCCGAGGCGTTCAGCGTCGAGGCAGCCGGCGAGAAGGTCCGCGACGAGCACGGCAACCACCTGACCGACCTCGCGCTCGACTACGACATCACCTTTCCTGAGGGGACGGCCGGCGACGACGCCCGAGCGGAGCTTCCCCGGTCGGTCACCCGGTCACACGACCGCCTGTGCACCGTCTCGCGGACCGTCGAGCTCGGCACGCCCGTCAGCACCCGCATCACTTAGCGCCGGCGGGGGTTCTGGAAATGATCACGGTATGTAACTCATTTCCTGCTTCTCATTGCCTGCAGGTCGTGAGAAGTCGGTAATCATCGTGAGAAGTTACGCCGCGCATTTCTCTGCCGCCCGGCGCGGCGATGCAGGCGGCGTTGGACGCGGTCGACCCGCAGCAGGTGAGCGCGGAGTCGCGGTTGGCGATGCTGGAGCTGTACGAGCGCTGCGACGCGGCACTGGCCGCGCGCAAGCAGCAGGTGCTGGCCGCGGTCGACTACTACCAGCCCTGCGCCGACGACTGGACCCGCGAGGAGGTCGCCGCCGCGCTGCGGCTCTCCTGCTCGACCGCGCATTCCCGGCTCACCGTCGCGCGGGCACTGACCGGGCGGTTCGGTGAGACGCTCGGCCTGCTCGCGGCCGGGCGGTTCACCTACATGCAGGCGCGCGTGCTGGCCGACGAGACCTAGCCGCTCGACCACGACCACGCCCGGCGAGTCCAGGACAGGGTGCTGGCACGCGCGCCGCAGCAGACGATCGGCGAGTTCCGCGCCCGGGTGCGGCGGGTCGTCGACACTATCGATCCGGCCGGCGCAGCCGGACGCCACCGGCGGCAACGCCGGCAGCGCAGCGCCTGGATGCAGGCGATGGAAGACGGGATGGCCGACCTCGGCGGCTACATTTCGGCAGACGAGGCCGCCGTGGCGCGGCAGCGCATCGACGACGCGGCGCACCAGCCGATACCCGGCGACGAGCGTACGTTACCGCACCGCCCTCGCTCGCAAGCGCGCTCAAGGCGTCGTCGACCAGCCGAGCAGCCAGCGGATCACTCTCGCGGGTGCCCTCGAGCAAGTCGGCAACCTCCGATACGACCTCAACCCGGCAGACCATGCCATGCCTCCGTGCGCCGTGCCTCCTGTCCAGCCTAGAGCACGCACACGGCGTTCAGCGGCTGTCGAGGACCTCGCGCAACCTCGCAGCGAACGCCTCCGGCTCACCGGCCTGGCCGAACTCGCCACCGAGGAATCCCCCGTGATGACTCGGGAAGACGGTGGCTTCCTGGTTGAGGGCATGAGCGGTCGCGTCGGACGAACGCCCAGTGAGCACGCCCTGCGACTCGGCGCCGACCGCGATCACCACCCGGGTCGGCGCCGAGGCCAACGCGTCGAAGTCCGGCCGGTAGGCGGTGATGGCGTTGGAGACGCCCGACAGGAGTGGGTCGTCGCGGGAGCCGCCGTCCTCCGCCGGCAGACCGAAGCCGGCCGGGTCCGGTGTGGACTGGGCTGCGAAATCGTCGGTGAACTCACCCTGCCACGAGGTCAGGGCGATGAAGGCCGCCATGCCGGGACCCCACCCCTTGTCGTGGTACGCGGCCTGTACGCCGCGCTCGGCGGCGAAGGCCCGGTCGGCGTCCGGGACCGTTGTCAGCAGCGGGGGCTCGTGCGCCACGAGGATGGTCACGTCCTCGGGATGAGCGGCCACCAGGGCGAGAGCGCCCACGGCTCCACCACTGCTGGCGAACATCTCCACCGGGCCGGCGCCGAGTGCACCGATGATGCGATGGATGTCCTCGGCGTTCTGCTCGGGCGTGTGCTCGGTACGGCCGTCGTGCCGGACGCTGCGGCCGAGCCCGCGCGGGTCGTAGGTCACGACGGTGCGATCGGCGAAGTGAGACGCGAGCGGGGCGAAGCCACCGGCGTCCATCGGAGCACCGACCAGCATCAAGGGCGGGCGTCCAGCCGCCGGAGGCAGGGGGCCGCCAACGTCGTACGCAAGGGTCGCTTCGGGGGTATCGAGGCTGAGGGTCTGTGTCACGGTCGTACAGACCACGGTTTGCCCGCGGAACTCATCCGTACGCCTGGCTGAGCGATGCACGCATCTCATACGACCGCGTCGCTGCGACCGCCGCTGCGCGAGACGTCAATGAAAGCGCTGGTGTGCTGGTACGTGCCCCACCACGTTCCCGATGCCGCGTTACCCACCGTGCTGGCACAGTTCCGCCGCGTCCTGCGTCCCGGCGGTCTGCTCCTCGTGGACGGCCACGCCGGTGACGGCTCGCGCCTGAAGACCGAGGGCTACGGCGGGCACCCGATGCGGGTCCAGATCAACCGCCGCACGGCCACGATCCTGAGTGCGTGGACGATTCGATGCCCGGACCAAGATCCGTTTCTCCCGGCCGCAAGGCGCAGTTTCCTACGCGTTACGGCCACGCGGAACGGATCTTCACCGGCAGGTCTGTACCGGAGAAGACGCTGCCGTAGCGTACGGCGAATTGCTCGACGGCCGCCATACTCATCGGTCTCGCTGTGCTGGCGTTGGCTGCGCCAGACAAGCAGTGCCGCGTTCGCCGTGAGCGATCGGCGGAACAATCCACGCCGCACGTGCCTTGAGCGGGTATAGCTCACCTTCACTGAGTCTCGAGGTTGCGACGATGACTGAACCCATCCGGCTACCGGTGCTCCCGTTGGACGACGAGGTCGTCCTGCCCGGCATGGTGATACCGCTCGACCTGACCGAGGCGGACGTCCGCGCCGCCGTGGATGCGGCCCGTGCCGCGTCGACCGAGCTGCTGCTCGTACCCCGCACCGACGGGCGGTACGGCACCGTGGGCACGCGGGCGACGATCGAACAGGTCGGCCGGCTCCCGAACGGCAACCGCGCCGCCGTCGTACGCGGCACCGCGCGGATGACGACTGGCGCGGGTACCTCCGGTCCCGGCGCGGCGCTGTGGGTGGAGGCGACCGCGGTCGCCGAGCCCGCCGGCGACGGGAACACCAAGCAGCTCGCCGACGAGCTGCGGCACCTGCTCGTGGGCACGCTCCACCAGCGCGGCGCCTGGCAGGTGGCGGAGGTCGTCGAGGGCATCGAGGAGCCCGGACGGCTCGCCGACCAGGCGGGGTACACCTCGTACCTGAGCCGCGCGCAGAAGAAACAGCTCCTCGACACCCTCGAAGTCACCGAGCGGATCTCGCTCGTGCTCACCTGGGTCAAGGAGCACATCGCCGAGCAGGACGTCGCGGAGAACATCCGCAAGGAGGTCCAGGACGGCGTCGACAAGCAGCAGCGGGAGTTCCTGCTGCGCCGGCAGCTCGAGGCCGTACGCAAGGAGCTCGCCGAGCTGGACGGCACCCCGGCGTCGGAGCAGGACGACTACCGCGCCCGCGTCGAGGCCGCCGACCTGCCCGAGAAGGTGCGGGAGGCGGCGCTGCGCGAGGTGGACAAGCTCGAGCGGTCGTCCGAGCAGTCCCCGGAGGGCGGCTGGATCCGCACCTGGCTCGACACGGTGCTCGACCTGCCGTGGAACGAGCGCACCGAGGACGTGTACGACATCCCCGGCGCCCGGGCGATCCTGGACGCCGACCACGCGGGCCTCACCGATGTGAAGGAACGGATCGTGGAGTACCTTGCGGTCCGGCGCCGGCGCGACGAGCAGGGGCTCGGTGTCGTCGGCGGCCGCCGCAGCGGCGCGGTGCTCGCGCTCGCCGGACCGCCGGGGGTCGGCAAGACGTCGCTCGGCGAATCGGTGGCCCGCGCGATGGGCCGCAACTTCGTTCGGGTGGCGCTCGGCGGTGTCCGTGACGAGGCGGAGATCCGCGGGCACCGGCGCACGTACGTCGGTGCGCTGCCCGGCCGGATCGTACGAGCGATCCGCGAGGCCGGGTCGATGAACCCGGTCATCCTGCTCGACGAGATCGACAAGGTCGGCGCGGATTACCGCGGCGACCCGACCGCGGCGCTGCTGGAGGTGCTCGACCCGGCGCAGAACCACACCTTCCGGGACCACTACCTGGAGGTCGAGCTCGACCTGTCCGACGTGGTGTTCCTCGCGACCGCCAACGTGGCCGAGCAGATCCCACCGGTGCTGCTCGACCGGATGGAGGTCGTGACCTTGGACGGCTACACCGAGGACGAGAAGGTCACGATCGCCCGCGATCACCTGCTGCCGCGGCAGCGCCAGTATGCGGGCCTAGGGGAATGGGACGTCGCCTTCACCGACGGCGCGTTGCGCCGGCTCGCGACCGAGTACACCCGGGAAGCCGGCGTACGCGGGCTGGAGCGCGGCATCGCGCGCGCGTTGCGCAAGATCGCCGCACAGCTGGCACTCGGCGACGTCAGCCTGCCCATCACGGTCGACGCCGAATCGCTGGTGTCGTACCTCGGCCGGCCGCACCATACACCGGAGACGGCACAGCGTACGTCCGTCACGGGCGTCGCGACGGGACTCGCGGTCACCGGCGCCGGCGGCGACGTGCTGTTCGTCGAGGCGTCGCTCGCCGACCCGGAGACGGGTGCCGACGGGCTCACGCTCACCGGACAGCTCGGCGACGTGATGAAGGAGTCCGCGCAGATCGCGCTCTCCTACCTGCGCTCGCGCGGCGCGGAGCTGGAGCTGCCGGTTTCGGACCTTGCGGAGCGCGGCGTGCACGTGCACGTACCGGCCGGCGCCATCCCGAAGGACGGCCCGAGCGCGGGCGTCACGATGACGACGGCGTTGGCGTCGCTCCTGTCCGGCCGGCCGAGCCGGGCCGACGTCGGGATGACCGGCGAGGTGTCGCTGACCGGTCGCGTGCTGCCGGTGGGCGGCATCAAGCAGAAGCTGCTCGCGGCGCACCGGGCCGGCATCACGACCGTCCTCATCCCGGAGCGCAACGAGCCCGACCTGGACGATATCCCGCAGGAGGTACGCGACCAGCTCACCGTGCACTCGGTGAGTGACGTACGCGAGGTGCTGCGGCTCGCGCTCGAACCGGCGGAGTCGGCCGAGGTCGCGGAGCCGGCCGCCGCCTGAGCGTGACGGGGGATCCCCGGCGGGATCTGCACACCGCCGGGGATCCCCCGTCGCGGCGGGTCCGTCAGCTCGGTAGCCGGAGCGCACCGGGCGCGGAGTCCGGTACGGCCGGGCGGCGCGGTGGTACGGGCGCGACCCGCTCGTACGGCGAGCCCAGCGGCGGGCGCGGGTCGGGCTCGCCCCTGTTGGGCCACAGCGCCATCGCGCGCTCAGCCTGGGCGGTGATGGTGAGCGACGGGTTGACCCCGAGGTTCGCCGATACGGCCGACCCGTCGACGACGTGCAGGCCGGGGTGGCCGTACACCCGCTGGTACGCGTCGACCACGCCCTCGTCGGCGCTCGCGCCGATGGCGCAGCCGCCGATGATGTGCGCGGTCATCGGCACGTTGACCACGTCCCCCCAGGTGCCGCCAGGCGTCCCGCCGATCACCCGCGCCAGCCGGCGCACCGCCTCGTGGCCGGCCGGGATCCAGGTCGGGTTGGGCTCGCCGTGGCCCTGCCGGGAGGTGAGCCGGTAGCGCCCGAACGGACCCCGTCGCCCGAGGACGGTGAGCGAGTTGTCCAGCGTCTGCATGACCAGGGCGATGACCGTACGCTCCGACCACCGGCGCACGTCGAACTTGCGCAGGAACCGGCCGGGATGGCGAGCGACCTGACCCGTCCAGCGCACCCACCGCGGCACCCGCCCGTCGCCGTCGACGAGCAGGGTGCCGAGCAGTCCCATCAGGTTGCTGCCGTGCCCGTACCTGACCGGTTCGACGTGCGTGTGCGCGTCGGGGTGGAACGAGGACGTGATCGCGACGCCACGGCTGTAGTCGGTGTCTCCGGTGCGCGACCGCATCGCGCCGAGTATCGCTTCGGAGTTGGTACGGGTCAGCCGCCCGAGCGCCGGCGACAGCCGCGGCAGGGTTCCCCCATCGCGCATCCGGTGCAGCAGCCGCTGGCTGCCGAGCGCTCCCGCGGCGAACACGACCTGGTCGACCGCCCACCGGGTACGTTCCGTCCGCGGGTTGCCGGTACGAGCGGTGTCGACCAGATAACCGCCGTCGCCGTCCGGGCGTACGGCGCGCACCGTGGTCAGTGGCCGGATGTCGGCACCGAGCCGCTCGGCGAGGTGGAGATAGTTGGTCGGCAGGGTGTTCTTGGCGCCGTACCTGCACCCGGTCATGCAGTCGCCGCACTCGACGCAGCCGGTGCGCGGCGGGCCCGCACCGCCGAAGTACGGGTCGTCCACGGTCTCGCCGGGCGTGCCGAACCACACGCCGACGGGCGCCGGCCGGAACGTATGGCCGACACCCATCTCGTCCGCGACCCGGCGCATCGCCACGTCCGCCGGCGTGTGCGTCGGGTTCGGGGTGCCGCCGAGCATCCGCTTCGCCTGGTCGTAGTACGGGGCGAGCTCGTCGCGCCAGGACGTGATGTCGCGCCACTGCGGGTCGGCGAAGAACGCTTCCCCCGGCTCGTACAACGTGTTCGCGTACACCAGGGACCCGCCGCCGACGCCCGCCCCCGCCAGCACGACGACGTTGCGCAGCACGCTGATGCGCTGGATGCCGTAACAGCCGAGGCGCGGCGCCCACAGGAACCGCCGGACGTCCCACGAGGTGCGCGGCAGCTCGTGCGCGGCGAACCGCCGCCCGGACTCGAACACCACGACGCGGTAGCCCTTCTCGGCGAGCCGCAACGCCGTGACACTGCCGCCGAAGCCCGAGCCGATGACCGCGACGTCGTACTGTTCGTTCATAACCGCATCTTCGCTCAGCGGCGGCCGGTCTTGCGCAGGACGCGCAGCGCGGCGGTCAGCAGGTCAGCCCACTGCGCGCTCGTGAGCGAACAGGGCGCGCCCAGCCCGAGCACGCGCTGGGCGACGATCGACTGGGTCTCGGTGTACTTCAGCACGCCCTCGGCGCCGTGCCGGCGGCCGAGGCCGGAGTCGCGCATGCCGCCCATGGGCACGTCCATCGAGCCCCAGGCCGCCGCGTAGCCCTCGTTGACGTTCACCGAACCGGCCTTGATACGCGCGGCCACCTGCCTACCGCGCGCGATGTCGGTGGTCCAGACGCTCGCGTTGAGCCCGTAGGAGCCCTCGTTGGCGCGCCGCACCGCCTCGTCCTCGCTGTCGACGGGGAACACGCTCACCACGGGCCCGAACGTCTCCTCGGAGTGGCATAGCGCGTTCTCCGGGAGATTGCCGAGCACGGTCGGCTCGTAGAAGTACGGGCCGAGGTCGGGACGCGGACGGGCGCCGGCAAGGACCGCGGCGCCCTTCTCACGGGCGTCGTTGACGTGCCGCGTCACCGTCTCGAGCTGTCCGGCTGAGGTCAGCGACCCCATGTCCATCGAGAAGTCGAACGCGGCACCGACCCGCATCGCCTGGACCCGCGCGAGGAACCGGTCGAGGAACGCGTCGTAACGGTTGGCGGCGACGTACAGGCGCTCCACCCCGATGCACAGCTGCCCCGCCGAGGAGAAGCAGGCGCGTGCGGCACCTTCCGCAGCGCGGCCGAGGTCGGCATCCTCGAGCACGAGCAACGGGTTCTTGCCGCCGAGCTCCAGCGTGCAACCGACGAGCCGGCTCGCGGCGCGTTCCGCTACCTGGCGGCCGGTGCTCGTCGAACCGGTGAACGTGACGTGGTCGGCCTGGTCGAGTACCGCGGCGCCGACGGTCGAGCCCGGCCCGAGCACGACCTGCCAGAGGTCCTCCGGCAGGCCCGCCTCGTACGCGAGACCCACCACCCACAAGCAGGACAGCGCGCCCTGCGAGTCGGGGCGCTGTACGACCGCGTTGCCGGCAACCAGCGCGGGCAGCGCGTCCGAGGCGCCCAGGGCGAGCGGGTAGTTCCACGGCGAGACGATCCCGGCCACGCCGATCGGGTGGCGTACCTCGACCGCCTGGGTGAGCAGCGGGAACAACCCGGCACGGCGACGTGGCATGAGGTATCCGGGCCCGCCACGCCCGTAGTAGCGGCAGGCGAGACCGATGTCGGCGACCTCCTCGAACGCATGCGCGCGCGCCTTGCCGTTCTCCCACTGGACAAGGTCGAGCACCTCGCGCTGCCTGTCGAGCACCAGGTCGTGCAGTCTCAGCAGCACCCGCGCCCGCTCCCGTGGTGTCCGCCGGGCCCAGTCGACCTGCGCCGCGCGCGCCCGGTCGAACGCCTCCGCCACGTCCCTGCGCGGCGTGGACTGCGGCAGCGAGGCGAACGCCTCTCCCGTATATGGGGCGACGACCGGCAGTGGCTTGCTCGCACGCGCGACCGCCCTGCCGTACAGGGGCGCGAGCGCCTCGTCGGTCGGCGGCGCGGGCAAACTCATCGTCGTCGTCATCGACTCGAGCGTAACGCGATCGGATCAGGTGAGCAGGTCTCGCACGTCGGCCGCAGTGGTGAGAGTGAGCGCCGTGGCCGCGAGCTGTTCGGCTGCCGCGCGAGAAGTGTTGCGTACGGCCTGCTTCACCGCGGGCACCGCCGTCGGCGACACGGACAGCTCGCCGACACCGAGCCCCACGAGCAGCGGAACGGCCGCGATGTCGGAAGCCATCTCACCGCACACCGCGACCTCGATGCCCGCCCGGGTGGCCGCATCGGCGACGCGACCGATGAGCCCGAGCACGGCGGGGTGGCATGGATCCGCGAGCTCGGCGACCGCCGCGTTGCCGCGCTCCGCCGCGAGCGCGTACTGCACCAGATCGTTCGTGCCGATGGAGAGGAAGTCGACGCGGGATGCGAGCGCGTCGGCCAGCAGCGCCGCAGCGGGCACCTCGACCATGGCACCGACGCGTACGCCAGGGTCGATCAGGTCGTGAACGCGGTCCAGCTCGTCGACGGTGGTCACCATCGGGAGCAGTACGTGAACGGGGTACGACGCGCCCGCGCGCTGGATCGCACGCAGCTGAGTGGCGAGCACGTCGGCGTGCGCGAGGCCGAGCCGCAACCCGCGCACGCCGAGGAACGGGTTGTCCTCCGGCGCCTGCGGCAGGTACGCGGCGGGCTTGTCCGCGCCGATGTCGAACGTGCGCACGCACACCGGCGCGCCGGTCACGAGACTCGCGATCTCGGCGTACGTACGCGCCTGCTCGTCCTCGGTCGGCGGTTCGGACCGGCCCGCGAACAGGAACTCGGTGCGCAGCAGGCCGATGCCGTCGGCGCCGGCGGCCGCGGCGGCGGCCGCGTCTTCCACGGAGCCGACGTTCGCCGCGACGAGGACGCGGGTCCCGTCACTCGTAGCCGCCGGCTCGTTCGCCCCCACGCGGGCCGCGCGGTCGGCCTGCTCGCGGTCGGCGCGGCGGCGCTCGTATTGATGCAGGACCGCCTCGTCCGGGTCGACGTGCACGGCTCCTGTGTCTCCGTCCACGAGTACCTGCTGGCCGTCATGGAGCGTGAGCACAGCGTCGCCCGCGCCGACCACTGCCGGGATTCCGCGCGCGCGGGCGAGGATCGCGGCGTGGCCGGTCGGCGCTCCGCGGGCGGTGAGGATGGCGCGGACCATCTGCTCGTCGAGGCTCGCGGTGTCGGCCGGGCCGAGCATCTCGGCGACCAGCACGCCGGAGCCGGTCAACACGGGCGTCACTGTCATGCCCGCGAGGTGCGCGAGCACCCGCCGCGCGACGTCGTCCACGTCGTCGGCGCGGGCTCGCTGGTAGGAATCAGGGACGTCCCGGTACGCGTCCGCGACCTGGGTGACGGCCTGCCGCCACGCCTGCTCGGCGACCGCGCCGTCGCGGGCGGCGGCGACGGCCGCGTCCAGGACGGCAGCGTCGGAGAGCAGCAGCACCTGCGCGTCCAAAATGCCCGCGGTGTCGCTCCCGACGGTACGACTCGCGTCGTCACGCGCCCGTTCCATCTCCGCGCGGGCCGCGGCGATCGCTTCATGGAGGCGCGAGACCTCCTCATCCGGCGAGCCTGCGGCGGGCTCCTGCTCGGGTGGTTCGGGCAGCCGTAGCCGGCGAACGGGCCCGTACCCGCTTCCGGGCGAGCCGGGCAGGCCGCTGATCGCGGTGGCGGCTGCCTCAACAGGGGCGGCGGTGGGCGCTGCCTGCTCGTCGCGGTCGCCGAAGCCATCGGCCGCCTGCTGCCGCAGAGCGGCGAGGGCGGCATCGGCGCCCGGACCGCTGGCGGTCGCCTCGAGCCGGTGCCCGCCGACCGCGCCGAGCGTCGCGAGGCCGGTGAGCGA
>JBOHBN010000324.1:0-35195 GCA_050698355.1 Streptosporangiales bacterium | reverse complement strand
CCCGGCGACCGGTCCGTGCTGGAGTTCGTGTTCCGGCGCACCGACCAGCCCATCGACCAGCTGCCGCAGAGCAGCACGCTGGAACGGGCGGTGGTGGCGCACCTGCGCGCCGGGAGGCACTGGCGCGTGCGCACCGGCTGGCTGACCCTCCCGTAACCGGGGCGTGTACCCAACCACATTCGCAACTATCCTTTCGCAATTACCCTTGCGAAAGGATAGTTGCGAAAGTACTCTTTCGACATGCTCTATTCAGGAAGACTCCCTCGGGCGGGGTTCCCCCGACGTACCAGCGTGCGGCGGTGGATCCCCCGTCGCCGCGTCCGGCGGCACAGACTCGTCGAGGACCCGGAACAACTGAGGGCCGTACCGACGCCGGTGACGGTGGCCGAGGCGGCGCTTGCCCGAGCGCGGCTCGGAGCATGACGGCTGCTCTCGCATCAGAGGCTCGAAAGTACCCTTTCGACATGGCTGAGCGCGAAGAACCAGAAGGCAGCGGCCAGTGGCCGATCCGCGACCTGACCGACCCGTTCGCGATGCGGGCGTTGGCACACCCGCTGCGGCTGCGGCTGCTGGAGCTGCTCCAGCTACGCGGGCCGCTGACCGCGACGCAGTGCGGGGACGCGCTGGGCGAGACCCCGGCGAACTGTTCCTTCCATCTCCGGACTCTCGCCAAGTACGGCTACGTCGAGGAGGCCGAGGGTGGCACCGGGCGGCAGCGGCCGTGGCGCGCGGCGATGGAGGGTCGGCGCTGGCGGGCCGGCCCGAGCGCACCGCAGGAGACGCGCGCCGCGGCTGACCAGTTGGAGCGCGTGATGGCAGAGCGGAACATCAAGCGCCTCTATCACTACCTCGACCACGCGGACGACTACGGCCCGGAGTGGTCGGAGGCCGCGATGGTCGGCGATATGGCCACGTACATGACGCCAGCGGAGCTGGATGCGGTGAGCCAACAGCTGCTCGCCGTGATCCGTCCTTACCTGAACAGGCTCCGCGACCCCGCGGAGCGCCCGGAAGGCTCGCGTCCGGTGTGGTTCTTCGCCGCCGGCTTCCCGATCGAGCCACCAGGACGAGAGGAAAGACCAGGCGATGCGTGACCTGCTGCGGCGCGGGGACTTCCGGTTACTGCTGCTCGCCCTGACCCTCACCATGTTCGGCGACCGCGCGCTGCTCCTGGCGAACGGCATCTGGGTGAAGAGCCTCACCGGCAGCAACGCGCTCGCCGGTCTCAACATCCTGCTGATCGCGGCACCGTCGATCATCGCGCCGTTCTTCGGGGT
Source organism: Streptosporangiales bacterium (assembly GCA_050698355.1). Classification (GTDB taxonomy): domain Bacteria; phylum Actinomycetota; class Actinomycetes; order Streptosporangiales; family WHST01; genus JBOHBN01. The sequence goes on along the minus strand of JBOHBN010000324.1, from coordinate 33,918 downwards.
CGTGGTCGACAAGGTGAGGCGCCGGCCGTTCCTCATCGCGCTCAACCTGTCCTGCGCGGCGGCCATCGTGCCGCTACTGCTTGTCGAAGATCCCGGCGACGTGTGGATCGTCTATGCGGTGTCGTTCCTGTACGGCATCGCGCTGATCCTGAACGACGCCGCAGTGAACGGCGTGCTGAAGGTGATGCTGGCCGAACGGCAGCTGGCGTCCGCGAACGGCGTGATCCAGACCATGCGGGAGGGCCTGCGGCTCGTCGCGCCCCTCGCAGGGGCGGGACTCTTCGCGGCGTTCGGCGGGCACAGCGTGGTTCTGTTGGACATCGCCACGTTCGTCCTGGGCGCCGGGACGCTCGCCGTGCTCAAGCTCCGCGAGAGCCCGCCCGAGTCGTCCGAGCATCATTTCGCCGTCGAGATGACAGCCGGGATTCGGCACCTGTTCGGAACGTCGCCGTTACGCCGGGTAGTGCTGACCTGCGGCGTAGCGCTGCTCGTCGTCGGCTTCACCGAGACCGCGTTCTTCGCCGTCGTCGACCAGGGCCTGCACCGCCCGCCGTCCTTCCTCGGGGTCCTGTTGAGCCTGCAGGGTGTCGGCGCGATCGCGGGTGGGCTCACCGCCGCGCGTGTCGTACGCAAGCTCGGCGAGCAGGCCACCGTCGCGCTCGGACTCGTGCTGTTCGCGCTGGGGGATGCGCTCTGCGTGTTCTCCCACCTCGCGGCGGTCGCCGCGGGCATCATCGTCGCGGGTGCCGGGCTGCCGTGGATCCTCGTGGGGCTCTACACGCTGGTCCAGCGCAGCACACCGAACCGGTTGCTGGGCAGGGTCGGCACCGCGACGGAGGTCGTGCTCGGCGCACCGCAGACGCTGTCGATCGGGCTCGGTGCGATCCTCATCACCGTCGTCGACTACCGGCTGCTGATCGGGACGCTCGCCGTGGTGGTCATCGGGTGCGGAGGGTTCCTGCTCCTACGCCGGTCACCGACGCCTGCACCCGAAAAACCGGTCGTGCAGCCCGCTACTGCTGAAAGCCCCGCGCAACCTTGAGAAGCCGGTCGCCTGCCTCCGGCTCGGCGACGGTGATCCGAGCGCCCTCACCGGCGAACGGGCGCACCGAGACACCCTCGGCCTCACACGCGGCGGCGAAGTCGGACGTACGGTCGCCGAGCCGCAGCCAGACGAAGTTGCCCTCTGTGGGCGGCACCGGGTAGCCGTACGAGAGCAACGCGTCGCGTACCCGGGTGCGCTCGGCGACCACGTCCGCGACGCGGGCGAGCAGCTCGTCCTCGGCGTCGAGCGACGCCACGGCGGCCGCCTGCGCGACCGTGGACACGGTGAACGGCAGCATGGTCTTGCGCACCGCGGCTGCGACCGGCTCGTGCCCGACCACGAAGCCCACCCGCAGGCCCGCCAGCCCGTACGCCTTGGAGAACGTACGCAGCACGCATACGTTCGGCCGGTCCCGGTAGAGATCCAGCCCGTCCGGCACGCGTTCGTCGCGGACGAACTCGCGGTAGGCCTCGTCGAGCACGACGAGCACGTCCGGCGGCATCCGGTCGAGGAAGCGCGTGAGCGCGTCCTCGTGCACCACCGTGCCCGTCGGGTTGTTCGGGTTGCACACGAACACCGCGCGGGTCCTGTCGGTGACCGCCGCGGCGAGCGCGTCCAGGTCGTGTGTCTCGTCGGCGAGCGGCGCTCGGACGCTCTCCGCGCCGGCGAGCTGCGCGAGCACCGGGTACGCCTCGAACGACCGCCACGCGTATACGACCTCGTCGCCGGGTCCGGCGGCAGCGAGCAGCAACTGCTCGGTCACACCGACCGAACCGCAACCGACCGCGACGTGCTCGACCGGCACGCCGAACCTGTCGGCGATGCGGTTCGTGAGCTCGACCGCGCCGTTGTCGGGGTATCTGTTGGCCTCGCTCGCCGCGTGGGCGATCGCGTCGAGCACACCGGGCAGCGGGCCCAGCGGCGTCTCGTTGCTCGACAGCTTGTAAGCGGTGCCGTCGGCCGCGCGCGCCTGCCTGCCCGGCTTGTAGCCGGGCAGCGTCGCCAGCGAGTCGCGGAAACGGGGTCCTGAAGTCACGTCCACGGCCTCACTCTGCCACGAGTTCCGGCTGTGGATAACGGCGGCGAGGAGCCTACGCGCTGCCGCGATGGACCGCATGCGGAAAAGGGGGCACGATGAGTGCTGTGACGACGCTTCCGTTCAGCGGGCCGTTCACCCGAGCGGACCTCGAGGCGATGCCCGATGACGGGCACCGCTACGAGCTCATCGACGGGATCCTGATCGTGAGCCCGTCGATGAGCTCGCTGCACCAGCGGGCGGTCATGCGGCTGATCCTGTTGCTGGAGCAGGCGCGCCCGAGCAAGGACTTCGAAGTGCTGCCGGCGCCGTTCGACGTCACGCTCGCCGACGACACCGTGATGATTCCGGACATACTGGTGGCCCGGTATGCCGACCTGACCGAGAAGGATCTGCCGACTGCTCCGTTGCTCGCGGTCGAGGTGCTCTCGCCGAGCACCCGCCGCTTCGACCTCATGGTCAAGCATTCGAGGCTCGAGGCCGCTCGCTGTCCCTCCTACTGGGTGGTCGACCCCGACGTACCGTCGCTCATCGTCTGGGAGCTGCGCGACGGCGCGTACGCCGAGGTCGCCACCGTCACCGGCGACGAGACCTTCCACGCGCAGCTGCCCTATCCGGTCGACGTCACCCCACGCGACCTCGTCACCCGCTGACGTCCGACGAGCCCGGACGCACGACGCCAACTTTTCGCCCGGAGCGTAAAGACGCCACCGCGGCGGGATATCCTGGAGATATGCGTGACGAGTCGACACTGCGGGTCAAGGCCGGGCTGGCGGAGATGCTGAAGGGCGGCGTCATCATGGACGTCGTCACACCCGAGCAGGCCAAGATCGCCGAAGCCGCCGGCGCCTGCGCGGTCATGGCGCTGGAACGCGTACCCGCCGACATCCGGCGCGACGGCGGCGTGGCCCGCATGTCCGACCCGGCCATGGTCGAGGGGATCAAGGAAGCCGTCACCATTCCCGTGATGGCGAAGGCCAGGATCGGTCACTTCGCCGAGGCGCAGGTGCTCGAGGCACTCGAGGTCGACTACGTCGACGAGTCCGAGGTGCTCACACCCGCGGACGAGGCCAACCACATCGACAAGTGGGCGTTCAGGGTGCCGTTCGTGTGCGGTGCGACGAGCCTCGGTGAGGCGCTACGCCGCATCGGCGAGGGCGCGGCGATGATCAGGTCGAAGGGCGAGGCGGGCACCGGCGACATCGTCGAGGCCGTGCGCCACATGCGCATGATCACCGGGCAGATCAAGCGCCTGGCATCGCTGGACGAGACGGAGCTGCCGACCTCGGCCAAGGAGCACCAGGCGCCGCTCGACCTCGTACGCGCCGTCGCGCAGGCTGGCAAGCTCCCGGTCGTGCTGTTCTGCGCCGGCGGCATCGCCACCCCGGCAGACGCCGCGCTGATGATGCAGCTGGGCGCGGAAGGTGTGTTCGTCGGCTCCGGCATCTTCAAGTCCGAGGACCCCGAACGCCGGGCGCGGGCGATCGTCGAGGCGACCACCCACTACGCCGACCCGGCGCGCGTGACGGCGGCCTCCCGCGGCCTGGGTGTCGCGATGTCCAGCCTGGAGACGTCCTCGCTCGGCGAGGAACAGCTCCTGGCGCAGCGCGGCTGGTGACCGGCATCCGCGTCGGCGTACTCGCGCTGCAGGGAGACTTCGCCGCGCACGCGGCAATGCTGCGTTCGCTCGGCGCCGTCCCCCACGAGGTGCGCGTCCCGGCCGACCTCGCCGACCTGGACGCGCTCGTCATCCCTGGCGGAGAGTCCACGACGATGGCGCTCGGCATGGAACGTGAGGGGCTCGGCGACCCGTTACGGAAGTTCGCCACGGATCACCCCGTGCTCGGCACCTGCGCCGGGCTGATCGTGCTCGACCGCGGGCACCTCGGCGTGCTCGACATCGATGCGGAACGCAACGCGTTCGGCCGCCAGGTGCGGTCGTTCGAGACCGACCTGGCGTTCGCGGGAATCGACGGCGGGCCCGTTCGGGCGGTCTTCATCCGGGCCCCGTGGGTGGCCGCGCACGGTGATGGCGTCGAGGTGCTCGCCGACGTCGACGGCCACCCCGTCGCGGTGCGCCAGGGCCACGTACTCGCGGTCTCGTTCCATCCGGAACTCAGCGGCGAGGCCCGCGTGCACCAGTTGCTGCTCGACCAGGTCACCGGCAAGCGGTAATGTCCCGCGAGCCCTACACGGTCTGCTTCGTGTGTACCGGCAACATCTGCCGGTCCCCGATGGCCGAGGCCGTGTTCCGCGCCCACGTGCGCGATGCCGACCTCAGCTCGACGGTCGCAGTGGAGAGCGCCGGTACCGGGTCCTGGCACATCGGCGAGCCCGCGCAGCCGAACGCGCTCGCGACGCTCGCGCGGCACGGGTACGACGGCAATGCGCACGCGGCGCGAGTGTTCGAGCGCGCCTGGTTCGACCGGCCCGGGCTGATCGTGGGCATGGACGGCAGTCACATTCGGGCGTTGCGCACCCCCGCAGGCAAGAACGCGGACAGACTGCGGCTGCTGCGCGAGTTCGACCCCGCTGCGGGGTCCGATCTCGACGTGCCGGACCCGTACGGCGGACCGGAGTCGGAGTTCGAGTACTGCTTCGAGCTGATCGAGGCAGCTTGCCCCGGACTGCTTGCGGCCGTGCGGGCCGAGATCGCCGTTGGATAGCGACCTCGCCGCCCGCCTGCTCGACCAGCCCGTGCGCGAGGTGCGAGCCGTCGGCGGTGGGTGCATCGGCAACGGGGCGCGGGTGACGCTCGACGACGGCCGCGTCGTGTTCACCAAGACCATGCCTGATCCGCCTGCCGGTATCTTCCATGCCGAGGCGGCCGGGCTGCGCTGGCTGGCCGAAGCGCACGCGATCCCCGTACCGGAGGTTCTCACCGTCCGAGACGACGCGATCGCGCTGGAATGGGTCGAGCCGGGTCGGCCGACCCGAGACACCGCGGTGGAACTCGGCCGGGCGCTGGCGGCGCTGCACGCGTCCGGCGCCGAGACGTTCGGCGCCGACCATCCCGGGTACATCGGCTCGCTGCCGATGGACAACACGCCCGCGAACGACTGGCCGACGTTCTACACCGAGCGCCGCATCACGCCGTTCCTCCGGCTCGCGGTGGACCGCGGGTCCGTCGCCGCCGGCGACCGGCAGGCCATCGAGCGGGCCGCCGAGCGCTGCGCGGACCTCGCGGGACCGAACGAGCCGCCCGCCCGTATCCATGGCGACCTGTGGAGCGGCAACCTGCACTGGTCGGCGGAGGGGCCGTGCTGGCTCATCGACCCCGCCGCCCACGGCGGGCACCGTGAGACCGACCTGGCGATGCTCGCGCTGTTCGGCGCGCCCCACCTGGACGTCGTGGCCGACGCGTACACCGACGCCGCGAGCGACCTCGGGCGCCCGCTCGCCGACGGCTGGCGGGAGCGCGTACCGCTGCACCAGCTGTTCCCGCTGCTGGTGCACGCCGTCCTGTTCGGCAGTGGGTACGGCAGGCAGGCCGGCGACGCCGCGCGTCGCGCGCTGCGTACAGCGCCGTGACACCGGCCCGAGTGGGACAATTGACCGATGCGGATCTTGCTGAAGGTCGTCATCACGGCCCTCGCACTGTGGGTCGCATGCCTGCTGCCCGGTATCGGTATCGGCGGGGGCGACTTCGCCAGGCAGGCTGTGACCCTGATCGTGGTCGCGATCATATTCGGCATCGTGAATGCCGTGCTCAAGCCGATCATCAAGACGCTCGGCTGCGCGGTGTACGTGCTGACCCTCGGGCTCATCACCTTCGTGGTGAACGGCCTGTTGCTACTGCTCACAGCCTGGCTCACCGGCCAACTCGGGTTCGGCTTCCACGTCGACGGCTTCTGGTGGGCGGTGTTCGGCTCGATCGTGGTGAGCGTGGTGAGCTTCCTGCTGCACCTCGTGATCCCGGAGCCGGAGCGCCACCACGAGGAGGACTGACCTCGCCCTCGCCCTCGCGTGATCATGAAGATTTGCCCGTGCAAGAGCACGGAACAACCTTCATGATCACTGCGCACCGGGCGGTGACCGGCGTCAGGTCGGGACGCCGAGGCGTGGCAGCACCTCCTCGATGATCGCTTCGGCCGGGCGGGTCGCGTCGACGGTCAGGCCGTGCTCGTCCGGCTGCAGTGGCTCGAGGTCGGCGAACTGGCTCGCCAGCAGCGACGCCGGCATGTACTCGTGCTTGCGATGGGCGACCCGCTCGGCGATCCGCTCCTGCGTACCGGACAGATGCAGGAAGAACATCCGGGGGCGGGCGGCGCTCAGCAGGTCGCGGTACTTCCGCTTCAACGCCGAGCACGTGATGACCGCGCCGCCCGGGCCGCTGTCGTCGACCCAGGCGCCGATACGTCGCAGCCACGGCCACCTGTCGTCATCGTCGAGCGGGTACCCCGAGCGCATCTTCTCCACGTTCGCGGGCGGGTGCAGGCTGTCGCCTTCGATGAACGCCCAGTCGGTCCGTGCCGCCAGGGCCTCGCCCACCGTCGTCTTGCCGCTGCCGGACACGCCCATGACGATCACGACGGGCTGCTCGGTTGGGGACGTGGGCATCGGTCGACCTCTCCGCGGCGGCTGCTATCGGCACGAGCCCCAGGTTCGTCGCCGGGAGCCCGTGACGAAACCTAGCGCGTCGCTAGCCGCCGGAGACGGCCGGCAGCACCACCACATCGGCGCCCGCCGGTATGCCGGTGTCGAGCAGCCGCGCGTCGCGTACGTTGGTCTCCCCGACGAAGACGTTCACATGCCGCCGCAGGGCACCGGTCTCGTCCTGGATCCGCCGGTGCAGGGCGGGACACTCGTCGGCCAACCGGGCGAGAAGCTCGCCCAGCGTCGCGTCGCCGGGCAGCTCGACCTCCATCCGCGACCGTCCGTCGGCGAACCGGCGCAGCGCGCCGGGTACGACCACCGTCACGTGCACGGTGTCACACCACGAACGCGCGCAGGGACAGGACGTCGGGCAGGTTCCGCGCGACCGGCTGCCAGTGCTCGCCCTCGTCGTTGCTCGCGTGCACCTCGCCGTTTCGGGTGCCGAAGTACACCCCGGCCGGGTCCGCGGTGTCGACGCACATCGCGTCGCGCAGGACGCTCGCGTGGAAGCCCTGCTGCTGCAGGCCCGCGGTGAGCGGCCGCCAGCTGGCCCCCGCATCGTCGGAACGGTAGACCCGGCACGCCCGGTCCGGTGGCATGCGCTCGGCGTCGGCGCTCAGCGGGAACACGTACACCGTCTCCGGCTTGTGCGGGTGCACGACGATCGGGAAGCCGAAGTTGCTCGGCAGCCCGAACTCGATCGGCTGCCAGGAGTCGCCCCCGTCACCGCTGCGGTACACGCCGTGATGGTTCTGGGCGAACAGGACCTCGGGGCGGGTCGGGTGTGCCGCGATCTTGTGCACGCATTGGCCGTACTCGGGCTGGGGATCGGGCAGGAAGTACGCCGAGATGCCTTTGTTCGCCGGATCCCAGGACTTGCCCTCGTCGGCGGTGCGGTAGACACCGCCGGTCGACATCGCGACCGTCACGTGCTGGGGATCGCGCGGGTGCGCGACGATGCTGTGCACGGCCTGGCCGCCGTAACCGGGGAACCAGTGTGGCCGGTGCGGGTGGTCCCACAGGCCGTCGACCAGCTCGAAGGTGATGCCGCCGTCGGTGGAGCGGAACAGCGCGCTGGGCTCCGTACCCGCATACACGGCGTCGGGCTCGCTCTCCGTCGCGGGCTGCACCTGCCACACCCGGGCCAGCGCGGTGCCGGTGCGCTCGGGGAACCGGACCGGTGCGGCGGCCGGTTCGGTCCAGGTGGCTCCGAGGTCGTCGGAGTGGAACACCGACGGCCCCCAGTGCTCGCTGTCGGCCGCGGCGAACAGCCGTGGCGGGTCGCGCCGGGAGTCGACGGCGACCGCGTACACCGCGTTCATCGTGAACCGCAGCGGCTCGACGTCCCACCTCGTACGTCCCTCAGCGCTGCGGGCGAGCACCAGACCCTTGCGGGTGCCCGCGAGCAACAATGCCTCACTCATCGCCCACTCCTCCAACTCGCCCGTTTTGTTTACAGTAAGCCCACCCGCCGACAGCGCGCTTCTTCGATCTTGCGGTCCCCACCCCCGGGCGTAGGTTGGAAGGTGGGCCGGCAGGGAACGGTAGCGCCGAGGAGGTAGGCACATGGGGCAGAACGTCGCGCAGAAGCTCATCGCGTCGCACCTGGTCAGTGGCGACATGACGCCCGGCGAGGAGGTCGGGCTGCGCATCGACCAGACGCTCACCCAAGACGCCACCGGCACCCTGGTCATGCAGGAGCTGGAGGCACTCCGGCTCGATCGCGTACGCACCGAGGTGAGCGTGCAGTACGTCGACCACAACCTGCTACAGGCCGACGAGCGCAACGCCGAGGACCACATCTTCCTCCGGTCCGGGTGCCGCAAGTACGGGCTGTGGTTCTCCAAGGCCGGAAACGGGGTCTCGCACCCGACGCACATGCAGCGGTTCGGCAAGCCGGGCAAGTCCATGGTCGGCTCGGACTCGCACACGGTGGCCGCGGGCTCGCTCGGCATGCTCGCGATGGGCGTCGGCGGGCTCGAGGTCGCCCTGGTGATGACCGGCCAGCCGCTCTACGTACGGATGCCCGAGATCTGGGGCGTCCGCCTCACCGGCGAGCTGCCGCCGTGGACCTCGGCCAAGGACGTGATCTTGGAGATGCTGCGCCGGCACGGCGTGAAGGGCGGGGTCAACCGGATCATCGAGTACCACGGTCCCGGCCTCGCGACGCTCAGCGCGATGGACCGGCACGTCATCGCCAACATGGGCGCGGAGCTCGGCGCGACGACGACGGTGTTCCCGGCCGACGACGCCGTACGCACGTTCCTCGAGGGCGAGGACCGCGCGGATGACTTCACCGAGCTGCTGGCCGACGACGACGCGACGTACGACCGCACCGACGAGATCGACCTGGCCACCCTCGAACCGCTCATCGCCAAGCCGTCCTCGCCCGGCAACGTCGTGCCGGTACGCGAGGTGGCCGGCGAGGAGGTCAGCCAGGTCGTCGTCGGCTCGTCGGCCAACCCGGGCCTGCGCGACTTCGCCATCACCGCCGCGATGCTGAAGGGGCGGCAGACGAACGATGCGGTCAGCTTCGACGTCAACCCCTCGTCACGGGAGATCCTCGAGGACCTCACGAGGATGGGTGCGACGTTCGACCTCATCGCTGCCGGTGCCCGCATCCACCAGACGGGCTGCCTCGGCTGCATCGGGGTCGGTCAGGCGCCCGCGGCCGGGCGCAACTCGCTGCGCACGTTCCCGCGCAACTTCCCCGGCAGGTCCGGCACCAAGGAGGACTCGGTGTGGCTGTGCTCGCCGGAGACCGCCGCCGCTTCCGGCCTCACCGGCGTCATCACCGACCCCAGGGATCTCGCGGAGAAGCTGGGCATGAGCTACCCCGACCTCGGGCTGCCCGAGCGGGCCTCTGTGAACACCTCGATGCTGGAGCCGCCGCCCTCACCGGAGGAGTCGGCGCAGGAGGAGCTCGTACGCGGCCCGAACATCTCCGCGATCCCCGACTTCGACCCCCTGCCGGACGAGATCGAGGCGGCCGTACTCCTGAAGGTCGGCGACAACATCTCCACCGACGAGATCTCGCCGGCCGGAGCGCGCGGGCTGCCGTTCCGGTCCAACCTGCCGAAGCTGGCCGAGCTGACGTTCACCCAGGTCGACGAGGACTACCCGAAGCGGGCCCTCGACGTGGCGGGCAGCAGCGGCCACATCATCGTGGGCGGTGAGAACTACGGGCAGGGCTCGTCGCGCGAACATGCCGCGCTCGCGCCCCGCTACCTCGGGCTGCGCGTGGTGCTCGCGAAGTCGTTCGCGCGCATCCACTGGCAGAACCTCGCCAACTTCGGGGTCCTGGCACTGGAGTTCACGAAGGAGGGCGACTACGACCGCATTAACGCGGGCGACACCCTCTCCCTGAGCGGCCTGCGCGACACGCTCGGCCGGAGCGCGGAGGTGACCGTACGCAATGTCACCAAGGACGAGGAGTATCCGCTGCGCCACCAGCTGTCCGAACGCCAGGTCGAGGCGGTGCTCGGCGGCGGCCGCATCCCGCTGCTCGTGGCGCAGGAAACGCCGACGGACGAGGCGGCCCGCGGATGAGCGAAGGAGCTGATCGCGCGATACGGCGAAACACCGGGCAGACCGGCGAGGTCGCGCGATGCGGTCGCGTGGAGAGCACATGAGCGAACCCGGCGTTTATGACATCGACTGGCGGGACGCCGTCGAGCGGCTGACGAGGGCGGCGAGCACCGACGAGGCGTGGTACGCCGGGCTCGCCGAGGCGTTGCTCCGGCCGGGAGCCGAACGCGCCGTCGACGTCGGATGCGGCGGCGGTGGCATGACGCTCGCCCTCGCCCGCGCGCTCGGGCCGGGCGGTGAGGTCGTCGCCGTCGACGGCGAGCAGGCACTGCTCGACGCCGTACGGGAACGGCTCGACGAGGAATCGACGCCACTCGCGTCGGTACGGCTGGTCCGCGCATCACTGGAGGACAGTGCGGCACTGGCCCGGGCCGGCGGTGACGCGGACCTGGTGTGGGCATCGGCGGTCGTCCACCACACTCCCGACCAGCAGGCGACGACCGACGCGCTCGCCGCGCTGCTCCGCCCTGGTGGCCGGCTCACGCTCGCGGAGGGCGGACTCTCCTCCAGCAACCTGCCCTGGGACCTGGGCGTCGGTTCGCCCGGTCTGGAGGGTCGGTTGATCGCGGCACAGGAGCACTGGTTCGCCGGCATGCGCGGGGGACTCGATGGTGTGCGGCGGATGCCCTACGGCTGGGGCAACGCGCTTCGGCGCGCCGGCCTGGTCGACGTCTCGACACGGACCACGCTGTTCGAGCGTCCGGCACCGCTCGCTACCGAGGACCAGGAGCACGTGCTAGCGAAGCTCGCGCACCGCTTCGAGTCGCTGCTCGACGCCGAGCTGCTCGACGCCGAAGACCTGGCCGCGTGGGACCGGCTGCTCGACCCGGGCGACGAGTGCTGGCTCGGCAACAGGGACGACCTGTTCGTACTCGAGGCGCGCAGCGTGCACACCGGCACGCGGCCACATCCGAAATGATCACGGTATGTAACCGTTCCGCAAGTCAGTCAAGCGTCCGTTTCCCTCGGCCGCGATGCGCAGGTTTCTACGCGCTACGGCCATGCGGAACGGATCTTGACGCCGGAGCAGCATCCCGTAGGCCCTACAGGCCGTCGCGGTCGTGCCAGTCGCCCGCCCACCGCCAGTCGATCGGCTGGTGCGCGCACTGGTAGCGGATGTCGGTCGACAGCCGCATGACGCCGCCGCGGTCGACGTTGTCCAGCGCGGCGTGAACGGTGTACGCGGAGTGCACGACCATGTCCCCTGCTGCGTAGTCCGCGGTCAGCCAGCGGGAGTCGTACTGGTCGGCCAGCGCCGGCAGGTTTGCGGTGATCGACGCCGCCGGCCGGGGCAGCAGCCCCAGCCGTTCCTCGCGCAGCACCCGGTGGTGGCTGGCCTCGAGGTAGACGAGCCCGCCCCGCTCCATGGGGCAGTCGCCCAGCGGGATCCAGGACGACAGGACGCGGTCGGTGCCCTCCCGGATGTAGACAAGGTCGTAGTGCGCCTGGGTCGCCGTGCCGATACCCGACTCGCCGGGCCGGTTGCAACGGATGATCCTGCGGCGGTGCAGGAACGTGTCGCCGCCGAGGAGCCACCCGTACCAGTCCCGAATCGACGGCTGGGTGCAGAACCGCTCGTACGTCCGGCCCGGCACGATCTCGCGAAACAGGGTGTGCCGCAGCATCGCGCTGTCGACCGTGCCGTCTCCGGCGATGCCCGCCTCCGGGTCGGTGCCCGTTCGGAGCACCCCGCTCGGGGCCAGCTGCTCGAAGTAGTAACGGCGAAACCGGCGCACGGCATCCGGATCCAGGGCGCCGCGCAGGAACAGGTAGCCGTCGCGGACGAGCCTGCCCCACAGCGCCTCCCGGTCCCCGCGCTCGCTTGCAGGCACCGGGTCCAGCTCGCCGAACCGCGCCCGGGACTCGTCGAGTACGTATCCGTTGGACGTGAGCATGCCACCACGATGCTGCGGAGGGGGCCGGCGCACCATGGACAAAGCCGGTGCGTTCTTGGACTTTTGTCTGGATGCTGTGGTCGGAGCGGAGGTGTGACGTGGCGCGCTGGGCCCGGTACCTCACCCCCGCGCCGGAGCACCGCCGCCTCGGCCTGGTCTGCCTCGGCACGGGCGAACAGTCCGGCGCGGTACCCGCCTGCCGCCGCCGCGTGCTCGATTGCTACGCCGCCGTACTCCTCACCGCAGGCCGCGGGCGACTGGAATGGGGTGAGGCACCGACGAGCAGGGAGCTCGTCGCGCCCGCCCTGTTCTGGCTCGTGCCAGGGGTGTCCCACGCCTACGGCCCGGACGCCGCGGGTTGGACCGAGTCGTGGGTGCTGTTCGAGGGCGCCGCCGCGCGTGCCTACGAGGGGCTGGACCACATCTCCCGGAGTCGCCCGGTCGTACGGCTTTCCGACCCGGCACCGGTGCGCCGCGCCTTCGCGCGCCTGGTCGATGCGTGCCGCCAGGACCCGCCCGACATCGACGTCGAGGCCGCCGCGCTGACGCACCAGCTCGTCGTCGCGGCGCACCGCGCGCGTGAGTCCCCTACCGGCGACGTCACGGACGAGGCCGTGCTCGCCGGGCTCCGCGACGACGCGTACCAACCAATGTCGGTCGTGGCGCACGCCGCCCGCCTGGGCGTGTCCGCGGCGCGGCTACGCGAGGTCGTACGCCGCGGCGCCGGGTGCCTGCCGAACGAGTACCTCATCCGGGTCCGGCTCAGCCGGGCCAAGACACTGCTCGCCGAGTCGGAGCTCACCGTCGGTGCCATCGCGGCACGGGTCGGCTACGACGACCCCGCGTACTTCGCGCGCCTGTTCACCCGGCGCGTCGGGGTCGCACCGCGGACGTTCCGGCAGCAGCAACGACGCTGACGACACGCCCGGCAACTAAAGTATCCAGGAGGCCTTCCGCGCGAGCATCGCAGCGGCCCACGGCGGCACCGTGGCCACGTACGGACCGCCGCGAGGAGCGGAACGCGGAAGGGCGACGGGGAACACAGTTGGTTCAGGTCATTGACCGGGGACGGGTGACTGGGTAATCGTATACCCATGCCGCTCAGAGTCCCGACGCAAGCCGACGTCGCCCAGCGCGCGGGCGTGTCGACCGCGACGGTGTCGTACGTGCTGAGCGGCCGCCGCGACCGGCGCAATCCGGTCACGGCCGAGACCAGGCAACGGGTCTTCGACGCCGTGGAGGAGCTGGGCTACCAGCGCAACCACTCGGCCCGCAGCCTGCGGCGGATGCGCACCGAGCTGGTCTGCGTGGTGTACCAGCCACCCAGCAGCCCCTGGGTGGACCGGCTCACCGAGCAGCTCCACGACGCGGCGGAACGCCGGGGGTACTCGGTGGTGACGCTGCCGCTTGGGCCTGCCGACCGTACGGGCCCGGCCCTGCGCGTCCTTCGCGAGCACTACGTCGACGGCGCGATCGTCATGCCGGAGGCCGGTCTGCCGGCCGAGGAGCTGCAGGCGCTGGCCCGGCGCGGCCTCGCGCTCGTGGTGTTCCACGATGAGGTCGCCCCCGATGGGTTCGACGTCGTACGCCAGCGGTTCGCCGCCGGGTGCCGCGCCGTGGTGGAGCACCTCGTCGATCGGGGGCACCGGCGCATCGCCCACCTCGCGCAGCAGCACGAACTGGACGACCCTGCCACTTCGCTGCGGTACGCGAGCTACTCAGACGTCCTGGCGAGCCACGGACTGCCGCTCGACGGCTCGCTCGTCGTCGCGGGGGCCGACTCCCGCGCGACGGCCTACGCCGCCGCCACCGAGCTGTTCAGCCGCCGGGAACGGCCGACCGCGCTGTTCTGCGCGACCGACCGGGCGGCCATCAACGCGATCTGGGCGGCACGCGACCTCGGCCTCTCGGTTCCCGGCGACGTCGCGGTCGCGAGCGTCGGCAATACGGGCGAGGGCGAGGTGATACACCCGGGCGTCACGAGCGCGGGTATGCCCGTCCTCGACTTCACCGCGAGCATCGAGCTTCTCTACCAGCGGATCGACACACCAGGCCGGCCCGGCAGGGAACGGGTGGAGCCCTGGGAGCTGATCGTCCGGAACTCCACCTAGCCCCCATTACCGAAGGAGCAGATGACATGGCGACAAGCGAACCCACCCGCCAGGTGTCCCGCCGCCGATTCCTCGGCGCCGCCGCCACAGCGGGCCTCGCGGGACCTGCGCTCGCCGCATGTTCACGCGCCCCCAAGCAGCAGGGCGCAGGAGGCGGCGCGGGCACGTTCACGATCTACTGGAACGCCGGGCACGTCTACGACGCCTACAAGGACGTCATCACAAAGTTCGAGAAGGATCACGACGTCACGGTGAACTGGCAGAAGTTCCAGTGGGAGGACCTGACGACCAAGCTGCAGGCTGATCTGGCCTCGGGCAACGTGCCCGACCTCGTCGAGTACCCGGGCGGCGACACCCTCATGTCGCTGACAAAGACCGGTGACGTTCTCGCGCTCGAGAAGTACATCGCCAAGGACGGCAAGAAGATCGGCTACCCCGACGACTGGAACAGCCAGGCCGTGGAGACGTGGAAGTACCAGGACAAGATCTACGGCGTTCAGCTGCACCTGACCTGCGTCCAGCTCTACTACAACAAGAGCATGCTCGACGACGCGGGCATCTCGAAGTTCCCGGAGACCTGGGACGAGATGCTCGACGCGGCGAAGGAGCTGACAGGGAAGGGCAAGTACGGGCTCGCGCTCAACCAGGACTACACCTACAGCTACCCCTGGCTCCTGCAGAACGGCGTGACTTCCTACGACCCGTCCTCGAAGACGGTGCTCGCTCCCAACGACGCAGCAATAGAGGCGACGCAGTTCCAGAAGGACCTGGTGCACAAGTACAAGGTGTCGCCGGTCCCCACGCCGAGCTCCGACTACTCCCGTCCGCAGAAACTGCTGTCGGCCAAGCGGGTCGCGATGATCCTCACCGGCCCGTGGGACATCGGGCCGATCCGCCAGGGCAGCCCCGACCTGGACCTGGGCCTGGCCCTACCGCTGAAGCACAAGGTGCGCAGCACGCACTTCGCGGGCAGCGGTGTGATGATCCCGAAGGAGGCCAAGAACGCCGACCTCGCCTGGGACCTGATCAAGCGCATGACGAGCCTCGAGGTCGAGCTGAAGGTGACCAAGGAGGCGGGGCAGACCATGCCACGCAAGTCCTGGGCTGAGCAAAAGGAGGTCAAGTCCGACCCGATCATGCGTACGATGGCCGAGGCCCTGGAGTACGCGGTCGACTGGTGGCGACCGCTGGCAAAGACGGGAAAGACGCCGCAGGTCGGCGACGCGTACAAGACCTTCTACCAGTCGGTCGTGCTCAAGGGCACCGATCCGGCCAAGGCCATGCCCACGTTTCTGCAAGCGTCGAAGCAGGCGTTGAGCTAGCGGCATGGCGTCCACGCAGACGATCGAGGATCGGCGGGCACGCACTCCGCCACGCCGACGCGACCCACTCGCGCGGCACCGGGCTCGTACGGCCTACCTTTTCCTGCTGCCGGGGATCGCCTTCTTCGTCGTGATGTTCTTCTACCCGCTGGGCAACGAGCTCATCACCAGCCTGTATACCGGAGCACAGGCCAATGAGTACGTCGGCCTCGGCAACTACACGGGCAGCTTCAGCGACCCGGAGGCACGCCACTCGTTCATCGTCACGCTCGAGTACGCCGCCGGGGTACTCATCGTCAGCATCGCCATGGGCATAGCACTCGCCGCCATTCTCAACCAGAAGCTGCGCGGCCGGGTAATCTTCCGCGGTATCCTGCTGATTCCGTACCTGACGTCGATGGCGATCATCGGCCTGCTCTGGCGCAACATCCTCGATCCGCAGGTGGGCGTCCTCAACAGTCTGCTCCATGTGGTCGGACTACCGGGACAGAACCTGCTCAACACGCACCCGCTCGCGACGATCACGGGCATCGCCATCTGGCAGCAGGTCGGGTACACCACCCTGCTGTTCCTCGCGGGCATGCAGGGGATCCCGGAGGTGTACTACGAGGCCGCGCGGGTGGACGGGGCGGGTCCGTGGCAGCGGTTCAGGAAGGTGACCCTCCCGCTACTCGCACCGACGACGCTGTTCGTCTCGGTGATCGGTGTGATCGCCTCGCTACAGGAATTCACGCTGCCCTTCATCGTGACGAACGGAGGCCCCGGCAACGCAACCAACCTGTACGTCTATCACGTGTACCAGACCGCTTTCCATTTCCGAGATTTCGGCTACGCGTCTGCGCTCTCGTACCTGCTCCTTGTGGTGATCCTGATCCTGTCGGTAATCCAGCTTCGCATCGGAAGGCGCAACCATGGCACGTAATGTCGCGCTCCCCGCCCGTGAGGCGACCGACCGGCTGTTCCCCGGTGACCGGCTCGTGGCGTACGTCTTCGTCATCATCTGCTGCGCGCTGACCGTGCTACCGCTGGCGTACATGGTCTCGCTGTCGCTGCAGTCCAGCGCCGACATCTTCTCCGGGAACCCGGTGCTGTGGCCGTCCACGATGCATTTCGAGAACTTCGTCACGCTGTTCGAGCGGGCACCGTTCGGCAGGTTCTTCATCAACAGCGTGGTGATGGCGGGGCTCATCACCGTCTCGCACCTCGTCTTCGACCCGCTGGCGGGTTACGCGTTCGCGAAATTCGAGTTCCCGTTCAAGCGGACGCTTTTCATCGTCGTGCTCGCCACCTTGATGATCCCGTTCTTCGTCCGCATGATCCCCGTCTACGTGCTGTTCTCCAACATCGGCTGGCTGGACAGCTACAAGGCCCTCGTCGTGCCCTTCCTCACCGACGCGTACGGCATCTTCCTCATGCGCCAGTTCATCGAGCCGCTACCCGATGAGCTGATCGACGCAGCGCGTGTCGACGGCGCGTCGGAGCTGCGCATCTACGCCCGCGTCATCCTGCCGCAGACCAAGCCCGCGCTCGCGGTACTCGCACTGTTCACTTTCGTGTTCCAGTGGAACAACTTTCTGTGGCCGCTGATCGCGACGTCGACGACAGCGATGCGTACGATGCCCGTCGGGCTGACGCTGTTCAACCAGGAGTACTTCACCCAGTGGAACCTGACGGCGGCCGGATCGGTCGTCTTGTTCATCCCCACCGCGGCACTCTTCTTCTTCACCCAGCGCTACCTGGTCCGCGGAATCGCGCTGACCGGCCTCAAGTAGAAAGGAACCGCTCACGTGACCGAGGGACGAGCAGGTAGCCCGAATGTCGTCGTCTTCTTCACCGACCAGGAGCGCGCCGACGCCACCGGAGTCCACGGCAACCCGCTCGACCTGACGCCGAACTTCGACCGGCTCGCACTCGACGGCACGTTCGCCGCCGAGGCGTTCACCTGCCAGCCGGTGTGCGCACCGGCGCGTGCCGCTCTCCAGACCGGCCGCTACCCCACGAGCACCGGCGTCTACCGCAACGCCATCGGACTGCCCGCCGACGCTCGCACGCTCGCGCACCATTTCACGTCCGCTGGCTACGACACCGCGTACGTGGGCAAGTGGCACCTCGCGGCGACGAACACCGACCCCGTCCCGCCCGAGCGCCGCGGCGGGTACGAGCACTGGCTCGCCGCGGACGTGTGCGAGCTGATGTCCGATGCGTACGACGCCCGCTTGTACGACGGCGACGGCAGGCAGGTGCGACTACCCGGTTACCGCGCCGACGCGTACGTGGACGCGGCCATCGACTACCTCGCGTCCGACCATGACCGGCCGTTCTTCCTCTTCGTATCGCTGATCGAACCGCACCACCAGAACAGCCGCGACGACTACCCCGCGCCGGACGGCTACCGGGAACGCTACGAGGGGCGCTGGGTGCCGCCCGACCTGGCGGCCCTGGGCGGCACGGCCCACCAGCAGCTCGGCGGCTACTGGGGAATGGTGAAGCGGGTGGACGAGGCGCTGGGCCGGCTCCTCGACGCGCTCACGAGCCTCGGCATGCGCGACGAGACGATCGTCGCGTACGCCGCGGACCACGGCTGCCACTTCAAGACGCGCAACGGCGAGTACAAGCGGTCAGCGCACGAAGCGTCGATCCGGATCCCGATGGCGCTCAGCGGGCCCGGGTTCGACGGCGGCGGCCGGATCGGACGGCTGGTGAGCCTGCTCGACCTGCCGCCGACACTGCTCGCCGGAGCGGGCGTACCCGTGCCCGACGAGATGCAGGGTCACTCACTGGTGCCGTTGCTGCATGGCGGGGCGAGCGACTGGCCGGAGGAGGTCTTCGTCCAGATCAGCGAGTCCCACGTCGGTCGCGCGCTGCGCACGAAGCGGTGGAAGTACGCCGTGGCCGCGCCGGACGCCCACGGCTGGGACGATGCGGGCGCCAAGCGGTACGAGGAGACACACCTCTACGACCTGTACGCCGACCCGTACGAGCTGGCCAACCTGGCCGGTCAGCCAGGGTACGAACAGACGGCCGCGGACCTGCGCGACCGGTTGGTGCGCCGCATGATCGACGCCGGCGAGGAAGTCCCCGAGATCGACCCCGCACCGGCCGCTGCCGCCCAGTGATCATGAAGGATATTCGCTGCTATGGCAACGAGGAGTTTTCATGATCACTGGAATGGTTCGGTGCGGCGCGCAGCACCAGGGTGATGATGCCCGCGCCGACCATGGTCGCGCCGACAACCCACAGCCCGACCTTGGCCGAGCCGGTCTGGTCGGCCAGGAACCCGGTGACGTACGGGGCGGCGAAACCGGCCGCGTTGCCGACCGAGTTCACCAGCGCGATGCCGCCCGCCGCGGCTGAGCCGGTGAGGAACGCGGTCGGCAGCGACCAGAACGTCGGCAGCGCGGCGAAGATCCCGATCGCGCACACCGACACGGCGACCATGGCAAGGAAGGGGCTGTCCAGGTACAGCGCGATCGGGATGGCGATGCCGCCGACGAAGGCGGGCAGAGCGACGTGCCAGACCCGTTCGCGCGTACGGTCGGCGTGCAGGCCCCACAGCACCATCGCGATCGCGCCGAGAGCGAACGGGATCGCCGTGATGAGCCCGACCTGGAAGAGCGAGTATTTCACCCCGAACTGTTCCTGGAACCCGCTGACGATCGTGGGGAGGAAGAAACTCAGCGCGTACAG
Organism: Streptosporangiales bacterium; assembly: GCA_050698355.1. Classification (GTDB taxonomy): domain Bacteria; phylum Actinomycetota; class Actinomycetes; order Streptosporangiales; family WHST01; genus JBOHBN01. The sequence continues at coordinate 14,638 of JBOHBN010000324.1, read as the reverse complement.
CCCGTACACCACGCCGAAGTACACGAAGGCGAGCCCGATCACACGCGGGTTGGTGAGGGCGCGGCGCAGCGGGTAGTGGTACTGCGCGGCGGTTTCCCGCTGTTCCTTGCGCATCTCGGCGTCGAGGAAGTCGCGCTCCTCGCCGGTGAGCCAGCCGGCGGCGGACGGCCGGTCGGTCAGGTAGAACCAGGTGACGAACGCGAGGATGATCGACGGGATGCCCTCCACGAGGAACATCAACCGCCACCCGTCGAGTCCGAACAGCCCATGGCCCGCCTGGATGATCCACCCGGACAGGGGTGACCCGATCATGGACGAGATCGGCACCGCGACCATGAACCAGGCGACCACCCGCCCGCGTTCGCGCTTGGGGAACCAGTACGTGAGGTACAGGATCACACCGGGGAAGAAACCCGCCTCGGCGACGCCGAGCAGGAACCGCAGCGCATACAGGGTTCCGGTGTTCGGGACGAACGCGGTCGCCGCCGCGATGATGCCCCAGGTCAGCATGATGCGCGCCAGCCACCGGCGGGCACCGACGCGGTGCAGCACGAGGTTGCTCGGCACCTCGAGCAGCAGGTAGCCGATGAAGAAAAGCCCGGAAGCGAGCCCGAACGCCGTCTCGGTCAGGCCGAGGTCATCGCTCATCCGCAGCTTGGCGAAGCCGATGTTCGTCCGGTCGAGGTAGTTCACGAAGTACAGGAGCCCGACGAACGGCAACAGCCGCGCGCCGACCTTGCGCGTGACCCGGCGCTGCAGGTCACGCGCCGCCGCGGACGTGGACGCAGGGCCTTCCGACATCGCGCCTCCCCCGTAGGTTGCCGAGGCGACCCTATGACGAGTCAGTCGATGGCGCGGCGGCGGAACCCGATCGACCCGATCCAGGTGAACAAGCAGACGCTGCCCAGCAGGACCAGCAGGCAGATCCACTGCGGGATGTGGTCCACGCTGGGCAGCAGTGCCGACCGCACCCCTTCGCTCGCGTACGTGAGGGGGTTGAAGGCGGTGACGACCTGGAACCAGCGCAGGCCGTCCAGCTGCGCCCACGGGTACTGCGCCGAGCCGGTGAACATGATCGGCACCAGCACGAGCGCGAACACGATCTGGATCCGCGTCGGCGGTACGAACGTGCCGAGCGTCAAGCCGATCGCCGAGCCGACGAGAGCGGCCAGGATGATGGTGGCCACGAACATCGGAAGTCCCGCCCACTGCCAGGGGATGGAGCCGAGCACGAGGATGCCCACCGGGATCATCACCGCAGCAGCGACCATCGCGCGCAGCGCCGAGTAGACGACCTTCTCCACGGCGACCAGGCTGGTGCGCACCGGTGCGAGCAGCCGGTCCTCGATCTCCTTGGTCCAGCCGAACTCCATCACGAGCGGGAAGGTGATCGTCTGCAGCGCGGTCATGATGGTGGTCATCGCCAGGATGCCGGGGAAGAGCAGGTTGGCGTACCCGTGCTGGATGAACCCGAGGTCGCCGAGTACGCGCCCGAACACGAAGAGCATGAACAGCGGCTGCAGGATGACCTGCGCGAGGAACGTGGGCAGCTCCCGCCCGGTCACGTAGAGGTCGCGGCGCAGCAAGGCGAGGAAGACACGTGCCTGGCCGGGCGGCTGGCTCGTAGCAGCGGCGGCAGGCGGTCCGGCGGCGTCGGTCACGCGCGGCGGCGTACGGGTGGTCATCGAAGCTCCCGCCCGGTGTAGTGGATGAACACGTCCTCCAGGCTCGGGCTGCCGAGCGCCACGTCGACGAGCCGCCCGCTCCGTTCCTCTACGAGCCGCGCGACGGGTGCCACGAGCACCGAGGCGTCACCGTCCACGTACATCCGCGCACGAATCGTCTGTTCGCCGGGCTCTCCCGCGGGTACACCGCCGCCCGTGTCGAGGCGCTCGACCCGCTCGACCTTCGGCAGGTTGCCGAGCTGCTCGCACAGCTCGTCGTCGGAGTCGCCGACAGCGGCGATGGTGAGGTCCAGCGTCTGGCTGCCCGGCAACGAGTGGGTCAGCGCCTGCGGGGTGTCCATCGTGAGCAGCGAGCCGTGGTCCATGATCGCCACCCGGGAGCTCAGTTCGGCCGCCTCGCGCATGTCATGGGTGGTGAGGACGATGCCGAGCCCCTCGTTGCGCAGCGCGCGTATCCGCGCCCAGATGAACAGCCGCGCGGCCGGGTCGAGCCCGGTCGTCGGCTCGTCGAGGAACAGCACCTGCGGGGTGTGCATCAGCGCCCTGGCCAGCATCACCCGCTGCGCCTGACCGCCGGACAGCTTGTCCGACTTGTCCTTGGCCCGCTCGCCGAGCCCGAACTCCTCCAGCAGCTCGTCCGCGCGGCGTTTCGACGTACGCCGCGACACGCCGTGGTATCTCGCGTGGAAGATGAGGTTGTCGCGGATGGAGAGCGACCTGTCGATGTTGATGCGCTGCGGCACGACGGCCAGCGCCGCCTTCGCCTGCACCGGGGAGCGGGCGACGTCGATGCCGGCCACGTGCGCCTCGCCGGACGTGGCGAGCGCCCGGGTGGTGAGCACGCCGACCGTGGTGGTCTTGCCCGCACCGTTCGGGCCGAGGAAGCCGAAGACGTCGCCGTACCCGACCTCGAACGAGATGCCCGCGACGGCGTCGACCTTCGAACCCGGGTAGCGCTTCACCAGGTTCTGGACGCGTACCGCCTCTCGCATCGCGCTCTCCCTTCCATCAGTGAGCCTACGTACGGCCGCAACTCACCGACACCGGTTTTCCTTCGCCCACAGCGAATGCGGCAGGATGGCGCGCATGACCGATGACCTGCTCGCCGCCGCCCGTGAGATCCAGCAGCGGACCGTCGCGCTGCGCCGCGTGTTGCACCGGCAACCCGAGACCGGCCTCACCCTTCCGATCACCAGGCGTGCGGTGCTCGACGAGCTGTCCGACCTCGACCTGGAGGTCACGACATCCTCGAGCACGTCCGCAGTCGTCGCGACCCTCTCCGGCGGATCTGCGGGACCGACCGTCCTCCTCCGCGCCGACATGGACGGGCTACCGCTCTGCGAGGACACGGGGTTGGACTTCGCCTCCGAGACCGGCGAGACCATGCACGCGTGCGGGCATGACACGCACACCGCGATGCTCGCCGGCGCGGCGCGGCTGCTCACCGCCCGGCGGGACCGGATCGCCGGCCGGGTGGCGTTCTTCTTCCAGCCCGGGGAGGAGGGCTACTTCGGCGCGCAGCTCGCTCTGGACGAGGGGCTCCTGGACTTCGCCGACGTCGCCGGAGCGTTCGCCCTGCACATCTCCACCGGCGCGCCGTCGGGCACCGTCGCGGTGCGGGCCGGTGCGCAGCTCGCGGCCGGGGACCAGTTCCGGGTCACCGTACGCGGGCAGGGTGGTCACGGCTCGATGCCGCACCTTGCCGCCGACCCCATCCCGGTCGCCTGCGAGATCGTCACCGCGTTGCAGGCCGTGATGACCAGGCGGGTGAGCCCGTTCCAACCCGCCGTGCTCACGGTCGCGCACATCTCGGCCGGGACGACCACGAACGTGATCCCGAGCGACGCCTGGTTCGAGGGAACCATCCGTACCTTCGACGAGACCGTACGCACCGCCGTGCACGAGCAGGTCCGACGCGTGGCGGAGGGGATCGCCGGGGCGCACGGGATGACCGCGGAGGTGGAGATCCGCCCCGGCTACCCGGTTACGCTGAACGACCCCGCGTCCGCCGACCGGGTCCACCGGGTGGCGGCCGGGCTGCTCGGGGCGGACCGCAGCGAGCTGATGCCCGAGCCGGTCATGGCGTCGGAGGACTTCTCGTTCATCCTGCAGCGATACCCGGGCGCGATCGCGTTCCTCGGTGGCTGTCCGCCCGACGACACGCCGGAGACCGCGCCGCGCAACCACTCCGACCTCGTCGTCTTCGATGAGGGCGCGATGGTCGCCGGCGTGGCGACGTACGCCGGACTGGCGGTCGACGTCCTGGGATCGGCGTAGCCCTACTGGTGGCCAGGGACCTGCAGCTCCCTGGCCAGCTCGCGCAGGCCGTCGTCGTGGCCGCTGTGCAGCAGGTCGGTCACCAGCTGCAGTACGAGCGGGTGGCCGACGACCTGCCGCGGCGCGAGCTCGTGCGCCCGGCGGAGCGCCTCGACGACCCCTGCCAGGTTGCGGCGCTGCGCGTGCGCCCGCGCGACGTTGATGAGGTGGCGCGCCTGGGCGTCCATGGGCAGGCTGGACGCGTCCGCACCGGCGGCAGTGCGCAGCGCACTGCCCGCATCTCCGAGCTCGACAGCGACCGCGACCCGGTACACGGCAACATGGGTGGGGCCGAACGCTGCACCGTAGTCGTTCCTGTCCGTGCCGCCGGCAGCCAGCGTCGCGGCCCGCTCGACCTGGTCGTACGCGGTGTCGGCGTCGTCGCGCCGCGCGGCCGCGACGGCCATCTGCAGCCGTAGCGCGCCGGCAAGCGTCACAGCGGCCGGTTCGCCGGACGCCACGCGGTCGGACAGCGCCTCGACCGCGCCGGCTGCCGCCCGCAGCACGTACTCGTCCTGTCGCGCCACACGGAACGCCGCCACGAGACGCAGCTCGCTCGCTGCCATCAGCAACTCGTCGCCGGAGCGCTCGGCGGCGGTGATCGCCCGCTCCGCGGCGATCCAGGAGCCGGTGAACTCGCCGAGTTCGGCGAGCACGAGCGCGTACGCCTGGTACGCGCGGGAGAGGTCGACGAAGCGGGCGTGCCGCTCCTGCCCCGGTTCGGCGCGTGCGGCGTGCTCGAGCTCTGGTACGAGCTCGGTGAGGCGCTTGCCCGCGGCCGCGTAGTCGGCCGCGTCGACCTGTCGCCATGCCTCCTCGACGCCCTGCGAGAGCGCTTCGGCATCGGCGGGCGGCCGGTCCTCGAACGCGGCGGTCACCGCGGTCGGCGACGCGAGGGCGAGCGTCAGGCTGGCGGCTTCGGGGGCCGGTTCCTGCGCCACCGCCACCGGCGTGTCCGGCGCGAGCTCCGACACCGCAACCCCGAGCGCGTTGGCGAGCCGCTGCAGCACCGTCATCCGGTCGATGCGCCGTACACCGCGCTCGACCTGGCTCAGCCAGGTCTCGGAGCGGTCGACGACCGCCGCGAACTCGCGCTGCGACATACCCCGCAACTTGCGCAGCCGTGCGACGGCACGCCCGAACTCCTTGGTGTCTGGCTCAGCTCCCTCAGTCATGCTTCCCCGCGTTCCCAGCCTGTCGCGACCGTTCGTCTCACGATCGTGCCCACGCACGGAAACTTACCCGCGCCGTCCGACTGGCGCGGAGGGAACGGCTATATGGCATGGTGACCAGGGATCTCATCTAGGGAGGCATGGTGCGGGTACTTCGGATCGGGCCGCCGGGCAGCGAGCGACCCGTGGTGGCCGATGACGACGGCGTCACGTACGACCTGGGCGAGCTGACCGGCGACGTGGACGGCGCCTTCCTCGCCGACGCCGGCATCGAACGCACCCGTGACGCTCTCGCCGCCGGCCGCCTCGCACCCATCGGCATCGAGGGGCAACGGGTGGGCGCGCCGCTGGCCCGGCCCAGCGCCGTGGTGTGCATCGGCCAGAACTACGCCGCGCACGCCCGCGAGTCCGGCGCCGAGCCACCCGCGCACCCGGTGCTCTTCTTCAAGCACCCGAACACGGTGGTGGGGCCGTACGACGACGTGCTCCTCCCGCGCGGATCGACCAGGACCGACTGGGAGGTCGAGCTGGCCGTGGTCATCGGTAGACGCGCACGCTACCTGGACTCCCCCGACAGCGCGGGGGCGTACATCGGCGGGTACGCGGTGAGCAACGACGTCTCCGAGCGCGCCTTCCAGCTCGAGGTCTCCGGCGGCCAGTGGTCCAAGGGCAAGAGCTGCGAGACCTTCAACCCGCTCGGGCCGTTCCTCGTCCCGACCGGCGCGGACGTCTCGGACATCAAGCTGTGCTCGTGGGTGAACGGCGAGCCGCGGCAGGAATCCACGACCGCCGACATGATCTTCTCGGTGCCGACACTGGTGTACGAGCTGAGCCAGTTCATGGTGCTCGAGCCCGGTGACGTCATCAACACCGGGACGCCCGAGGGCGTCGCCCTGTCCGGGCGCTTCCCGTACCTCGCGGCGGGCGACGTGGTCGAGTGCGAGATCGACGGCCTGGGCCGGCAACGGCAGCAGGTAGCGGCCGGGTAGCGCGATGCCGAGCATCACCGCGCTGGAGGCCCACGACGTCCGGTTCCCCACCTCACGGGAGTTGCACGGGTCGGACGCGGTCAACCTGGATCCTGACTACTCGGCGGCGTACGTGGTCCTGCGTACGAGCGATGACGTCGACGGGTACGGCCTGGTGTTCACCTGTGGGCGCGGCACCGAGCTGATGGCGGCGGCGGTCCGTACGCTCGGCCACCAGGTGGTCGGGTGGGACGTCGACGCGCTCTGCGCGGACCTCGGCGGGTTCGGCAGCGCGCTCATCTCCGACACGCAGCTGCGCTGGCTCGGGCCGGAGAAGGGCGTGCTGCACATGGCCGTCGGCGGAGTGATCAACGCTGCATGGGATCTCGCCGCGCGGCGCGCGGGCAAGCCGCTGTGGAAGCTGCTGGCGGACATGTCGCCGGAGGAGCTGGTCGCGGCGGCCAACTTCCGGTACCTCGCCGACGCGCTCACGAAGGACGAGGCTCTCGACCTGTTGCGGGCGGCCGCGCCCGAACGGGGGGAGCGCGAGCGCACGCTACTTGCCGAGGGCTACCCCGCGTACGCGACGACACCCGGCTGGCTCGGGTACTCCGACGCCAAGCTCGCCCGGCTGTCGGCCGAGGCCGTGCGGGACGGTTTCGACCTGATCAAGTTGAAGGTCGGCGGCGACCTGGACGACGACCGGCGCCGGATGCGTATCGCCCGCGAGGCCGTGGGTGACGACGTACGCCTCGCCACCGACGCCAACCAGCGGTGGGAGGTCGACGAGGCGATCTCCTGGATGCGGGCACTGCTGCCGTACGACCCGTGGTGGATCGAGGAGCCGACCTCGCCGGACGACGTGCTGGGGCACGCGGCGATCCGCCGCGCGGTCGCTCCGGTGCGGGTCGCCACCGGCGAGCACGTGCAGAACCGCGTGGTGTTCAAGCAGCTGCTGCAGGCGGATGCCGTCGACGTCGTGCAGATCGACGCGTGCCGGGTCGCCGGGGTGAACGAGAACATCGCGATCCTGCTGCTCGCGGCGAAGTTCGGGGTGCCGGTGTATCCGCACGCTGGTGGCGTCGGGCTGTGCGAGCTGGTGCAGCACCTGGCGATGTTCGACTACGTCGCGGTCTCCGGGTCGATGGCCGGCCGCGCGATCGAGTACGTGGACCACCTGCACGAGCACTTCACCGACCCGGTGACCGTACGGGGCGCCCGGTACCTCGCACCGAGCGAGCCGGGCTTCAGCGCGCGGATGCTGCCGGAGTCGGTCGCCAGGTACGGCTTCCCCGACGGCCCGGAGTGGGCGGTCTAGCCTGTGAGCATGCGCGTCGGGCTGTTCGTCACCTGCGTCAACGACGCGGTGTACCCGGAAACGGGAAAGGCGACGGTCCGGCTGCTGGAGCGGCTCGGCTGCGAGGTGGACTTCCCGCTCGGGCAGACCTGCTGCGGGCAGATGCACTTCAACACCGGGTACCGGCGCGAGTGCGTGCCGATCGTACGGGGGTTCGTCGACGCGTTCCGCGGCTACGACGCGGTAGTGGTGCCGTCCGGGTCGTGCACGGGGATGATCCGGTACTACCACGAGGCGGTCGCCGCGGAGTCCGGTGACGCGGCCCTGGTCAACGGGGTCGCGGGCACCGTTCCGCGGGTGTACGAGCTCACCGAGTTCGTCGTCGACGTACTCGGGCGCGTGGACGTCGGCGCGAGCTTCCCGCACCGGGTGACGTACCACCCGACGTGCCACTCGCTCCGGCTCGTCGGTGTCGGCGACCGGCCGGCACGGCTGCTGCGGGCGGTCGGCGGCATCGACCTGGTGGAGCTGCCGGCGGCGGAGGAGTGCTGCGGGTTCGGCGGCACGTTCGCGCTGAAGAACCCGGACGTGTCCACGGCCATGGGCGCGGACAAGGTCAGGCACATCGGCGAGACCGAGGCGGAGATCGTCGTCGCGGGCGACAACTCCTGCCTCGCGCACATCGGCGGGCTGCTCGGCCGGCTGCGCAGCGGCGTACGGCCCATGCACATCGCCGAAGTCCTCGCCGCAACGGAGGAGGCCCGATGACGGCCAAGATCCGTACCACTTGGCCCGGATGCGTAGTTTTCTTTGTGATGCGGCCATGCTGTGCGGATCATGGAGGTCTGCGGTGAGCGGCGCGTTCCTCGGCATGCCGGCGTTTCCGGACGCCGCGCGTACCGCGCTGCGCGACACGCAGATGCGCCGCAACCTCACGCACGCGACGTCCAGCATCCGGCGCAAGCGCGCGGACGCGGTGGGGGAGCTACCGGACTGGGAGGAGCTGCGGCTGGCGGGCGCGGCGATCAAAGAGCGTACGCTGCGGCACCTCGACGGCTACCTGGAGCAGTTCGAGACCGCGGTGCAGGCGGCCGGCGGTCAGGTGCACTGGGCACGGGACGCCGCGGAGGCGAACCAGGTCGTGCTCGACGTGGCGCGGGCACACGGCTCGTCCGAGGTGGTCAAGGTCAAGTCGATGACCACCCAGGAGACCGAGCTGAACGAGGCCCTCGAACAGGCGGGCATCGCCGCGCGGGAGACCGACCTGGCCGAGCTGATCGTGCAGCTCGGCGACGACGCGCCGAGCCACTTCCTCGTACCGGCGATACACCGTAACCGCGCGGAGATCCGCCGGGTCTTCGCCGACCGGATGGGCGAGGTCGGCCGGCCCGCACCCGCCGATCTGACCGACGAGCCGGCGCGGCTGGCCGAGGCGGCGCGGCTGCACCTGCGGGAGAAGTTCCTGCAAACGAAGGTCGGCGTCTCCGGCGCGAACTTCGCCGTCGCCGAGACCGGCAGCCTGGTCGTCGTCGAGTCGGAGGGCAACGGCCGGATGTGCCTGACGCTTCCCGAGGTGCTGGTGTCGGTGGTCGGGATCGAGAAGCTTGTGCCGACCTGGCAGGATCTGGAGACCTTCCTGCAGTTGCTGCCGCGCTCGTCGACCGCGGAGCGGATGAACCCGTACACCTCCACGTGGAGCGGTGTCACCCCGGGCGACGGCCCGCAGGAAGTGCACGTGGTGCTGCTCGACAACGGCCGCAGCCGGGCGCTCGCCGACACGGTGGGCCGGCAGGCGCTGCGGTGCATCCGCTGCTCGGCATGCCTGAACGTGTGCCCGGTGTACGAGCGGGTCGGCGGGCACGCGTACGGGTCGGTCTATCCCGGGCCGATCGGGGCGATCCTCAACCCACTGCTGCACGGCACGTCCGACCCGCGCGACGCGGCGCTGCCGTACGCGTCCAGCCTCTGCGGCGCGTGCTACGAGGTCTGCCCGGTGCGCATCGACATCCCGTCGGTACTCGTCGACCAACGCGGCAAGGCGGTGGACGAGAAGCGCGCCGACCGGGGCCCGAACCCCGAACGCGCCGCGATGTCCGCGGCCGCCTGGGTGCTCGCCGACGCAGGCCGGCTGCGGCGCGCGGAGCAGGCGGCGTCCGCGTCCCGCGGCATCGCCCGGCGGGTGCGCTGGCTGCCCGGCCAGGCCGGCGGCTGGACCGACAGCCGCGACCTGCCCACGCTCCCCAAGGAGTCGTTTCGCGCCTGGTGGCGCCGTACCCGCGGCGGCCGTGGGTGAGCGAGCCGCGAGAGGAGGTACTCGCGCGGGTACGCGAGGCGCTGCGCGACGTCCCGCGCGAGGAGACCGCTGCCGACGTCGACGTCCCGCGTACCTACCGGCAGGAGACCGCACTGGACGCCGACCTCCTGGAGCTGTTCGCCGAGCGGGTCACCGACTACCAGGCGAGCGTCCAGCGGGTGTCCACCGCCGACGTACCCGCGGCCGTGGCCTCCATGCTGTCGAAGCGGTCCGTGCACCGGCTCGCCGTGCCCGCCGACCTACCCGCGCAGTGGACGGCCGCGGCCGGCGTGGACCTCGTACGCGACGACGGCACGCTGAGCCACGCCGACCTCGACGGCGTCGACGGCGTGCTCACCGGCTGCGCCGTGGCGGTGGCCCTCACCGGAACGATCGTGCTCGACTCGGGCCGCGCACAGGGCCGGCGAGCCCTCACGCTCGTCCCCGACTACCACCTCTGCATCGTGCGGGCCGACCAGGTCGTCGGCGGCGTGCCCGAGGCCGTACGCGCGCTCGACCCGCGCCGTCCGCTGACCTGGATCAGCGGGCCCTCGGCGACGAGCGACATCGAGCTCTCCCGGGTGGAAGGCGTGCACGGCCCGCGCACGCTCGACGTGCTGCTCGCCGGGTGAGCCGTCAACCGCGGCAGGTAGCCACGTCGCGGACCGCCGCGGCCACGGCCGACGCACCTTGCTCGGCGAGCAGGATGGTGTAGTGGTTGGTGCCCGCCACCGTACGGATGTCGAGCGCCGGAATTTGCTGCGCCCAGTCGGTGGCGACCTCCGGCGGGTAGAGACCGGGCGGGTTACCCAGCATGCCGCCCTCCGCGCGCAGCATGGGTACCCGACCGGCCGGCCGGTCTTCGAGAACACTGAGCGCGTCCGGAAGCGCGCTGCCGGTGGCCAGGTCGATCGTGTCGGCGCGTACCGCTTCGATCGAGCAGGCCGACCGCAGCTGCGGCGGCGTACCGACCAGGTCGTAGTCGACGTAGCGCTCCATGTCGGTGTTCCAGTCCCGGAAGGCCGGGTGTGCCCGCCAGAACTCCAGGTGCGCTGCACGGGAAGGGAACGTCGTGGCCAGCCGGGTGGCGGCCGGTCCGATCAGCTCCTCCAGCGCCGCGTCCGGGTCCACGCTGCTCGGCTGCGGCAATGGCAGGCCACCGTCGACGAGTACCAGCCGCCTCACCCGGTCGGGCCGGCGGTGCGCGAGAACGAGCGCGACGAACCCACCCATCGAATGGCCGACCACCACCGCCTTGTCGATGCCGAGCGCGTCCAGCACGGCGACGGCGTCCTCGGCGTGCCGGGCCATCCCGAACGGTCCGGGGAGTTCGGCCGAGCCTCCGCGACCGCGCAGATCGGGCGCGACCACCTGCACGTCGTCGAGCAGCCGTGCGGTTGGTTCCCAGCACCGGTGGTTGGCGGTTATCCCGTGCAGAGCGAGCACCGTCGGTCCCGAACCGCCCCACCTGCCGACCCGCAGCGTCCCGCCGGCAACCGCCACGTCAACGCTGGTCACCGAGCGGACCACCCGCCGTTGAGCGGCAACGACGCGCCGCTGACGAAGGACGCGGCATCCGAGCAGCAGTACACCACCAGCTCGGCCACCTCCTCCGGTTCGACCAGCCGCTTGATCGCCGGTTCCGCGAGCATGATCCGCTCCATCACGTCGTCCTCAGCCATCCCATGGACGCGCGCCTGGTCCGCGATCTGCTTCTCCACCAGGGGTGTGCGCACGTAGGCCGGGCAGATGGTGTTGCTCGTGACGCCATGTGGCGCGCCTTCCAGCGCCAGCACCTTGGACAGGCCCTCCAGGCCATGCTTGGCGGCCACGTACGCGGACTTGTACGGCGAGGCACGCAGGCCGTGCATGCTGGAGATGTTCACGATCCGGCCGAAGCCCCGCTCGTACATGCCCGGCAGCACGGCGCGGGCGAGCAGGAACGGCGCCTCCATCATCAGCCGCTGGATGAACCGGAAGCGTTCGGGCGGGAACTCCGTAACCGGCGCCACGTGCTGGATCCCGGCGTTGTTGACCAGGACGTCGACATCCAGCCGTAGCTCGTCCAGTGCCGCGGTATCGGCCAGGTCCACCGGCCAGGCCGTGCCGCCGATCTCCGCCGCGACCCGCTCGGCACCGGCCGCGTCCACATCGGCGACCGTGACACCAGCGCCCGCAAGGGCGAGCCGGCGGGCGCACGCGGCACCGATCCCGCTGGCCGCACCCGTCACCAGGGCACGGCGATCGGACAGGTCGACCTGGACCGTCACCTGGGCACCTCCCACACGGATCGTAGCCGAGCAACCAGCCGCACCCGTTCTGAGCGATGAGTTCGCGCTGACGGTGCTGTCCGATGTTGTAGGACCGTACCGAGTTGACCTGGAGAGGTAAACACAATGAGCGATGACGCTGACCTGCAACCAGCGATCACCGCCGAGTTCGTGGCCCTGGCCGACGCACTCGACGCGATCCCGGACACGCGGTGGGACACGCCCTCACTGTGCGAAGGCTGGCGAGTCCGCGAAGTCATCGCGCACCTGACCATGGCCGCCCGCTACTCCGAAGTGGAGTTCATGGCCAAGCTGAGCGAGGTCAACTTCGACTTTCCCCGGCTGTCTGAGCAGATCGCCCGTCAGGACGCCGCGCTGGCTACGTCGGAGCTCGTGGCCAGCCTGCGCACCGAGACGATGCACCAGTGGACGCCGCCGGGCGGCGGGCAGCATGGTGCGCTCAACCACGTGCTGGTCCACGGACTCGACGCCACCGTGCCGCTCGAGCTGATCCGCCGCGCGCCACAGGAATCCGTACGGACCATCCTCGACGACCTCAGCAACGGCGGCGTACACGAGGCGTTCGGCGTCGACATCGACGGCCGCCGCCTGGAGGCAACCGACCTGGCCTGGTCGTACGGTTCGGGTCCGCCACTGCGTGGCACGGGCGAGGATCTCGTCCTGGCGATCTGCGGTCGCAGCGTCCCCGCCGGAAGGCTCGAGGGCGACCCGCTTCGGTAGGCGGCTTTGCACGCCACGTGCGAGCATGAACGGGTGCCGGACGATCTCGAACGGGTGCTCGCGGACAAGCGCGCGGAGCTGGAAGCCGAGATGGACGCGCTGACCGCGCCGGTGGCGGACCAGGGCAGCATCTCGTTCGGCAAACGTGTGGGCGAGGGCACCAACATCGCCGTCGAGCGGCTGTCGCAGGTCGCCGCGCACGACCGGCTGCAGGAGACACTCACCCAGGTACGGCGGGCGCAGGACAGGCTCGCCGCCGGCAGCTACGGCACGTGCGAGGAGTGCGAGGCGCCGATCCCGGCAGAGCGTCTCGAGGCGCGGCCGTGGGCGCTAGTCTGCATGACGTGCGCGGCGCGTACGCGATAGGGCGCTGCAACTATTCGGTGATCATGAAACATGTTCGTAGCTATTGCTACGACGAACCTTCATGATCACCTGAGACTGGGACGATCCGCGCGTCGACCAGCCGGCCGGCGCGGATCTCGAGCATGCCGAGTGTGCCGTGCGGCTGGCGCCTGCGGTCCGTCGGCGAACCCGGGTTGAAGATGCGGACGCCGTCGCCGGTCTCGTCGAGCGGGATGTGCGAGTGGCCGAACACGACGAGATCGGCGGTGGGGAACCAGCGGCGCATCCGCCTGGCCCTACCGCGGGTGGCGCCGCTGTCGTGGACCATCGCGACTTCGAGCCCGTCCAGGTCCATCGTCAACGTCTCCGGAGCGCCCCACTCGCGCACGTCCGCGCCGTCGTTGTTGCCGTAGACCGCCCGTACGGGAGCGAACGCGGCGAGATCGGCCAGGACCCCCGCGGTGCACACGTCGCCCGCGTGCAGGATGAGGTCGGCGTCACGCAGGTGCGCCGCGACCCGCGTTGGGCACGACCGCCAGCGTCGCGGCGCGTGCGTATCGGCCAGCACGGCGACTCGCATGGTGACAACGGTATGTGGCGCCGGTCGGCGGCTCCACGCGACCGCAACTCCGGCCGACGGCGTCGATGTGACCGCTCTTCAGGTCGCGGAGAGTCGAGGGCTAATTCACTGGTGCTACCTGAAGGCCGACCTCCACAGCCCCGGAATGCAACCGCTGATCCCATACGGCGAACAGGGTCTCGGCGGCACCGATAGTGACCGCGCTGGCCAGGTGCACCGCATCGGCACCACGCAGCGTGTGCTGTGCAGCCAGTTCCCCGGCCTCAGCTGTAACGGCCTCGGTCAGCTCCACTGCCTGGGTCGCTGCCCAGTACTCCTCCCACGCCGCGCTGGCCCGAAGGCCGCTCTCGGCATCCAGCCGATGCGCGCGGACGGCCGCGGCCAGTGCCGCCCGTACCTCGGGGTAAGCCAGCCGGCTGGACACCGCTGCGTCGCAGCCGTCCCACAGTGCTGCGGCGACGTCGCTGCCGTCTTCCTGGACCACCAGCTTGACGAAGGCACTGCTGTCGAAGTAGACGATCGCCACGTCAGCGACGCTGCTCGCTGACCAGCTCGGATACCGATCCCCGCGCATGCACCCTTGCAGCCCCGCGTGCGTGGGGCCGAGTCGTGCGTGCCCGGCTCAACACACCGCTTCGAGCCAGCTGTTCCAGGAGCGGCCCGGTATCCACCGACACGAGCCGGGCAACGGGCGTCCCCCGGTCCGTGATGACAACCTCCTCGCCGGCGCGAACCCGCTCAATCCACTCGGCCAGCTCCGCCCGCAACGTACTCACAGCCACGTCCATGACCAAAATGTACAACCCGTACGACCTCACTTGTACGTTCCGGCTCAGTCGGGAAGGAGCGGCGTCGAGAGCCCGTGCTCACGGCCGAGCAGTGCGGCCCGGGTGACGGCGCCCGTCCCGAACCTGTCCCGTACACCGTCGACCGCGGCGTCGACGGCGTCCGCGCCGATGCGCTCGTACGGG
>JBOHBN010000323.1:0-3436 GCA_050698355.1 Streptosporangiales bacterium | reverse complement strand
GTCCGCAGCCGGGCGCACTCGCCGACCCGGGCGCCGGCGTAGAGGAGCACCGCGACGATCGCGGCGTCGCGGGGGCCGCGGCGGGCGGCGGCGCGCTCCAGCCGCCCCTGCGCTCCGGCGTCGAGGGCGTCGGGTTCGCCGGGGCGGGGCACCCTGGCCCGCTTGACCTGGATGCGTAGGCCCGCGCCGTGCTCGTACAGCAGCGAGACGGCGGCGAGGGCCTGGTTGACCGTGGCGGGCGTCTTCCGACCGCGCAGCAGGTGCCGGCGCCAGGCGGTGACCGCGGCCTCGGCGCCGACCTGGTCGGCGAACGCGTCGCCATGTTCCCCGGCGTGTTCGGCCAGCCAGGCCACGTAGGCGGTCGCCTGCCGCCGGTAGGCGGTCACGGTGGCGGCGGCGAGTTTGCACCGGTCCAGGTAGCCGCACACCGCCGCCAGCGCGTCCGCCCCCGTGGTCTTGTCGTGCAGCGGCACCACTGCCACCCGTTGCCCGGCCACCGCAGCCTCCTTGTTATCCGCTGAGTCCGCCCCGCGGCGGTCCCTTCCGCCGAGGGTGCGTTATCCGCTGAGAGGGTAGCCGGAGTCAGTGGGTAACGACAGTTACCCACTCAACATGTCGCGGCCAACGCCGAGCAAGCCCGGCGCACCCCCTACACACAGCACGGACCGGAACGCAGCTCGGGGTGTGTCAGAGACGACCATTATCTGGAGCCAGACGGCGAGGGTGCCGGGACTGTCAGGCCGCTTGCCGCGTTCAGCCAACGGTCTCCGGGCGCCCGGGTCAGTGCGGCTTCCTGGCGAGGCCGCCGGCGGCGATGTGGGCTTGTTCGAGGGTGGTGTGCAGGGTGTCTGCTGTGGTGCGGGCTTGGCTGAGCCATAGGTGGGTGGCGGCGACGGCGTCGGCGGTGTCGCCGGCGAAGAGGCCCTCGACAGCGGCCAGGCGTGCGGCGGCGTGTTCGCGGTGCAGGTACCGGTCGAGGGCCGAGACCACGCTGGCCAGGTTGGTGGTGATCTCGCGAAGGTCGGCGAGGGCGGCGATGGCGTGAGCGGGGCAGCAAGGGTCGGTCTGATAGGGCGCGCGGGGCTGTACTGTTCCCGGTTTCATAGCGCTTCCTTGTCGAGTGGGTCGCATGAGCAGGGGCCGCGAAGGGGTCAGCGGGCGTCGGCTAGTTGCGGGGCGGCGGCGTCGCGCGCCGTGCCGCGGTCGTCCCCATGCTGCGGAGACGTCGAAGGCGTTGGGTGGTGTCTCGGGGCCGTGGCGGTGGGTACGGCCGTCCGACGGCGCCGCTGGCGGGCGGCGAGTAGCGCGTAGACACCGAACACGATCCACACGATGTTGATCACTGTGTTCGGCAGCGCATGCCGGTAGACGGTGGTGGCGGTGAGCAGGATTCCGCCGACGATGTTGAGTAGTTGGAAGGTACGCGCGTCGGGGCTGATGCGTTTCGTCGCGACGAGCACGTATGCCACCGCCACCGCGATACCACCGAGCCAACCGGCCCCGTCGAGCACCATTCCGGGCAACGTCGTTTCCCCTTCACTGAACCGTTCGTGAGCGCCTGACACGGCCAAGTCTCGACGCGCCTGTCTTATGCGTCCAGTGAAGAAAGACGCAGCATATTGTTTAGAGTTCATGCATGGAATTGGCGCTGCACCGACTCCGGATGCTACGGGAGGTGGCACGCCGGGACGGGGTGAGCGCCGCGGCCCGCGCCCTGCACTACTCCCCGTCGGGTGTCTCCCAACAACTCGCCGCGCTCGAGGACGAGGTCGGCGCTCCGCTCCTCGAACGGGTCGGACGCGGCGTGCGGCTGACCGACGTCGGCCGGGTACTCGCCGAGCACGCCGAGACCATCCTCGACGCCGAACACCAGGCCCAGGCCGCAGTCGAACAGGTACGCGACACCCTCGCCGCCGAGCTGATGGTCGGCGTCTTCTCCACGGTCTCGGCGGCACTGCTCCCCGTCGTCACCAACGACCTCGCGGCGAACCACCCCGAGATCAGGCTCATCACCCGCGAGACCGACCCCGAGGACGCCGTGGTGGACCTCAGACACGGACACCTCGACCTCGCGTTCATGATCGACTACCCGGATGTGTCCGAGCCCTGGCCGGCCGGGCTGCGCACCGCCCGCGTCGGCGTCGAGGACCTCTACGTCGCCACCCCGCCAGGGCAACTAGGCGGCGACACCGTCCGGCTCGCCGATCTCGCCGACCTGGACTGGATCATCTCCGGACCACACACCTACTACGGCCGCGCGGTCCGAGCCGCCTGTCACCGCGCCGGATTCGACCTGCGGATCACCCACCAGGTAGACGAACAGGCCACCGCGCTCGCGATGGTGGCCGCCGGCCTCGGAATCACCTTGATGTCCGACCTCGGCCGAGTGTTCTGCCCCGACACCGTCGATGTGCTGATGCTCACCCGCCCCATCCGGCGCCGGCTGATGCTCGCCCACCACCCAGAAGCGCTGCGCCGCCCAGCGATTCGCCTCGCCGTCGACAGCATCACCAGCGCCGCGGCCACACTCAACATCAAGCCACGACGCCGCTGACGCTAGCCTCCCCGCAACGCCCCGACCTCCAGCACCTGCGCCACCACGGCCAGCTGATCGCAGGTGACCCCACCCATTCCGCGAGGATAAGGCTCATCTTGCGCAGCGTATCGAGATCGTTGAGCTGTACGAGAGCGCCAGCGCAAACTCATGCCCGTGGATGCCTTCTCGCTGGCAGAAGCGTCCCGACCCTGGCCGCCGATGCCGCCGCGCTCGTCGCGGATCCCCAGTCCCTCTTCCACGACCCGGGGGTTCCTCATAGCCGCGTCAGCACTGTCATTCGACCGTTGTTCCACAGTCGAGCGCAAGGAAAACTTCAGTAGGGTGCGCAAGAGTTTTTCAGTGATGGCGCAATCAGAGCTTCAGTGCATGTGGAAGGTCGATCGGGTCCGATC
Organism: Streptosporangiales bacterium; assembly: GCA_050698355.1. GTDB lineage: Bacteria > Actinomycetota > Actinomycetes > Streptosporangiales > WHST01 > JBOHBN01. Next base: position 487 of record JBOHBN010000323.1, on the reverse strand, counting down.
GTGCCCACTGGCGTAGGCGTGATGGTCATGCTGCGCGTGGCCTGCTCCGCGAACAGGCGTGCTGGGTTGAAGCCGGTTAGCGGTCGTGCCGCTGGGGGCGGATCGATCTCGGCGAGTGCGGCGCCTCGGCGGATGAGGTGCGCGAGGCTCTGCCGTGCCGAGCAGAATCAGTGGGTAACGACAGTTACCCATTCACCACGTCGCGGCCAACGCCAGCGAAACAGGTGCACTCCGTGCACACGAGCATGCCTTCATGCGGAGGTGTGTGTCCGGTACCGATCCAGCGCTTGAGGGATGGCTTGGTTGTACCAAGCTGCCGCGTCTTGTCGAGTGTCGTCGGCGGACAGCAGCACCGCGACACTAGATGGCTGGAGGGCGAAGAGGATGCGCAACTCCCGCTCGCCGAGGCGCGCGGGCCGTAGCTCCCGAAAGCTCGGCACCGAGGAGCTCCCCGCCGTATCCACCAGGCCTTCGCCGCGGCCTGGCG
>JBOHBN010000322.1:0-15288 GCA_050698355.1 Streptosporangiales bacterium | reverse complement strand
ATACCGTATATGTCGCGAACATGGTCACCAGACTACCAGACACCCACAGTCACCACATACCAGACTCACCCACTACGGGGCTCCGCCCCTCACGCACTCACAGACCGACGGGCTACCCCCGACACAGCAGTACCCCACCTAGCTGATCACGAGCGTTGCTGGAGCTGGGTGCGGGTCTCGGTATACGGGGTGTCGTCCAGTTCGGCACGAGCGGGCCGGCAGCCCCGCGTCTGCAGAGACCATGCATGGTCGGGCCGATTCTGCGCGCTGCACGCGGTGCACGACACGCGCAGTACCCCACCGGTCTCGGTGGCCTTGTATCCCTCGCGATGCAGATCGTGGGCACCACGGCGACACCGGGCAGGAAGAACACCGACCAGCTCGCCGCTACTTCCGGTGCGGTAGACGACGTCACCATCCGGACGCCAGCTAGCTCCGATCCCAGCCCGCATTTCGGTACCCATGACCAGCAAATATAGCACACGATTCGAACTCCCGTTCGAGTTGCTGGTATGCTGAGTCCGGGCCGGCTGGGAGTAGGGGAAGTGCTCCCGGCCGGCTCCAGTCGTCAGCGCGGGAGGTCAGCCTAGAGCTCTACACCGTCGCTGTAGTCGCTGACGCTCAGCGTGTCCTGCAGGCCTGTGCCGTAGCCGCCGATCACGGCGTCGGAGAACGCGTCGGCGGCGCCGGCAAGGTTGCCAGCATCGAGGGCGTCGGCGGATGCTTGCAGGTCGCGGGCCATGGCGTCGTTGATCTCCAACCACCCGATATCGCGGTCGCCCTGGTCATCGTCGTCGTAGGACACGGCCACGACACCGACGGCGATCCCGCCACCTTCTGCGGCAGCACCGCGCAGCCGTTGCGCGGCTAGACCAGCCACGGAGGCGGATTGCGCCGCGGCCAGGATCCGCGGTGCGCGCGAGCCCGGCGGGTGCGCCGAGAGCCACCGGCGCGCCGTACGGGTACTGACCCCTGCCTCAGCCGCGAGCCACCGGGAGGCGGCCCGCCCGTGCTGCGCACGGATCACTGCCTGCGCGTCCCGCACGCTCGCACCGCGAGCGAGGCCGCGCACCACTCCACGGAAGTCCATCACTGCCCCCTACGTGTCTTGTCGGCCTGCGTGATCGCCTTGCGCAGGGTGGTGGGCCGGCCGGAACGGTGCGCGTTCACGAGGTTCTCGTCGACGGTTCCCCACCGGTTGACGTGCCACTTTCCGGGCTGATCGGAGTAGGTCAACTCGGCCGGCTGGAACGGGGCCGTATCGGATGGGGAGAGGAACCAGAACGAGTCCTTGACCCCACCAAGCGGGGTCGCGTCGGTGATCTTGCCCAGCGCGCGCAGAGCGTTCACCCCGGCCTGCGTGACGTACTGGTCGTGCCAGTCCGGCCGCAACGTGCCTGTGTCGTTGTGTTTCTGCGACCGGGTCATGCCCCCGAGGTAGGTCGCGTACACGTCCTTGAGCAGCGTCAGCGCGAGCGCGGCCGCGTCGCTGCCGGCGCGGGCTTGCTCGGTCAGCGTGGCGCGAGCCTCCGCGAACACTCCGCACCACACCGACAGACGGTTACCGTACGAGCCGGTCGGCCACACGAACGCCTGCGCGACGTCCAGATCTACACCGTGGTCGTGCTGCAGGTAGCGCGCAGCCGGGCACGGCATCCACCAGTCGGCGTCGAGACCAGCGAACGGCATCCGCGCCGTGACCGGCAAGTCGGACAGGTCCGGGGCCGTCCCGAGCTGCACGTACCCCGGTTGTTTGAACAGCTTCTCCCGCCAGCGCGGCTCGACCTTCTCCAGGAACTTGGGCTCTCCGTCCCCGAGCTTGGCTGAGCGCGCGGCCGCGAGGTACTGCGCGTTCACGTCCACCTCAGTCACGGACTGCCCAACTTCGGGAGTCTGTTCCTGGTTGATGAACGAGAGTTCCCGCACCGTCGTATGCGCGTTGCTCAGCGCCCAGACCTGCTCGGACTGCAGCGGGGCCGGGCGGGCCATGCTGCCGTGACGCTGCGAGAGCCACTCGTACACGGCCACCCCGGTGTAGCCCGGTGACGACACGAACCGCACCGGGTCACCTCGGTAGACCACGGCCGCGTGCCACGCGGCCAGCGACTCGGAGCACTGCTCATCGGTCGCGTCCGCCACCTTCGAGCGAACCTCGCGACTCCAGTCGTGCAGCTCCTCGGCCGGATTCAACTCGAACCGCTGCCCACGACGCGCGGACGACCGGCTCTGTGCGTTCCTGCCGCCTCGTTCCGTCTCCGCCGAAGTGTCTGCCCCGGCGGGCTGTTCCGTGGCATCTGTGGCGCTCTCAGCCGCCGTAACGGTGGCTTCCTGATCCGGAGTCTCGGAGTCCGTGACTGTCGGAGTCGCATCCTCCGGGACGTCGGGAGCGCCGGCGGTCATCCAACACGAGTAGTGCCACGCGTGCCCGAGCACGCGCAGCTCGGTCTGCCCGCCACAGGTCACGCACGGAGCGGACTCGTCCGACTCCGCCGCACCCTCGGCCACCTCGCCGTTAAGGGCCGAGGCCAGCTCCAACCCCTGGGCGAGCAGCTCAACCACGAGCGTCCAGCGTCGGTCGGCGGGAAGCTCATCGTGCTCGCACGCGAGCCGGTAGGCCAGGGCGAGCCGGGAGCTCCCCCCGGCTCCGATCAGTTCGCCCAACCGCGCGGCCGCGTCCCTGCCTGGCGTGCTCACGCGGCCTCCACGCTGTAGCGGATCAGCACGTCGCGGGCAGCCTCAGTCAGGCGCACCGGCACCGACTCCCACTCGGCGGCCGGGTCGCGGGACAGGGCGAGCCAGCCGGCCTCGCGGATCGCGGTCAACTGCCGCTTATCGGCGGCGGTGGCGCGCTGTGAGCACACCACCCATCCCGCGACGGTCCGGCGTACGCGGCCGTCCTGAATCATCGTCAGCATCAACAACCGGGCTTGTGTTGGCTTGCGCATGATCGGCTCCCTTCCTGGTGAGAGCCACACTACTACTCAACTTACAGAGTCGCAAACTACGTGAATCAGTGATTTACCGCGTGACGGAGGAGCGGAGGTCGTCCTCCGTGTCCCCGGACAACTCGTCGGCGTGCGAGATCAGCAGGTCGACCGCGATTCGGACCAGCGTGTTGTCGGTGATCCGCTCCGACTTGTCGTCGCGGTCGCTCGACACGCGGCGGCGGATCTTCGCGAGCGAGTCCATCTGGTCCTCGCGGAGACGTCCCTCCATGCGCAGCATCCGTTGATACTTCGGCTTGTCGTCAGCCTGCATGGGAGTCTGTGACTCCCGTTGTTTGGTTTTCTGCGACTTACCGCGTCGCGGGGTGTCGCCGACCTGCAGGCCTTCGACGTTCGGGCTCAGGGTTTTTCCGCTGGTGGGGCGCTGGCGGGGGCGGGCGGTCATGCTGCGGTCTCCTTGATCAGTCGGGTAGCGAGGTCGCTGTAGAGGCCTGCTTGTAGGCGGCCGGCCTGCGTGCCGACCAGCCGTAGCGGCAGCGCGGCGTCGGCGGCATCTTTCGCGGCCGCGCGCTCGGGGATATGCGGTGTCCAGACCATCTCGGCGCCGAACAGCTCCGCGAGGCCGTCGACCTGGAACGTGTGTGCCCCGACGCGCCGGTCAAACCGGTTGATGATCGCGCCGAGGAACCGCAGATCCGGGTTACCGAGTCCGCGCCGTGTCGTGGCGTTGGAGACGAAGTCGCGGTAGCGCAGCGCGCCGTCGACGCCGTCGTACTCGGGGTCGACCACGGCCAGCGCGTCGTGTGCGGCCGCGAGCGCGAGTTGCGTCAAGTGCGACAGCGACGGTTGGCAATCAATGAGGGTGATCTCGTGCTCGTCGTCGACGCCTTCCAGCGCTGTCGAGAGGCGCAGCACGGCACCGACCGTGCCCGCCTCCGAGATCCGGTTGTCGAGGTCGAACCGGGCCGGGATCACGTCGACATGGCTTGCGTAGGGCTCGCCCCAGCCGCACGGCCGCATCGCGTCCGCCGCGATGCCTGGCGAGCCGTCGTGCACGACTTCGGCCGTCGTCGGGGTCGGGTTGTCCCGGTCGAACGCGGCCGCGAGCCGACGCGAAGCGTTGCTCTGCGGATCCATGTCGACCACGAGCACGCGGTGACCGGCCTCCGCGAGCGCGGCCGCGAGCCCCGTCACGGTCTGCGTCTTCCCTGACCCGCCCTTGTGGTTGCCCACCGCGATACGTCGCGCCATCGGGCCACCTCCTGACGTTGGGCACTCCGGCATCTCCGGAGTCTGGCACCCCCTAAGTCTGCCACTCACGGACCCACAGACGCGAAGAGGCCCAGACTATGCGCGCGGCACAGTCCGGGCCTCCCGGTGTCGATCTATGCAGGTAGACGGGTGGAGATCTCGCCCATTGGTCAGGCAGCCGAGGCCTTCCGCACGGCGGCGTTGGCCTGGTGGGCGACGTCGATCGTGTGCCGCAAGATGTGCACAGTCTGCTCCAGCTTGTTTCAGGCCACGTGAAATGCCGCCTGCAGGTCTCGGGACTCTTTAGTCCCCTGGTAGGGGTGCGAGCTGTCGTCGGTCTCGGTCCACAGGCACGAGGTCTCCACGCGTTTGGTGGTCGCTGCCAGGCCGGCGGTCACGTTCTCCAGCAACGCGGCGAGCTGTGGTGCGTCCTTTAGGTTCAGCGATCGGCCGGTGTCGCGGTACGCAGCGGTCAGAGAGTCGGCCGCGGCCTGCAGGTGCGGGATGGTGCTGGTAGCCATGCGAGGGTCTCCGTTCGAGTCGCTATCGGTGGGGTTGCCAGGCCGGGACGTCGTGGACGAACACGCCGAAGCGGCGGGTCAGGTGGCGAAGGAGTTCGTCGGCAGTGGCGGTCACCTCCGGGGAGTTGATGACGCATTTCTCCAGGGGCTGGCGGGTGTAGCTGGTGAAGAAGTAGTGATCGGCCCAGGCGGCAGCGATGGACTTAGCCGCGGTTTGCGCGGGGCCGGGACGGGCGCCGTAGGCCTGCAGGAACACGGCGATATGGGTGGGGCGAGCGTCACCCATCGCTGCTCAGCCGATCGCGGTCAGTTCGGCGTTCAGCTTCGGGTGAGTGCGAGCGACGTCGACGACGCTCATCAGCGCCTCCCCCGGATCGACTCGGACACGCGGACCTCGCCGCGTTCGAGAGAGGTCAGTTTCCCGGTGAGCTGCAGCCACCACAGGTAGACCACGACCGCAGCCCAGATACCGCACAGGACCGTGACGCCGAGGAACCATCCCGAGTCGAACCAGGTCCACAGCCACCATGTGAGCACGCCGAGCGCGGCCGGGATCACGATCAGCTTCACCAACCGCCCAAGCGCCCGAAACGGCCAGGTCAGCAGCCGCCATGTCGATGTCATCAGGACTCCTTTCGAGTGGCGTGGTCCGAGGTAGTGCAGGCCGGGCGAGTCGCCCGGATACCCACCGAGCGCGGCGGTGGGTATCCGGCATGTCAGCTCTCTTTGGCGAGGACGTCGACGGCGCGGCGGAGCAGGCTGATTCCTGCTTCCACCCCGGCGTGAAATGGGCAGACCCCTTCCACTTGCCCGCACGCGTCGCACTGTTCGACGTCGGGCGGGTAGTAGCTCAGGATCGCGGCGTAGGCGTCGCGGGCGTCGTCGCGCTGGCGGATCGCGGCGTAGAACTCGGCATCCGGGTTGAGCGTGTGCCGTGACATGACGGTTTCCGTCCTTCCGCGCGGTGTTCAGAGGTGCAGGGAGCCGCGTCGAGCGAGCTTCGGAGTGAGACGGACGATGCGGGACCAGTGCCGCCGTACTTGCCGGCGGGCTTCGACGCGGAGCTGTCCATCGGTGATGCCCTTGACCTGCAGGTCGTGGCGGGCCTTGCGGATCTCGCGGTAGTCCTTGCGGTAGAGGCGCATGTCGGTCGCGCAGGTGTATTCCGGGTGGTGCGTCCATCCCATCTCGTCGCACCAGCGGAGGTCACCCTGTCGGCCGGCAAGGGTGCCGATCAGCAGGGCGCGGGCTTGCGGACCGTCGAACTTGCTTTGATCGACGGCGACGTATCCGGAGGCGTGGTCGCCCCGGCCGGACACCCGGACTTCCGAGATCCGGATGCCGGCCTCGTGGAAAATCAGGTAGTGCGCGAGTTCGTGTGCGGCCGCGACGAGCCGGTCTCGGTCGATCCCTTCCATCTCGGTCTCGTTCATCGCTGCTCACCTTTCGTTGTCGGGCACTCTGTTACTTTCGGACTTTTGAACTCTGTTATTTCGTGAGGAACAGTGGTCGTGAGATAGGAGGTTTGGGAGGCTGCTACCCCGGCGCTACCCGACTCCGCTACCCAGGGGTGACACCCCGGCGCTACCCGGTCGTGCCACCCCCCGCCGGCACCCCCGCTGACCTCAGACGGGCGCACGCGAAGAGGGTCACGCGCGCTACCCCGTGTTCACGCCGCGAGGGCAGGAACGTCGCCGTCGTCACCGGTCGGGACGATGCCGAACTCGCCACCGCCCCGGTCGGTGAGCCGCCCAACCTCGACCAGACGGAGAAGTTCCTTGCGGAACCAGCTACGGCTACGCATCCCGGACCGGACCAGCTCGAACAGATCCGGAACAGTGATCACGTCGTTGCCGACCTGTTCGATTTCGGCAATGCGGTCGGCGACAGCGCGGCGCGCGTCTTCCGTCGCGACCTCGGAGGTGGCGGTCGGACCGAACTGCATCTCGACGTCCAGGCCGGTCACCTCATCGTCGATCGCGGCGGCGACCTCGGGGGCCGGGTCGGGTGTTACCAGTTTCATCTCGCCCACCGTCCAGGTGTCGTCACTCTCGTTGTCGGTGTTGTCGCTGGTCGCGGGCACAGCGCCGTCGTTGGAGGCCGGTTGTGCGTCGCCCTTGCCGAGGATTCCGCGCTTGAGCTGGTCGACCAGCTCGACGGGGTCGCCCAGCCTGGCCCAGAGGGTCCCGAACGCGGCTGTGGTGATCTCATCGATCGGGTCCATGTGGGGGCCGTAGGTGTTCGCGATCTGTTCGAGCTGCTCGTCGGTCACGTCGTAGGTGCGCAGCGGTGTCGACTGCTGCGCGGCGCTGAGGCCGGTGCCGGCGATGTAGCAGCAGCCGGGTTGAGTGTCGCCCCACTGGCGCGGGTCCGCTCCGGCGTTCTGGACATTCTCGGGCAGCATGCACACCGCGTCGTCGGAGCCGATGCCGTAGCAGGTCACGGTGCCGAGCTGGGAGCGCACGGTGGTGGAGATTTCGTCGAACGAGGGGCGCTGCAGGCTGATCTTCACGCTGATGCCGACCGAGCGGGCGGCCTTGACGATCGACTTGACCACGTCGTCGTCCATGTCGGCCAGGAACGTGCTGGCCTCCTCGACCTGCACCACCAGGTACGTCAACCCGCATCCGGGCTGCCAACCCTTGTAGCCGTGCGCGCCGAGGTAGTCCGCACGCTCCCGGATCACCTTCGGCAGACGCTCCAGGAACCGCCGGCCCTTGTCCTCGTCGATGATCAGCTTGGACAGGCCACGGGCCGCGCGGCCGAAGCTCTGCAGGCCCTTCACGGGGTCGATTACGATAATGCCCAGCTCACGGCGGGTCATGTCCTCGGCCAGCTCGATCTTCGTGCCGGAAGACTTCCCCGACCCGGTGATGCCCTGAGTCAGTTCGTGCTTCGCGCCGTCAGCGTCGGCCAGAGTCTTGAGCATGACCTCGCCGGTCTCGTACAGACCCATCGGGATCGGGTCGAACGCGGTGCCGCGCACCGCAGAAGGACCCGGCCACGGGGTGGACTCCTTGAGCACGTCGCGCAGCGCGACCGTGAACTGTGCTTGCCCAGCGTTGGTGGGGTCCTCGGTGAACCGCACCCCAGCCTTGGGTACCTGCAGCGCCGTCGCGAGCTGCGGTGCCCGCTTCTGCGCATCCTCGACCGTGGATTGCCCGTCGAGCTGCAGCGTGCCCGCGATACGCGCCTCGTTGACCTCGGTGGCCTGCATCTTCGCGCCCTTGACGCCCAGCGAGCTCAGCAGCGCCTTCGCGTGCGCACCCGGGGTCTTGGCTTCTCCGTCCTCGCGGGTGGGCCGTGCGAGGCCGATACGCACGTTCCACGAGAACGCCGCGAACGCGCCGAGCAGGCCCAGCATGTCGCCGACCGGGTGCGTGACCGGCCCGATGACGGTCGCCAGAACGATCCACATCCCGGCGGCGGCGACGGTGCCGACGATGTGCAGCGGACCGGGTACGTGGTGGCGCGCGGCGACGGTCCACGCCACCAGCGACACACCAGTCACCGCCACTCCCATGACCGCGCTGATCAGCGGTAGGGAACTGCTGCTACCCCAAGCCAGGTGCGCGAGGAACCCGACCAGCAGCAACAGCGGCAGCATCATCCACGGCACCAGGTGACGGATGACCTCCTCACCGAAGGTGCGACGTTCCTCCCGCCCATTGCGGATCATGGACGACTGGTCGGTGTTCCTCGCTCCCATGGCGTTGACCTCCTGTCAGTCCTCGACCTTGAAGGCCGGTTGCTTCGGGTTCTTCTGCCGCGCGGCGTCGATCTCGGGCGCGAATGACTGCACAAACAGTCGCCACGTCTTGACCGACAGGCCGCCGGCATACTTCTGTGCTTCGGCGGCGCGGCGCAGCGTGTCGGCCACCTTCTTGGCGCGGGCACGGGAGTTCACCGAGCCGAACATGCCGCTACTGGAGCCGCCCGCGACCGGGAGCGTCGCGAGGTTCTGTTGCAAGATCTCCGCGCCATATTCGAGTTCCATGTACAGATCCCGGCACAGATCACGGACACGCTTGGTGTATTTCTCCAGCTCAGTGGTGGTGTTGAGAGACGAGTCCAGCTCATCGATGCGCTTGCTGCTCATGCGGTTGTCTCCGTTTCCATCTCGTGGTGCAGGGTCACGACCGGGGCATTTAGCGCGCCCCGGGGCTCAGTGGGGGTGGTGGGGTGGTCCTCGGGGTCGGTCACCAGGTCCAGGCTGGCGATCCGCTGGACGATGCCGTTACCGGCGGCCAGAGCCAGCCCGCCGAGTAGCTCGACGACGCGGACCAGACCCAGCAGCAGCGGGTAGGCCATCCCCACAGTCGCGAGCAGTGCCGCCAGGCCGGTTCGGTTCGCCAGCGCCAGCCACCGGTAGCGCCCGTAGCCCGCGATCCGGGTTAGCGCGTTTCCGATACGCATCGTGATCAATCCCTTCTCGGTTCGGGTGTTCGGTAGGTGCGGAGTACGGGGTTCCGGAGGTTCGGGAGTACGGGTTCGGTACGCGTTCAGCTCACCTCCCGCGCGGGCTCGATCAGCCGGACTGCGGCCACCGCGTCGCGAAGCTGCTGCGCGGTCGGCGTGCCGATGGATTCATGGGTTTCTGCACGTGCCCACTCGCGGATACGGCGGACCGACGGGTTCGCCGGCACCCGTTCGGCCGTGATCGACTCGCGCAGTACGGGCAGCAGCTCAGCGGCGCGTTCTCCCAGTTCAGAGGAGTTAGTACGGGGTTCAGGAACTGGCGTAGTCGCGGAATCCCGTACTACCGGAGTCGCGGTGCTCGTGGCTATGGATGCGGACTCGGCGGACGGGTGGTTCCGCGTCGCCTGACGGGGTTCCGAACCCTGTTCGCTGGTGGCGAGTAGGGAGCGAACCCGTTCGCCGAACGTGTACTGAACCCGGCCGGCGAGCACGGTCAGCCGGCCGTCGCGAGCGGCCTTACGGTCCTCGCGAGCCTCGCGGGAGACGATGACATGGGCGAGGCGGCGGTCACGGCGCGTGGCATCCGGGCCGACGCCGTACTGGTCGATCCAGGCGAGCCGCCACGCGGTCGCGGCGTCCAGCTCGCGGGCTGCGCGCAGGGACGCGGCCGCGATCGAGAGGCGCGGGTAGCGCAGCCGGCGCCAGCAGGCGAGGCCGACGCGGACCGGGCCGCCGGTGGCGTGTGCGGTGTCGAGGCGCTGCCGGATCGAGTGCAGCGCCAGACCGAGCAGGGACAGCACGCCGAGGGCGAGGCCGGCGGCCAGACCGTGGGCCAGACCGTGGGCGGCGTTGATCGTCGCGGCGACCAGGGCGAGTGCCCACATGTAGCGGGGGAGACTGCCGACCGGCTCGCCACGGCGACCACGACGGTGCGCCTCGAACGCGCACAGCCACGCGCCGCACTCGATCGCGGCCGGGAACCCCTGGTTGAACGGCTCCGGGATCGCCAGCGTGTCGGCGGCGAACTGCGCTTGTGCGGTCCAGGCCAGCGCGACCGGAAGCACGATCATCGTCGCCCACAGCACCGACATGCCCAGCTCCCGCAGGCTCGCCACGCGCTCGCCGTGAGTCTCGTGGCGCTCGGTACGGCGGGTGGCGCGGCGGGACGCGGCGGCCGCAGCGTCGGCGCAGCGACGCTGCGCCGCACGGTCGGCGGCGTCCTGGCGACGCTGCTCGTCGGCCGCACGGTCGTAGCGGCGCTGCTCGCGGTACTCGGCAAAGGCACTCATGCTGCAGATGCCTCCGTCTCGGTGTCGGGGACGATCTCGCCGTCGATGACCTCGGCGAACTCGTCGTTGTTGGCGGCGTGATCGGTAGTCGCGGACTCGCGGACTCGCTGAACCCGGAGGTTCCGGTTTCCGATGGCGCGGCCGGTGAGAACCACGGCTGTGTAGGCGGCGACGCCGCCGGTCAGCAGCAGCGCCCACGGCCACGCGAAGGCCACAGCCACGACCACCGAGAACACGCCGATAACGACCTCGGGAAGCCACATCATGATCTCGGTGGTGATCTGTTCGGCCCGGTCGATCCGTGGGGAGGCCTGCGCGCGGTCGCTGGCCAGCAGCCGCCACGCCTCGCTGCTCATGTCGCGGTTCATGCCGCCACCCCCCACGAGTAGCCGTGCTCGGCGGCGTAGATCGCCCAGAAATCCGTACGGTCTTCGCAGGTAGAGCACATGCGCGAGATCGTCGACGGGTAGTAGGGCTGCTCGATCCCGCACTCGCAGCAGGTGCGGCGCGCGGCGAGCGCGGCCGCGATCGCCTCACGCTGCGCCGGCGTCGCGGTGCGCTTCGGAAGCGCCCGCTCGACCAGGTACAGCGACGCGAAGTCAGTAGCCTTCCTCCCGTCCTGGCGGTGTTGGAACAGCAGCACCGCGACCGGGTCGGACCCGCCGGGGCGCAGGCCACGCGCGGCGAGCTGCCGGTAGGTGGCCAGCTTCGCCGGATCGGCCCATCCCCACGTCAGCACGGGCATGCCGTCGTAGCGGCCGCGCGTGAGTACGTGTCCGAGACCATCGATGTGCTGCCACATGTACGGCCACGCCTTCTTGTTGGTCATGCCGCCACCCCCACGGACTCGCGCTCGGACTCGTCGGACTCAGCGACCGCGTGGCGGGCTTGCCGGCGGAGGTTCGCACGGTGCGTCTCGGTCGTACCGCCCCAGATCCCGTGCTGACCGGTCCGAACCGCGAACTCGCGGCACGACTCGATCACCGGGCAGGCCATGCAGTACGACAGCGCCTCGGCCACCGACACCGTGTCGAGCTCGGAGACCGGGAAGAACACATCCGCGTCCGCATCAGCGCAGGCGGGGTGCCCGCCCAGGTCCGGGGGCTGCAGGTGCGACAGCAGCTGGAACAGACCGTCGCCACGGGCCATCTCGTGCTCAAGGTGAACTGTCCTGGTGGTCATCACGCGGCCTCCTGCCCGGTCATGCGCGCCACGCGGGTAGTGCGGGTCTGCCGGCGCGCTGCGAGCTCGTCGGCGGGACGCTGCAGCGCCGCGTACGCGGCCGCGATCAGCTCGCCGCCGGCCGTCGACCCGAGCACCTGCGTGCCCGACGCCTGCGCGGTCAGCAGCTCCCGGTGCGCCGACGCGAGCAGCGCGGCATCCGCGCGGGAAAGACCCTGCTGAACTGGGGTGTCGGTACCGTGGTTCATGTCGTGCTCCCTTGACTCGTGATGTGCGACGAAAGGCCTCGCCCGGATGCCGCCGGGCGAGGCCTATTTCTGGAGTTGGTTCGAGAACGTGCCGACCGACGTCTTCGCGTGCGTGATGAAGTCCGCGGTCTGCGTCGGCGCGTAGATCACGAGCAGCAGGGCCACCGCTGCCAGCGCCACCAGCACGAAGACGAACTTCGCCTTACCGCTCCGAAGCCCTGACCTGCTGCTCATCGCTCGCATCCCTTCTGTGTTCCAACCGATATGGAACACTGTATCTCTCGTGATTCAGTGTTGCAACCCCTATGGAACACACAAGCACAACGTGTTAGTTTGAGCAGGTGCCGACAAACCCACGAAGTGCGAAGACGCGCCATCCGTCCCGAGACTTGGCAGCGACGATCCGCGAACAGATCACGTCTCAACTCCTAGAGCCCGGCACGCGGCTGCCTACGACACGCGACCTCGCAAGCCAGCACGGCGTGTCCGTGACCTCGGCAGTGCGGGCAGTCGAGCTACTGCGCGAAGAGGGGTTGGTCGTTACCACCCATGGACGCGGAAGCTATGTAGCAACGCGGAACGAGATCACGCGTGGCGATACGAGTCGGTACGCGCATCCCGACCCTGGTGGGCTTAGCCCGAACCGTGGGGAAGCCGCCGCTGACGGCTACCGCGACGAAGTAGACATGTCCGAAAGATCTACGACGACGGCAACACCAGAGCTAGCCCAGCGGTTGGGGATCGCGGAAGGAGCGGAGCTCTCCAGAGTTCGATACCGCTGGATCGTCGGAGGAACCCCTACGCAGGTCAGCATCCAATGGGAGCCTCTGGACATCACACGAGGCACATCCGCAGAGATCCCGTCGTCCAAGACGCGCGGGGAACCGGCTGGACATGCCAGGTTTGCCGCTATCGGGTGGAAAAGTTCGCGTGTAGTCGAGGAGTACCGCGCTCGGATGCCCATACGAAACGAGGCGGAGTTGCTGGAGTTGCCACAGGGGACACCGGTCATCGCTATAACGCGATTCAGTTACGCCATCAACGGCGGCGTAGAACGAATCGTAGAGACTGCAGACATCATCGCCCGGGGGGACCGTGTTGTCATTCGTTCGGAGTCTGCAGCGCACCTCGCGGACGAAGAGAGCGGATGACATGGCGACGATCTCAATCATCACTCCCGTCTACGGCCCTGAACCTTCCCACCTCGTGGAGGCGTACGAGTCGATAGCTAGCCAGGAGCTCCCTGATGGGTGGTCGCTGGAATGGCTCGTTCAAGAAGACGGGCAGAGCGGAGTCGCTCAGGAGATCCTTCCCGATCACGACTGGATCATCCATGGCACAGGTCGGCGCGGCGGGGTTGCCATATGCCGCAACCTCGCGCTCTCGCGGGCACGGGGAGAGCTCATCAAGAACTTCGACCAAGACGACGTTTTCACCCCCGGCGTGCTGAGGCGGGATATCGATGTGCTCAGCACTGAATCTGACGTGCAGTGGACTACCTCCCGAGTCCTCGACCTGTTGCCGGACGGTTCAACAGAGGGTTTCCCGAACGATCCACCAGCCGGCAGACTCGCTCCCGGTGTCGTGCGCGAGCACTGGCGCACCCATGACTACCGGCTTCCGGTGCATCCGACAACGATGTGCGTCCGTCGCCCCCTGGTGGTAGCACTTGGCGGTTGGATGGCCGTTCCAGGCTCAGACGACACGGGCCTACTGGTGGCCGCAAGCATGATCAGCACCGGCTGGTTTTCATCCGAGGTTGGGCTGTTGTACCGGAAGTGGCCTGGTCAAGTAACAGCGAGCGAGACACACACTGAGCCGGTCGAATGGCACGCCCGGATGCAGCTCATCGACCAACGAGCAGAGGAACTGGCAAGAACCCCCGCGTCGAGCTGACCCGACACACCGCACAGATCCCCGCAGGGAAGGAGGCAGCGCGAGAGGCTACAGACACAGCTCAGCCCCGGTGTTGGCAGCACCGGGGCCGTGAGCAAAGCGCTATGTAGGGACTGTTGGTACAGATGCGCTGAGGTCGAGAGTACGGGATGGCAGACATCCCTACCACTCCCTCTCAGCGTGTCGGAGAGGGACGACACGTGGCTATACGAACTTTGCTGTGGGCGAAGGACCAGACGGTCATCACGCAGACGATCCGGCAGAAGAACGGGCGGCCGGTGGTGTCGACGCCGACGCCGAACATGCTGGACAAGCTGGTGTTGATCGGGGTTGGTGACGAGGCCAGCGAGAAGACGTGGCAGGCGTTGATCGGGGTGGAGGACCTCGCGGTGTTCGCGGGGTGTACACGGCGAGCAGTCCGGGAGTCTCTCGGCAGGCTGGAGCGGGCCGGATTCATCCAGTGTCGAGAAACGCGGCTGGAGACGGGCACGTCGGGGTGGAAGCGGATTTATCTGTTGGCCGACGAATCGCCCCTGGTCAAGGGGTTGATCGAGGTGGACTTCAGCACGGTTGAGGACGTCCGTCGGTTCGAAATGCGCACGTTCCGCGATCGCTACGAGGGTGGCTACGTGCCCGGTGACTCGCGGAGCAAACTCACGATGAAAACTGCAGCTCAGGGCCAGGAGGAACCTCGTTCCCCCTGGCAAGGTAGGGGGAACGAGGTTCCTCCTACGAGGGGGAACGAGGTTCCTCCTACGGGGGAACGAGGTTCCTCCTACGAGGGGGAACGAGGTTCCTCCCCCTCCTTCTCTACTAACTTCTCTTCTCCTTCTGACGCGCGCGCGAGCGGTACCGAGGGGAAAGAAGGAGGGACAGATGGCACTACCGAAGAGTCGACCGAGTGGGCGCTGCAGCTCGTGACCGGTCTGAACTACGGCCAGCACCGCCGGCCCACCCGGAAGCAAGCGCACAAGCTCGCCATGCTCGTCGACGCGGCTCGTGCGTCAGGGCTAAGCGAGGTCGAAGTCAAGCGGCACTGCCGCGCCACCCTGAACGGGGCGCGAAAGTCCGGTGTTGCCTACCTCGCCGGAGGCCTGCAACCGGACAATCTCCCGGCACCGAGCACAGACATGCCCGATCCGCGGCCGGGGGAAGACAAAACCGCAGCTCACGACGATGAACAGCCGAACAGTGACACACTCGATCGACGCTCAGCATGGCTCGCGATTCAACAAACCCTCGCAGAGACCAGCAAAGGACGGGCCTCACACGTCGTGCTGAGTGCCTCCGAGAACGCCTGACGGGGCGCAGATGGCACATTTCCTCGTCCGATGTAGCGCCAGGCGCTGTGAGAGCGCGTGAGGCCGTGTTGCGGAGGATGACCTCTCGACGGGCGGTATGTATGCTGTGTGTATGGCGAGGTTGAATGTGTGGGTGCCGGATGAGCTGGCGTCGGAGGCGCGTTCGGCGGGGTTGAACGTGTCGGCGGTGACGCAGGCCGCGTTAGCGGCTGAGCTGTCGAGCCACGCGACGGATG
>JBOHBN010000321.1:0-6506 GCA_050698355.1 Streptosporangiales bacterium | reverse complement strand
GCGCGATGTCACGCGCGGCCTTGTCGCTGATGCTGTCGACGTGTCCCACGTCATCTACCTCCGGTGTGCTGCCGTGAACGAGAGCCATGAAGTGGTCCCACGGGAACGCGGAACCCGGGTCGGTGTGCGTGGTTCCGCCGAGCCCGCGGGTCACGTCCCGGTGCCCGCAGACGCCTTCCGCGCCGGCGGCGAGCTGCCCGGGTCCGATCTTGCGTTTCGGGACGTCATACGCCTCGCAGAGCTGCGCGGTCAGCTTGGCGGCGCGGGCCAGCATCGCTTCATGCTCGCGGTCTCCCCAGGAGCCATGCGGCGGGACGTAGGCACACAGCTCGACACCGATGCTGTGGTCGTTGCCGGGTGATCCGCAGTGCCAGGCCCGGTCCCAGTCGTGCACACACTGCCGGGTCTGGCACGAGTCGACCACGTAGTGCGCCGAGGTGTCGGCGCGCTGAAAGTAGTGAGCGATGTCGGTGGCCTCACCGCACGTGCATGGCGAGATGGTGCAGTGAACGACGATGAACTGGATCGGTAGGTTGCCGCCGCTGTAAAAGTTGTTCGTGCCGATGAACGGCGGCGTCGGTGGCGCGACCATCACAGCACCCCGGTCAGCACGAGGATGATGACGACGATCAGCGCGACGACGGCGACGCCGACGATGTCACGCACGGACATTCAGCCGACCTCCTCATAGTGTCGGAGCCTGGCCTCCAGGGCACTCACCCGGCTGCGTAGCTCCGCGATCTCGTCGCGTTGTCTCGCGTTCTCGTGGAACAGGTCCTCGACGCGTTTCTGTAGCCGCTCGTTGTCCGCGGTCACGCCCTTGAGAGACACGTTCATGCCGGTGATCGCCGCGTTGCGGTCGGCCGTCGACATCAGGGCCTCGCCCGGCGCGGCCCGTTTGGCGCGGAACCAGGACTTGATGAGCTGGACGAGCACGACACCGGCGAGGGTGAGCATCGCGCCGCCGCCCGCCCCGGTGACCGCTGTCGCCGCACCGGAAGCCGCCGAGAGGCTATGCATGCCGCTTCTCCAGGACCCGGATCGCGCGCCGGGTGATGAAGAAGCGGTTCGTCATCCAGATCCCGACGAGCAGGAAGAACACCGCACCCGCGGGATTCTGGACGAAGTGCAGGCAGCGGGCGATGCCGAGGAACCCGATGTCGATCGCGAGCATCGCGTAGCCGAACGCCTCGACGTGGAGTATCGAGGTCAGGATCCCGACGAGCAGGGCGACCCCGCCGACCGCGAGCCCGGCGTCATAGGCGACGATGATCTGGTTCGGGATCGGAACATAGGCCGAGATGATAGTCAGGCCGCTGGCCAGGGAGATGATCCCCGCCAACGCGGCGGCGACCGAGACGGTGAACTCGCCGAACTTGAACCGCAGCTCCTGCCACCACCAGCCGAAGCCGGCGTGTAGGTGTCGCATGTCTCACGCCAGCCCGTACAGCGACCCGACCGACTGGGCCGCCAACCCGTCGGCGAACCCATAGACGCGGATGGAGGTGACGGCCTCGGTACGGGCCTCCCACCGACCCGACCCGTGCCCGAAATGCGAACCCGCCGCGGTCGACGCGATCATCGACCAGTCGGAGTACATCGTCTGCCGGAAGATGTTCGAGGCGTACTGCGGCAACCAGATGACCGTCGGCGCGAACCGGTTCTGCCCGATCTGCGCGACCGCGATGTGGTCCACGGACGCGTTGTTTTCGGTGTAGCCGGTGTCGACCGACCCGTCGGCGGCGTTGAGTGCCAGCAGCTGGTACGAGTACGAGCTGGCGCCGCCGTCCTCGTTGAACCGCAGCTCCAACTGCCGCGGCGTGGTGCCGGCCGCGTGGGCGTGGACGATCAGCAGCAGGTGAGCGAACTGCTGGGAGATGCCGTCGAAGAAAATGTCACCACCGGCCGTCGACACTACCTGCTCGTCGAGTTTCGCCGACGCCCCGCCGGTCGCGTTGAGCGCCGACGCGGTGATGACCTGACCGGCGACGAAACCAGCGAACGGCATTGAGTCTCCTAAACTGTGGACGTGGAAGAGCGCGAAGAACGCCGCGTCGCGGCCGTGGTCTACGACGACGAAACCCGCCAGTGCCAGTTCTGTGGTCGAGTGAGCCGAAGCCGGTACATGGTCGCCTCAGCTGCGAACGAGGAACTTACTTGGACGTGTTCGCAGCACGTCTACAGCGCGATCACTGCCGGATGCGCGAGGCGCACGACCTCACCGGCGTCGTGAGCGACGACCACGCCGTTCACGGACCGGATGACGGTGAACGCCTGCGGTGACGCGGCGCCGGTGATCCCGGTGACGGTCACGGTCTCCCCGCCGCACTCGACGTCGAACGGCATGTCGCCGCTGTCCGTGGTCCACAGCGACCCGTCAGTCACCTCCACCGACAGGGACGTGGCTGTCTCATCCACGGCGGCCGCCAGCTGGGACCCGTCGGTGTCGGCGCGGCCCAACACCGGGTCACCGGCGACACCGACCCGCCACGGCCCGTACGGGGTGGTGTTGGCCTGCCACTGCCACGTCACCGGGTCCAGGGTCTCCTCGTAGCCTTGGACGAGCAGGTCGACGTCGCCGGGTGGCAGCAAAGGGTGCGGCGGGTCGCCGATCGACAGGACACCGCCGGTGTCGAGCCGCGTCACGTCGGCGGTCAGCTCCGAGTGGTGCGCCAAGTTGACGGTCACGGTCGGGTAACGGGCCTCGTCGACGGTGCCCATGTGGACACGCCAGCCGGCCTGGTCCCGCAGACTCGCGTCGCCGGCCGCGTTGATCGTGACCTCCGTGTCGTACACGCCGACGTCGGCTGTCGACAGCGACCCGGTGTCTTTCTGCACCCGTGCCGATGAGCCGCCGTCGCGGGAGACCGTCACGTCGTTGTGGGTGTTCTGGTCGTCCTCCGTCGGCTCCAGCGGCGGCGCCAACCCCGCGTACGGGACGGTGATGGAGATCAGCGGCGACGGCACCCAGAACGTGTGCGACTTCCACTGGACGCCGTCGATGAACCCGTCACCGGAGATCGAGATCGACGTGCCGTCGTCGGCGACGGTGACGAGTCCGTACCGGCCGCGGCCACCCGAGCCACCCAGGTCGTAGACCGCGGTCGACATGCCGCCGTAGCCGGAATCGATCGACGCGAACTGGAAGACCGGGAAATGCCCCCAATGGTTGCCGGCGCCGGAATCGATCGCCAGCGCGTGCATGTCCCCGGAGACGATGCACATCCGGTCCGCCCACCCGCGGGACCGGAACATGTCGACCAGCTCGTCGCGTTCGTCGGCGTACATGGCCCACGAGTCGGTGGAGTCGCCCATCCACAGCGACCCCATGTGCCAGACCAGCGCCTCCGCGTCGGAGGACGCGAGGAGGTTGTCGAGCCAGGCCTTCTGCGCCGCGCCGAGCATCGTCTTCGACGCCGACGCCGGGTCGGTGTCCGGGTCCCGGTCGTAGCGGTCGTCGGACACGACATGCAGCACCCGGCCGACCTGGAACGAGTGGAAAACACCGCCGGTCGACTGCGCCAGCGGGTAAGAAGGAACGCGCTCGCGGTACACCTGCGCGGCCATGTCCCGGCCGGGCGCCGTGCGGTCAGAGTTGTTGGGGCCGAAATCATGATCATCGAAGTTGTAGACGAGAGGCACTTCTCGGTACAGCTGATGCTGCCTCGGCTGTAGCAGCACATCGTCGTATGCGCGGCGGTAGCTCACGATGGTCGCCGCGTTCACCGGACCGCCCAGGTTGTAGTAGTGCAGGTCACCGAGATGCGCGACGAACAAAGGGTCCGCTCCGCGCACCCTGTCGAACGACGGATGGTTCGACACATGGTCCGGGTCCAGCTCGTTTCCGGTCACGCCCGGGTAGGTCGCTGAGCCGCCGGCGCACGCGAACGCCGCGAACGTGTAGGAGTACGGCTGGCCGACCGGGCCGTGCGTGTGGGCCTTTCCCTGGTACTGGGTGTCGAGGACGCCGGTGTCCTCGATGGCCCACCAGTACTGGGTGTCGGGGTCGAGGCCGGTGGCGTTCAGGTCGGCGATGCCTTCGCTCGTCGGTGTGACCGGACCGTAGTAGACCGGGTCGGTCATCGCCACGTCGCGGGACACCGCGAGCCGCGCCGACGAACCGGTGATCTTAGCCATCACGCGGAACGAGGACGCGGTAACCGAACCAACGATGTTGGATGTGACGCTCACTGTTCAAATCACCCCCTTTCCCGCTGTCGCTGCTTGTGTTCCTGCTTACGTCTGCGAGCGCTTCTACGCCGCTACGGGCAGGGACACCGCGGCGAGCGCCCAGGACAGGGCCGTATCGCCGCTGGTTATGGTCGGGGGCGCGGTACCGCCGGTCGCGCCGAGGACCAGCAGCGACGGCACCGCCTCGGACACCGTCGACGAGGCGAACGCGAGCCGGTCCCAGCTGTCCGCCGACAGGCTGTAGAGGGTGCCGTCCCACGTGTCCAACGTCGACCCGACCACCTGGACGGCGTAGTCCGTCGAGGCGGCCCCGAGGTCGACGCCGGCCACGGACGTGCGCAGGCCGGTGGGTGCGTCCTGGCCGCTGGTGTCGACGCCGGTGACACCGGAGGTGGCCAGCATCACGGCGGCCGCGGCGGCTGGCCACGACCCGCCGATGTACACGGTGTAGGAGTCCGGCTCGCCTGAGGCGGTGCGGGTGAGGACAGCGGTCACACCGTCGCCGTTGCCGGGGTCGTCGACTACCGTCTCCCGCACCGTCCACCCGTCGCAGGTGGGGGCCGCATCGTCGACAGCCGAGCGGACCGCCAGCAGCAGCAGGTCACCGACCTGGTGCGGCGGGACGGGTACTTCGGTGTACCAGGCGATCCCGGAACACGCGGTGGTCGCGGTGACGTCCACGCCGCCGCCGGTGCCGCCGCCGGTGCCGCCGCCCGTCGACGGCGGTGGAGTCGGTGCCGCCGGTTCGACCACGTTGTACAGCGACGTGCGAGTCCGGTAGGTGAGACCGATGTCGCCGCGGGTCTCGTACAGGATCCCGCCGTCCACCCCGGCCGCGGCCTGCAGCAGGTTCAGCAGCGTGTCAGAAGCCTGCGTGCCGACCGGCGACGTGTCGTCCAGCGACCCGACGTAGATGAACGGAACATCCTCCTCGCCGCACAGCCGCTCGACACGCCGGCCGGCCGCCTCGCCACGAAATCCGGCCAAGGCGTTGCCGAGGTCGAAGATCGACGTGATCTGGTCGTGTACCGACAGGTGGCCGACGGCCGTGGAGCCGAGCAGCCCCGACGGGGCGACCCGCACCCGGGAGGCGATACTCACGGTCCCGGCGACACTGCCCGCGGCGCTGTTGCGGCGCCCGTCCGGTGTCAGCGACGCCAAAGTCCAGTCGACCTGGCCGCCGGCCTGGGTGAGTTCCAGCGACATCCGCAGGTTCCGGCCGTTCGGGGTGAACTGCACCAGGTTCCCGGATGTGTAGACGCCGGTACCGGAGTGGTCGTAGCCGTTGACCTGCAGGTCGTTGCCGCCGGCGTGCCGCACCCGCCACGCGTGCGGGCGGCCCTCGGTGAAGATCGTGACGATCGACAGCGGGTCGTTGCCGCCCATGCCATCAGCCGGGACGTGCTGCAGCCAGCGGACCTGCAGCTCACCCGTCGCCGCGTAGAACGGGACATCGCCGGCCAGATACCCGGAACCCATCGTCGGCACCGGCTCGGATCCGGGGAAACCCGAGTACGCGGCCACCGACACGCCGGGCAGGATCGACAGCGGCATGCCGCCCGTCGCCGACGCCAGCGACTCGGCGTCCGAGCCGTCCTCCATCGGCCAGTACGCGACCGGCGCGCCGTACTCCAGCGACATCGTCTGCCGGTACATCGGCGACCTCAGCGGCCGCTGTCCCTGCCCCAGCCGGCGCAGGATTCCGGCGGCCTGGATAGGGGTCAGGACCTCGTTCTGTGGGACGTTCCAGCGCTGCGGCCACGCGGACACCTCACCCACGAACCGCACGTACGTCGTTCCCTCATATGTCGCTGAGATCCGGATCGGCGTGTTGCGGCCGATCAGCCCATACCAAGGGCCGTTCGGGTTGCGGGGCGAGAACCGGCCATCAAGATTGTCGACGGTCAGCCGGCACGAGCCCGGGTCGACGTTCGACGCCTCATCGGAACGGCCCCGGTTGATGACGATCTTCTTGTCGGGCCGCGTCCACTCCGTGATGTCGACCCACTCGCCGTCGAGGGAGATCTCCACGATCGGGTCGGTGAAGACCGTCATCCGAACGCCTCTTGCACGTTGCCGTGCCCGTCGACGCGGACGATCCGGCGAATCAGGCGACGCATCTCCTCCGGCCCGGCCACCTCGATCCGCAGCGTCCCGCCAGCGGTGAGCGACCGCAGCTGCCGGCTGTTGAGCACCGTCTCCGACTGGCCGGTGCCGTTGTACACCACCGACGCGCCGGGAGGCAGCAACCCGCCTTGGTCGTACCAGCCGTAAGCGACCTCATGCTGCCAGGCGTTGACCGGGTTGGTGTAGCG
>JBOHBN010000320.1:0-10115 GCA_050698355.1 Streptosporangiales bacterium | reverse complement strand
TTTAAAAACGAGGTAACACAGAGACACAATCGGCTTAGTCCTGGTTTCGGAGGGTAGTCAATGCCGAAGCCGAAGAAAGCGGCGGGCACGGCGGTCGACAAGCGCAACGGGCAGAAGCTCGTGGCGGGTGGCCGCTACGACCTTCGGGTGGAGGCGTTCCCGCCGCCGAAGGGTTTGTCGAAGCCGGCGCGGGACGCGTGGCGGGCGTTCTGGGAGGACCGTCAGGCGCAGCTGCTCACCCCGTCGTCGAAGGTGGTGCTGCTGCGGTGGGTCGACGCGCTGGACCGGTATCTGCGGACGACGGCGGAGGCGGACAAATCGCCGCTGGTGTCGGGCAGCCAGGGTCAGCCGGTGGTGAACCCGCTGTACAAGATTGCCGATTCGGCACGAACGACGATGGATGCCTGCGAGCGCCAGCTGGGGATCGGCGGGTTGTATTCGGCGAATCTGGGTCTGGCCGCGATCAGTGAGCAGCGCTCGCTGCAGGAGATGAATTCACGGTATGCCGGCAGCGACGACGAGCAGGGGGAAGACGAGGAAGACCCCCGCCTCCGTGTCGTCCACGGCGAGGTCGACACCGGCTGACCTGGGGTGTCTGTCCTGCGGCTGGGGGCCGGCGCGGGGGGCGCTGTGGCCGTCGCTCGGCGGCCTGGCGGTGCGGTGGATCAGTGACAACCTGATCCTGCCGGAGGGTGACACGTTCGGGGAGCCGTTCCGCCCGCGGGAGGATCAGCGGAAGTTTCTGTACCGATGGTACGAGTACTGCCCGAGGTGTAACTTGTGGCGCTACGACGAGGGTGTGCGCGGCGCGGCCACGGGTGACGGGAAGACCAGCCTCATCGCTGCGATCGCGCTTGTCGAGTTCGGTGGCCCGCCCCAGCTCGCGCCGAAGTCTCCGATCGTCAACGTGGCTGCTGCGTCCTACGAGCAGGCCGACGAACTGTTCCGCAAGGCCGGCCAGATGGTGGGCGGGCAGAACGACGAGATCAGTGAGGCCCCGCTGTGCGGGTTCTTCAAGGTCTATGATCACGAGATTCGCTTCCGTGACGGTAAGCCGGGAGTGTTGAAGCGGGTCGCGGCGGTTGCTGGTACCAACGAGGGTGGGCTCCCATCGCTGTTCATCTGCGACGAGCTGCACGAGTGGGGCGCGGTGGGTGACCGCAAGGCGCGGGTGCACACGGTCATCTCGAAGTCGACCCGGAAACGCAATACGGGGCGCGGCCCGGGGCGGGTGCTGAACCTGTCGACGGCGGGGTTCGACAAGCACAAGAGCCTGCTGGGCGCGATGTACAAGCGCGGGCAGAAGGCCCTCGCGGACCCGGGCGTGGCCCCGAAGCTGCTGTTCGACTGGCAGGAGGCCCCGGACGGGCTGGACTACGACAACCCGTCCGACCGCGCGAAGGCGGTGCGGGCCGCGTCGAAGGCGGCGGGGGAGCTGTGGAACGTCGCGGACCGGGTCGCTGACTGGGGTAAACCGTCGATGCCTCGCCACGAGTGGCTGCGCTACTACGCCAACCGATGGGTGGACATGGCGGAGGAGTCGTGGCTGTCCGACAATCCGACGGCGTGGCCGAACTGCCGGGGACCGGAGGCGATTCCGGATTTGGCCGAGGTCGTCATGTCTGTGGACATGGCGCTCAAGCGGGACTCGGTGGCGGTGCTGGTCGCGCATCAGCTCGACGACGAGCGGGTGGTGGTGCGGTCCCGGGTGTTCACCGCGCCGGTGGACGGCCGGATTGACCATTTGGACGTGCTGGAGCACATCCGTGCGCTCGGCCGCGCATACACGGTCGCGGAGATCACCTACGACCCGCGGTTCTTCGAGGTGCCGGCGCGGATCCTCGAAGACGAGGGTTTCAACATGGTGGAGTTCCCGCAGTCGGCGGAGCGCATGTCG
This sequence comes from Streptosporangiales bacterium, assembly GCA_050698355.1. Classification (GTDB taxonomy): domain Bacteria; phylum Actinomycetota; class Actinomycetes; order Streptosporangiales; family WHST01; genus JBOHBN01. The sequence goes on along the minus strand of JBOHBN010000320.1, from coordinate 8,218 downwards.
CCGGCGGTGGGGCACGCCTACGAGGTGATCATCGACGGGGGTGTGGTTCATGACGGGGACCGGGATTTGACGGATCATGTGCAGTCGGCGGTGCCGCGCCCGAATGAGCGGGGGTTCAGCTTGTCTAAAGGCAAGTCGCGGCACAAGATCGACGCGTGTATCGCGCTGGTGATCGCCCTGTGGCGGCTGTACGCCCCGGATGAGGTTGAGCCGGTGCCGGAGCCATGGGTGGCGTTCGCGTGAGGCCGTCCCGGGCGGCGGTGTCGGCCGGCGGTTTCGCCGCGGGCTGCGCGGCGATCGGCGGGGGTGTGTACCTGGTGCTCGGGCTCGGCTTCGCGTTGATCGCCGCCGGGGCGCTCGCCGCTGCCGCATGTGTACTGCTGGTCGACGTGGATGGAGGTAAGCATGGCTAACCTCCTGTCGCGTCTACGCCGCCCATCGCGGTCGCTGATGGATTCGGGGCTGGAGCCGTTCACGATCGACGGCAACACCTACGTGGGGCTCGCTGGTGCGGCCGGCGTGCGTGAGGAGCGTCCCAGCGGGGATTTCGTCGGCCTGGTTCAGGGCGCGTACCGCCGCAGCGGCGTCGTGTCGGCGTGCATGCTGGCGCGGATGCTGATCTTTTCCGAGGCGCGTTTCCAGTGGCAGCGGATGCACGGCGGGCAGCCGGGGGACCTGTTCGGCACCGAGGATCTGGCGGTGCTGGAACGGCCGTGGACCGGGGGGCGCACAAGCGACCTGCTGGCGCGGATGATTCAGGACGCGGATCTGTCGGGTAACGCGTTCTTCGCACGGCGGGGCGACACGCTGCGCAGGCTACGGCCGGACTGGGTGACGATCATCACCGGCTCGGAGCACGACGCGACGATGACCGGCGACGACATCGACGCGGAGCTGATCGGCTACATGTATCAGCCTGCCGGGCCGGGTTCGACCGCGGACGCGGAGATCCTCGCCCCGGACGAGGTGGCGCATTTCGCGCCGATTCCGGACCCGCTGTTCCACTACCGGGGCATGTCGTGGCTGACGCCGATCCTGCGGGAGGTCGCCGCCGACAACGCGGCGACGACACACAAGCTGAAGTTTTTCGAGCAGGGGGCGACGCCGCAGCTGGTGGTGTCGCTCGACGCGAGCGTCACCCCGGACATGTTCGAGCGATTCAAGGCGAAGATGGACACCGAGCACGCCGGGGTGAGCAACGCCTACAAGACGATGTACCTCGGTGGCGGCGCGGACGTGACCGTGGCTGGTAAGGACCTCCGAGAGCTGGATTTTCGGGCGACCCAAGGCGCGGGGGAGACCCGCGTGGCAGCCGCGTCAGGCACACCGCCGATCATCGTCGGGTTCAGTGAGGGTCTGCAGTCGGCGACGTATTCGAATTACGGGCAGGCCCGCCGCAGGTTCGCCGACGGCACGCTGCACCCGTTGTGGCGGGCCGCGTCGGCGGGCCTGGAGTCGGTGGCGCCGCCCCCGGCGGGCGCGCGGCTGTGGTTCGACAAGCGTGACATTCCGTTCCTGCAGGAGGACCGTAAAGATGCCGCGCAGATTCAGGGCACGAAGGCGCAGACCGTGCGGACGTTGATCGATGCCGGCTACGAGCCGGAGACGGTGACGGCGGCCGTCGAGGCCGAGGACATGTCGCTGCTGCGGCACACGGGTCTGTTCAGTGTGCAGCTGCAGCCACCCGGCACGGCCGCGCAGGCCATCGAGGCGCCGCCGGAGGAGAGCGGAGACAATCAATGACGACCGCGACGCATGCGCGCGTGTCCGATCAGGACCGCGAGGACGCGAACCTCGACACCCCCGACGCTGGTGACCTCAACGCCGCGGCTCACCGGGTCGCCGCCGCTGAGGGCTGGTCGATGGACGACGGCTCGTATCCGGTTCGCCCTAAAAACATGCACGGCGCCGCCGACCTGGGCAAGGCGATCAGAGCGGTGGGCCGGGGCTCCGGCGGCCACGACGCGATCCGCCGGCACATCATCGCCCGCGCGAAGGCGCTGGGGCTCGTCGATGAGATCCCCGACAACTGGAATTCGGATGGGTCGCTGGAAGGCAGATCCTTGTCGTGGACGCCGGGGTTCACCCGCACATACCCGCTCGACGACATCCGGATTCGGGGTGACGCCGACGGCGACGACGGCCGGACGGTGGAGGCGTACGCGGCGGTGTTCGATACCGCCTCGGAGATTCGCGACCAGGACGGGCACTACACGGAGTCGATTTCGCGTACCGCGTTCGATAAGACGATCGCGGAGCGCGCCGCGAAGTTTCAGGTGTTCTACAACCACGGCCTCACGTTGCACGGCACCCCATCGGAGCGCGGTTCGATGCCGCTGGGTGCCCCGCTGGAAGTGCGCGCCGACGGGCGGGGCCTGTTCACGGTGACCCGCTACAACCGCACCGCCCTCGCCGATGAGGTGCTGGAGAACATCCATTCGGGTGCGATCACCGGCCAGTCGTTTTCCGGGCGGTTCATCCAATCCGATCCGGCGCGGGTGCCGCGCCGCGGTCGCGGCGGTGAATTGCCGCAGGTGACCCGCACCGAGATCGCTCTACGTGAATACGGACCTACCCCGTTCCCGGCCTACCAGGAGGCGGCCGTGGTCGGGGTGCGCGCGATCGCCCGCCAGCTCGATGAGCTGGACGAGGAACGTCGCGCGGAGCTCGTGAGTCTCCTGACGCGAACCGGCACCCCCGACCCGGGGGCCGTCACCGAGGAGTCGCCTGGGCACTCCGGTCGGCTGATCATCGCGCGGAACATCATCCGCGCACGAATGCATGAACTGGGAGTTCATCATGCCTAAGCGCAAGTCGGCCGAGGAACTCGCCGGCGAGCTGGGGGCCATCCGCTCGGAGCTGCTGGACCTCGACGGGGTCGAGGAGCCGACCGGCGAGCAGGTGACCCGCTCCACCGAGCTACTCGACCAGTACGAAACGAAGAAGTCCGAACACGACGAGGCGGTCCGCTACGAGCGGCAGATCGACGGCATTCGGGACGCCGCGGCGAATCCGGCTAACCGCGAATCGGAGCGGTCTCCGCAGGTGCAGACCCGCACCTCGCCGTTCGGCGACCTTGACGCGGTGCGGTCCCATCAGGTGAGTGGAAGCGACCTTCGCGCCCGCGCGCTGACCGCGATCGAGCAGGCGCCGGGTCACATGTCCGACGACCAGCGCGGCGCCGCCACCGGGCTGGTGGAGCGCGGCGACCGGCATGGTCGCATCTCGCGGCACATGCTGCTGACCGGCTCGGATGGCTACAGCAGGGCGTTTGAGCAGATCCTCACCGGCGCGCAGCCGTGGAGCCTCGCCCCGGACGAGCAGGAAGCACTGCGGATCGCCTCGGACCACAACCGCGCCATGAATGAGGGCACCAACAGCGCCGGCGGCTATCTGGTGCCGTTCCACCTGGACCCGACGATCATTCTCACCAGCGCCGGGTCGACGAATCCGCTGCGACAGATCTCCCGGGTGGACACGATCTCCACGAACGAGTGGCACGGCGTGTCCTCAGCCGGCGTCAGCGCGGAGTGGCTGGCGGAGGCCGCGGAGGCCGCCGGTGACACGGCGTCGCTGGTTCAGCCGACCGTGACGGTGCACAAGGCCGCCGCGTGGCTGCAAGCCTCGTTCGAGGTGACCCAGGACACGGGCATCGCCGGGCAGGTGGGGATGCTGCTCGCGGAGGCCCGCGACGACCTGGAGGCCGCGGCGTTCGCGACCGGCTCCGGCTCGGGTCAGCCGACCGGGGTCGTGACCGCGGTCGCGGCCGACACCGGTTCGGTGGTCGACGGCGGCACCGGCTACGCGGTGGACAGTGTCTATCAGCTGAAGTCGAAGCTCACCCCGCGGCACCGGCCGGTGTCCTCATGGCTGGCCAACGACAACATTCTCAGCCTGACGAGGCAGTTCGCCACCGGGTCCGGGCCTCAGCATGCCTTCTGGGCGGATTTGGGCATGGACACCCCGCCGCAGCTACTCGGCCGTCCCCTCTATGAGGCGTCCGAGATGGCCGACACGGTCGCCACCGGCGCAAATGTTCTACTGGTGGGCAATTTCGCCCGGTACTTGATCGTGAACCGTATCGGTATGACGATGCAGTTCGAGCCGCTGGTGAAGGGCGCCAACCGGCGCCCGACCGGTGAGGTCGGCTGGTTCGCTCACTGGCGGGTTGGCGGTAACGCGCTCGACACGAACGCGTTCCGTCTGCTGCAGATGGGCACCGTCGCCTGACCATTCGTCGGGGCGGGGGCGGAGCGGAATCCGCCCCCGCCCGGCAATCCTTGAAGGGAAAGTCTCATGGCGCGTGTCATTAAGACGTTCGCTGCTGGTAACAGCGTGTACCAGGCGGGTGCCGAATACTCGGACGACGACGGCGTTGTAAAGGCGCACCCGGAGTTCTTCGACGCGGGTACCCCGAAGCGCCCTGCGACGCGCCGACGCAAGCCGGTAGAGGGCGAAGAGTCCGGTGCCGATCACGAGTGAGCCGGCCGACTTCATCGACCTGGAGACGGCGCAGACCTACCTGCACAAGGAGGTCAACGCCAACCCGCCCACCGACACCCTGGCCATGATCATCGCCGCCGCGCAGAACATGATCATCCGCAGGGTGGGGCAGGTGTCGCCGGTGACCGCCGTCGACGAGACGTGCTCGTTCATCGGCGTGGTGATCCTTGATCACCGCCCGGTGGTCTCGGTGGACACCGTCGAGACCCGCATGGGCACCGTCCCCGAGGGCAGCCTCGTCGACGGCGTCGACGGATGGTACCTGGATGGCACGGAGGGCGTGCTGCGTCACACCTCGCGGTTCCCCGGGCCGATCCGGGTCACCTACCAGGCGGGCCGGGAGCCGGTGCCGGGCAACGTCACCGAGGCCGGGCTGGAGCTGGTGAAGCACCTGTGGCGCGGGTCGCAGACCGCCGCCGGCGGCGGCCGGCCGCAGTTCGGCGACACCGCCGACCCCTACATTCCCGGCTTGGCGCACGCGCTGCCGATCCGGGTGCGGGAGCTACTGGGGCTCGGTTCGCGCGACACCGACATGCCGCTGGTGGGGTGAGCCGTGATCGTGTCGACGATTCCGGCGGCGCTGGGCGCGCTGCTGTCGGTGTCCGCGTCGACGGGGGTGCAGACCCTCGACGGGCCGCCGGTGGCCGCCTCCCAGGTCGACCCCGACGTAATCCTGATCGGGTTCACCGGCCAGCCGGGCGAGCCGGCGGTGGGCGCCAACCTCGACGTGGCTGGCTACACCGAGACGGACCGCGAATCCTACGACGTGACCTGTATCGCGTCGTCGTGGCGCGGCGACACCGGCATGCAGACGGTGCGTGCCCGCGTGTTCGCGATCCTCGACGACCTCGCGGCCGCGCTGGACGGCGACCCGACGCTGGGCGGGGCGGTGACCCGCGCCCGGCTGACGGTAGCGGCGGTGAGCCTGGATCAGATCAACGAGGGCGCCGCCGCCACGGTGCAGTTCACGATTCACGTCGACGCGTTCGTGGGGTGATCACATGACGGTGGGTGGCCGCGGTGAGGTCGCCGAGCTGGTGCGCGACCTCGACGACATCCCGCCGGAGCTGCGCAGGTTGCTGCGTCCGAAGCTGAGGGCCGCCGCGCAGCCGATCGTCGCGCGGGCCCGGCGGAAAGCGTCGTGGTCGACGCGTATCCCGTCCGCGATCAAGGTGCAGACGAGTTTCTCGGGCCGTCACCCGGGGGTGTTCATCCGGGTCGACGCCACGAAGGCGCCGCACGCCAGGCCGTTCGAGAACCTCGGCAAGCCGGGCACGTTTCGCCATCCAGTGTTCGGTGACCGCGAGGTGTGGGTCAACCAGAAGGCCCGCCCGTTCCTGTTCCCCGCCGTCGAAGCCGCCGGGCCGCACGTGCGGGAGGTCGTGAGCGACGCCATCTCCGACGCCGCCCGGCTGCACGGATTCCGCCCGTCCGCCTGAGGAGACATGCCATGAAGTTCGTGAAGATCCACCACCCCCAGACCGGCGGTGAGGCCCTGGTGCCCGAGACGGCGGTGACGCAGCACCGCAAGGCCGGGTGGCGGCTCGCCACCAAGAAGACCTCGGCTTCGCAGTCGAGCACTACAGCACAGTCCGCTGTCACCGGCGGCGCTGACACCGGTAAGGAGCACTCAGCATGACCACGCCCACGCCGCTTCCCAAGAGCACCCGGTTCTTCCGGCCCGGGGTCACCAAGATGTTCTACGCGCCGGACGTCGCCGAGCAGGACGCCCCGACCCGCAGCGAGGTCGACGCCAGCACGGACCTGTCCGGCGAGGTGTCGACGATCGACGGGTTCGGCGTCACCTCCGGGCAGATCGAAACCCCGGACCTGGTGTCGCTGTTCACCGGCAAGATCGGCGGCCGCACCAGCGTCGATGACTCGTCGATCACGTTCTACGCGTCGAAGGACTCCCAGGATGTGCGCACCATCCTGCCCCGCGGCACGGAAGGCTACATCTTGATCATGGGCGGCGGTGACGTCGACGGCGGCACCATGGATGTTTTCCAGGTGCGCGTCATCTCCGCACCGAAGCAGTACACGCTGGAGGACGAGGCCGCGAAGATCGTCGTGCAGTTCTCGATCGTGCGTGAGCCGTCGGAGGACGTCACTATCCCGGCGGCGGCATGACCGCGAGCCTGCGGGAGAAGCTACGCGCCAAGACGCGTCGCAGCCTCATCTACTCGATCGCCATCGCGGACACGGCCGAGACGGAGCAGGCGGCCGAACAGGCGCGCGCCGAGCATCGCCTCGCGCTGTTCCGCGGCGGTGAGGACTCCGACGAAGCGAAGAAAGCCAAGAAGGCGCTCGACAAGGCGGAGAAAACCGAGGCTGCGTGCTACGAGCAGGTCACGATTCAGGCGCTGCCCGCGGCGGACTTCGAGGCCCTCGCGGACGCGCATCCCCGTCGTGACGGTGACCCGGACGACGCCATGTGGCATGTCGACACGTTCCGCCCGGCGCTGCTCGCGGCGTGCGCGGACTCGGACATGACCGAGGAAGACTGGACGCGTTTTTTCAAGGAATCGGCGTCCTACGGTGACTCCTTGGGGCTCCTCAACGCCGCGCTGGACGTCAACACGAGAGCGCCGAGCCCGACCGTCCCAAAAGGTTCGACGCCGATCCGCAGCTAGCCGTCGAGATGGCGGTGTGCGCCGAGTACCGCATCCCCCATAGCCGTTTCCTCGGCTGGGAGGCCTCGGATCGGGACAAGGCCATCTGGTGGCACATCCGCCAGCGGGAGGCGTGCCCGAGTTGCGGCACCCGCCGCGACGAGTGGGATCCGAAGAAAGGCGGCAGGACGGACGCCTACGTGGCGTCGGCGCGCCGCTGTCACGGCTGCGAGGCGGTCGCGAAGCACCGCGAGCAGCTACCTGACGGCATCGGGCACGGGGTGCAGATCGTACTCAAACCCAACGATTGACGACGGGAGGTCCCATGGCGAACAAGAAGGACCTCCACGTCACCATCGACGGCGATTCGCGCGGATTTCAGCGGGCATCGAAACAGGCTCAGCGGGCCGCCCGTGACTATGAGCGGGAGCTGAACCGGCTCAACGCGCGGATGCTCAACGCCGCGTCGATCGGGGCGACGATCGCCCCGCCGATCGTCACCGGGGCGGCGGCGATTGTGGGCGGGATGGGTGCCGCCGCCACATCCGCCGGGGTGCTCGCCGCGGCCGCGGGGACGGTGGGGCTCGCCATGGGTGGGCTCGGTGACGCCCTCGACGCGGTCAATAAGGCATCCATCGATCCGAGCGCGGCGAACCTCGACGCCATGCGTGAGGCGCTGGCGTCGCTGGCGCCCGCCGGCCGCGACTTCGTGTTGTTCCTCGACGACCTGCGCCCGAAGCTCCAAGAGCTCCAAGGGCTCGCCCAGGCCGGGCTGCTGCCCGGCGTGGAGCAAGGCATCACCGACGCGATGGTGCTGTTCCCGCAGCTGCGTGATCTCGTCGACGAGACGTCGACGGCGCTGGGGCATCTCGCCGCCGAGGGCGGCGCGGCGCTGACGGACCCGTTCTGGCAGCACTACATCCAGTTCCTGTCAGGGCAGGCCGGGCCGACCATTCACCAGTTCGGGCAGGTCCTCGGCAACGTCGCCGAGGGTTTCGCCGGGGTACAGATGGCCTTCGGTGACCTGTCGCTGGACATGGGCTCCGGGCTGGTCGGGCTGTCCGAGCAGTTCCGCGAGTTCGGCACGCAGCTGTCCACATCGC
>JBOHBN010000319.1:0-1892 GCA_050698355.1 Streptosporangiales bacterium | reverse complement strand
CGCTCAGCCTTGATCCACCGAGCTTGATGTCGTGATGCCCGGTTCGCGGTGTCGGTGGTGTTGGCGACGTCGGTGCGCGGCGGAGTCGCCGGCTTGTGCCGGCTCTTCCACTTGAGGGTCCTCGTGTCGTGCCGTTGAGGCGGGTGGTCAGGTCGTGGCCGGTGTTGGCGGTCCGGTCGCTGTCGACCACAACTTCTGCCAGCTCAGTGCCCATGGCCAGTGAGTGGGCAGGTGTAGCACGAGGCGTCGGCCGGTGGACGCGATCCGGGCAGGGATGTTGATGATCTGGGTCCGTAGCGTCGCCCAGCGGGCGCGATGGCGGCCGGCGGCGACCGCGGCTGCACGGGCGAGGTTGAACGCGATCACGGCGTGGGCGACCCAGGCGGCATTGGCCGCGTACTTGCCGGACGGTAGGTGGGCCAGTGGACCGTCTTTGAGTTCGGCGATGACTTGCTCGATCAGGGCGTGGTCGCGGTGACGCTCGTCGGCCTCGATCATCGACAGACTGCTGTTGGTGATGAATGCGTGGTGACGGTAGGCCGCGAACAGCTCGCCCTGCACGGTGCCATCACTCACGCGTGGCTGGACTCGCTTGACGCGGCGCACGATCAGGCGGCACTCGACGTGCTCGGCCTTGCGGCGGCCGGTGAACGCGACGAAGCGAACCTCGGCGACCTCGGCATCGCTGATCCACCGCTGCTCGTCCTGATCGAAGACAGCCTTGGGATATTTGATGGTCCGCCACGCGTCCTCGTCGATGCCGGCGATCGCTGCGGTCACGGTCTTGGTCATCCGTGCGGTCACTGAGAACCACGCTTTGTGTCTGATCGCGGTCCCCACGAACGCCCATCCGTAGTAGGCAGAGTCTGCTCGAGCCAGGACCTGGCCGTCGACGTTGGCCGCGCGAGCTGTCGTGATGGCCTGGGCCAGCAACCTGCCCGCACCGGTGGCCGAGGCGGTGTTGCCCCTGCGGAGCCGGGCCCGGGCGATCACCGGCGCAGCCGTTGGAGTCGAGACCGTGGCAAGCTGGACGTTGAGCCCGCGGACCCCGGAGTAGCCGTAGGCGGCACCTTGCTTGGCGTAGCCGTGGACCTCACGAATCGTGTCATCGACATCGATGAACGCGATCCCGTCCGCACCGGCCCCGGCGAGCAGCGCGGGAACCCTTGTGGCAAGTCCTGCCAGCAGCCCAGCACCGACTGCGTCGAGCTGCTGCACGTGCCCGTGGGTGAACGAACGCAGGAACGTGCCTAGCGTCGAGGGTGCCCGCATCCCGCTGAAGAGTCGCGCCATGCCGCCGTGACGCAGCAGATCGAGGTCATCGATGGAGTCCGCGCCGGCCAGCATCCCGCTGACCACGCTGGTCGTCTTGGCCGCCGAACTCGCCGAAGGCACTGTCATCGCATCGAGCAGGTCGTACAACCCCGCCGACTCGCCCAGCCGCAACGCTGGGACCAGACCCGAGGCCGACACCAGGTTGGGATCATCGAAAACCGGCCGAATCGTGTGAGAGGCTTTCATCTACGAGGTGTCCCTTGCTCGGCGGTCGAATCCTGGTGTGGTAACCCCGATTCTCCCATCCAGCAAGGGCATTCTCGTTCTACGCCACGCTCACCCCACCAACCTCACCGGTGGATCAAGGCTGAGCCGCGCAGGTGCTCCAGGCGGCCGTTGATCGCCTCGCTCGGCCCGTTGCTGGTGCCGGGTCGGTCGAAGTAGGCCAGCACGTCCTCAGCGCGCTGCTTCAGGGTCCGTCCGAGCGTGATGACCTCGGTGAGCGCCTTGGGGACACCGTGGCTGACCGAGTCGATCAGCTTGACCATCAACTCGCGGCCCCTGATCCGGTCTGGCTCGCGGTAGGCCGCGATCATGCGTTGGTAGATCCCCCAGGT
>JBOHBN010000318.1:0-5137 GCA_050698355.1 Streptosporangiales bacterium | reverse complement strand
TCGACGGCGCAGTCGGCGTATCGGTCGGGGTCGGGGTGTTGGTCGGCGTGTCGGACGGCTCCTGGGTGTAGGTGTCCGTCGGCTCACTCGTGTACGTGGTCACCGGCTCGGTCGGGTAGTTGTGCCTGGCCTCGCCCACCCAGGCCGGGTCGGGAAAGTCCTTCACCTTCATGTGCTCGGTGGCCTTCGCCATGAAGGCCTCCCACACCGGCGCGGCCACCGAGCCCCCGTAAACGGTATAGGGGATCTGGTGACCGTTCGACTTGTACACCGCCACCGATGCGGTGAGCTGCGGAACCGTACCCACGAACCACGCCGACCTGTTGTCGTTCGTCGTACCGGTCTTGCCGGCGACGGGGCGGCCGTCAGGCAGGATCGCCGCCGTGCCGGTGCCACCCTGCACGACCTGCTGCAGCGCGTACAGCGTGTCGGCCGCGACACCCTTGGAGAACACCTTCCTCGGATCCGGGTTGGCCTTGTAGATCACCCGGTCGCCCGAGGCGTTGGTCACCTCGTCGATCGCCGTCGGTTGGACGTACTTGCCCTTGTTGGCGAACGTGGCGTACCCGCCGGCCTGCTGCATCGGGCACACGTCCATCGGACCCAACGGTGTCGACGCACCAGCGTCCATCTTGGTGTTGCCGGGACCGAGCGGGCACCACGGACCGGTCTGGATGCCGACCTTCTTCGCGTTCTTGATGACCCGGTGCAGGCCGACGTCCTGCCCGAGCTGGACGTAGACGGTGTTGACCGAGTGCTCGGTCGCCGTCGCCAGGTCGATGTAGCCGAACTGCTCGGCGCCGGCGTTCTTGAAGGTGTGCCCGGCGACCGTCTTGGGCGAGTGGCCGTCGTAGGTCGTGCGCAGCCCGATGCCCTTCTTCAAGGCGCTCGCCAGCACGTACGGCTTGAACGACGAGCCCGGCTGGGTGAGTCCGCCGCGCAGGGCGTTGTTGAACTGGTCCTTCAGGTAGTTCTTGCCGCCGTAGATCGCGACGATCCGGCCCGTGCCGGGCTCGACCGCCGCCATCCCGATGTCGACGTTCTCCTGCCTGAGGTAGTCCGGGTACGCCTCCTTCACCGCCTGCTTGGCGTACTTCATCATCTTCTTGTTGAAGGTGGTGTGCACCTGGTAGCCGCCGGTCAGCAGCTCGTCCTCGGAGATGCCTCGTCGCTCGAGCTCATCCTTGACCATCGCGATGAGGTACCCGCGTTCGCCCTTGTACTGGTTGCTCTCGTCGGGCTTCACCGTCTTGGGCAACTTCATCGACGACACCTGCTCCGCACTGAGCCAGCCCTGGCTCGCCATGCCGTTGATGACGTACTCGAACCGCGGCTTGAGATTCTCCTTGTGCCGCACCGGATCGTACAGCGACGGGTTGCGGATCAGAGAGGCGAGCACCGCGCCCTCGGACGGCGTGAGCTTGCTCACGCCCTTGTCGAAGTACGCATGCGACGCGGTCTGGACACCGTACGAGCCACGCCCGAAGTACACGGTGTTCAGGTACCGCTGGAGGATCTGGTCCTTGGAGAGCTCCTGCTCGATCTTGATGGAGAGGATGAGCTCCTTCCACTTCCGGGTGAAGGTGCGCTCATCGGTGAGGTAGGTCTTCTTCACGTACTGCTGGGTGACCGTGGACCCGCCCTGCAGGGGCTCGTTGCGCACGTACGCCCACGCCGCCCGCAGGATGCCGGTGACCGAGAAACCCGGCTCGCTGTAGAACTCGCGGTCCTCGGCCGCGAGCACGGCGTGCTGGACGTGCTTGGGCACCTTGTCGATCGAGACCTTCTCCCGGTTCTGGGCGGCCAGGCGACCGAGCGGCTTGCCGTTGTCGTAGGTGATCACCGATGTCTGCGAGACCGCGACCTCGTTCGGCGCGGGCACCGGGATGAGGATGTAGGAAACGATGAAGAAACCGGCTCCGAGGAGCACCACGAAGATGAAGCAGCCGAGGAGCTGCTTGAACGAGGGCAGGAAGCGACGGGCGCCGCGCTTACCGCTACGTGGGTAGTCGATCAGCCGCTTCTTCCGCCTCGCCGGGCCAGGGCGCCGCCTTGACCCGCCGCCACCGGCGCCCGCGGAGGCACCGCGCTCGCGGCGCAGCGGGCTGCCTGTCGTCCTGCCAGAGTATCGGTTTGCCATGATCCTTGTCGTTTGCTGCAGGGGTGACCGTAGCAAGCGGCGCATCATCGCCGGGCATCGGCGCGTACCTCGCCTCAAGTGTTTCAGGTACTGACGATCCGGGTCGCGCTACCCTGACCTACCGCTCGGCTGTACGACGCTTCCCGCGTGACGGCGGTTTACCGGTGCCGAGCACGTACGACTTGGTCAGGTGGTTCCACGCGCACCCCTGGCACACCTCGACTACGTACACCCGGAACTCGCTGTACTGCTGCGCCATGGTCGGCAGCTCCGGGGTCTGCCGCACCCGGCCGGCGTACTGCCCGAGCTCGTCGCCGTAGACGTAGGTGACATGGGTCAGCCGTTCCTTGCGGCAGACCGGGCAGGACTCGCCGGTCTCCTCACCGTGGTACTTCGCCGCGCGCAGCAGGTACGGGTGCGCGTCGCACACGTCGTCGCCGAACGCCCCGCCGGAGAAGAGCGCGGTCAGCCTCGCGCGCCGTTGGAGCGCGTAGTCGACGACCGACCGCTGGGACCACATGCTCGCCAGCGTACGTGCGCCGAAACCAAACCGGCAGTCTTGCGTTGCGGGCCGGCGCGCGCTAACGTAAGTTGGCGTAATATATCGGTTCGATATATCGAGCCTGTCACCGAGGGGTGCCAGCACGAGTGCCGCGCAGAGCAGATGCCCTCGAACTCGCCGTACTCGGGCTGCTCGCCGACGCGCCGCTGCACGGCTACGAGCTGCGCAAGCGCTTGGCGGCGCTGCTCGGACCGTTCCGTGCCATCTCGTACGGCTCGCTGTACCCGTGCCTGAAGCGGCTCGCCGCGCGCGGCTGGATCGCCGCGGACGACCCGACGCCGGGCAATGCGCTCGCCGGTCGGCGGGCCCGGATCGCTTACGGGTTGACGGCCGAGGGCAAGGAGCGGCTGACCGAGATGCGCGACGAGTCCGGCCCGAGGAGCTGGGAGGACGAGTCGTTCGGCGTCCACTTCGCCCTGTTCGGGCAGACGCCCGCGGACGTGCGGCTGCGGATCCTCGAGGGCCGGCGCACGCGCATGCAAGAACGCGTCGCCCAGCTGCAGGACGCGATGCGCAGGCGGCGGGAACGGCTCGACCGGTACACCCTCGCGCTGCAGGAGCACGGGCTGGAGTCGGTCGAGCGTGAGGTGCGTTGGCTCACCGACCTGATCGAGACCGAGCGCGACGAGATCGCCCGACCGTCCGGCAGCGCCCCGTCCAAGACACGTTCCACGATCAGAGATGACGGCAGAACAGGAGAGGTCTGATGGGATCGGTTCGCGTAGCAATCGTCGGCGTGGGCAACTGCGCCGCATCGCTGGTGCAGGGAGTGCAGTACTACGCCGACGCAGACGAGGCGGACAGCATCCCCGGTCTGATGCACGTGCGGTTCGGGCCGTACCACGTACGTGACGTGGAGTTCGTCGCGGCGTTCGACGTGGACGCGAAGAAGGTCGGCCAGGATCTCGCACACGCCATCGAGGCAAGCGAGAACAACACCATCAAGATCACCGATGTGCCCCCGGCGGGCGTCGCCGTCCAGCGCGGCCACACCCTCGACGGCCTCGGCCAGTACTACACGGCCACGATCGAGGAGTCCGAGGACGAACCGGTCGATGTCGTGGCGGCGCTGCGCGAGTCCGGCGCCGACGTGCTCGTCTCGTACCTGCCGGTCGGGTCGGAGGATGCGGACCGCTTCTACGCCCAGTGCGCGATCGACGCGGGCGTCGCATTCGTCAACGCGCTGCCGGTGTTCATCGCGTCCGACCCGGAATGGGCGGCGCGGTTCGAACAGGCTGGGCTCCCGATCGTCGGCGACGACGTCAAGAGCCAGGTCGGGGCCACCATCACTCACCGGGTGCTGGCCAAGCTGTTCGAGGACCGCGGGGTGGAGCTGCTGCGCACCGACCAGCTCAACTTCGGCGGAAACATGGATTTCATGAACATGCTGGAGCGCAAGAGGCTGCAGTCCAAGAAGATCTCCAAGACCCGCGCGGTCACCTCGCAGGTCGGCCACGACCTCGGCGACCGCAACGTCCACATCGGTCCGTCGGACTACGTGCCGTGGCTGGACGATCGGAAGTGGGCGTACATCCGGCTCGAGGGGTCCGCGTTCGGTGACGTACCGCTCAACCTGGAGTACAAGCTCGAGGTGTGGGATTCCCCGAACTCGGCCGGCATCATCATCGACGCCATCCGCGCGGCGAAGGTAGCCAAGGACCGCGGTATCGGCGGGCCGGTGCTGTCCGCGTCGTCGTACTTCATGAAGTCGCCACCGGTGCAGTACCGCGACAACGAGGCGCACGACGCGGTGGAGAAGTTCATCGCGGGCGAACTCGACCGGTAAGGCGCGCTGGTTCGCCGACCATTCCCGAAATGATCACGGTATGTAACTCAATTCCTGCTTCTCATGGCCTGCAGGCCATGAGAAGCAGGAACTCATCGTGAGAAGCACGTCCGCCGCTAGGGGTCGGCGATGAGTTGGCTATGGGCCTGTACGACTTTGATGGGGAACGTCGTGGTCCGGGCGAGGGCGGGCAGTGCCCCGCCGTCGCCGTCGGAGCCGGTCCACGCGGCGGTCCAGTGCGCGGTGACGGTAGCGGTGTAGGTGCCGTGGTGGGTGAAGGTGTGGGTGCAGGTCGATTCGGCGCCGTGGGTGTAGGGGGTCCACGGCGGCGTGCAGGTGAACGCCTCGCTGCCGTCGCCGGGGTCGATCGTGAGGTTCGTGGGGCGGGCGGTGACGGTGGCCGACAGCCCACCTAGCTGCGCGGTCGCGGTCCGGCTGGTCCATTGCGTCTTGGCGAGCCAGAACCAGTGCGGCATCTGTACCAGCGCATTGGTGCCGCGCGGCGGCGCGGTCTGGATTGATGGGGCGGGGACGGGTAGTCGGGCCAGGGCGCGCTGGGCGAGGGTCAGCGTGGTCACCGTCGGCTGGTCACCGCCACTGTTGTTTCCGCCGCCGGTGGTGGTGTCGGGGGAGCGGGGGCAGGGGTTGG
>JBOHBN010000317.1:0-16252 GCA_050698355.1 Streptosporangiales bacterium | reverse complement strand
ATGCGGCGGGCCACTCTGGCCACCGAAGACCGACCAAACGATCCGCTGCACCACCTGTCAGGCACAATGGACACGTGAGCAGTGGCTGATTCTCGGACGGGCGATCGGAGAGACAGCGTGAAAGGCTGGGCAACCATCACCGACGCGGCGCTACTCGCGCAACGACCAGCCTGGACGATCCGCTCCTGGATACGCCGCGGCCACCTCCCCACCATCTGCCACACCCACACCGGCAGACTCCTGGTGTGGCTCCCCGACCTCGCCGATCTGCACTACCGCGACGGCTACCGCTGCCGGCGTGTCGCTTGACGAAACCATCACCGTCAGCCAAACTGCACAATCAGAACGTGCGCGACCGCATACCCTCAGCCCAGACCCAGCCTCGACCCGGTCCGGGCTCCGGTGTCTCTAGCTCGCCATCGCTGCGCGGCCATCCTCGATATCCTGCACCTCGTCGACGAGCTGCTTCGCCCGCTGGAACGACACCCCGAGGATCGCGCCGACGTCTCGATACGGCAGGCCCTGCAGGTACAGGACGCGAGCCGAGTCCGCCCACAACCTGGCCGCCTGCTCAGCTTTGGCGGTCGCTTCGGCGCGCAACTGGCGGGCTTCGCTGATCTCCGCGGCGACCTCGGCGGGGAGTTTCGGTTCGACGGTGACGGCGAATGCATCCCGGCTGGTCTCTAGGTGCAGGGAGATGATCGACCGGGCCATGCGTTCGACCTGGTCGAGGCGCTTCGCCTGAGTGAGCAGGTCAAGCTCGGGGATCTCGACGATCCAGTAGCCTTCCTCGCGGTAGGTCACCACGCGGTAGGTGTCCATCAGAGCCACCCTTTCCCGAACAGCGGGCAGTCGATCATCTGCTTGTAGATCTTGTTCGTCGTCTTCGTCTTGATCTCGCGGTGTCGGGGTACGTAGGTGCGGTGGCTCTGGCCGCAGGTGCAGCGCCAGGTCTCGTGGTCGCCGTCGTCGTTGACTTTGGTGGCGCGGTCCTTGCGGGAGAGTGTCGCTGTGATCTGCGCCTTCCGCATCGCCTTCACCATGACTATAGTCTAGCTCCACTAGAACATGCAAGTCAAGGGGTGCTAGAGCATTCTGTCTGGTGGTGTCACGCCCGGCGAACCAAACCTCCCCCGGCTCGCCCCGCATCGGGGACACCACCGGCACAAACAGCCAGGAGCCAACCATGCCGAGCCTGCACCGAGGCCACGGCAGGATAGGCCAACCATGGCTACGGATCACCGCCGACATCAGGGCACGCAGACACCCATGCTGGCTATGCGGCCAACCAATCGACTACACACTTCCAGCCACGCACCCACTCAGCTTCACCGTCGACCACGAGATCCCGCTGACCGCAGCCCCATGGCTGGCACACGACCGGAGCAACCTGAAAGCGGCGCACCGCCGATGCAACGGCCGGAAAGGCGACGGCAGCCGACGGGACCGGACACCCCAAAGATCATCGCGCCGCTCGCGTCGCTGGTGACACGAACGCAAGAGTGGAGCCCACGTGCCAGGCAAGCAGTTCACAGTCCGCAAGCGTTCCGACGTTGTGCCAAGCCAGTACCTCGGCGAGATTCATCTCTACGATGAGGACGGCAACGCACTCGAAGCAGGCCAAGGACCCAAAGGCAACCAAGGCGAACAAGGCGTCTCGGTCACCGACATCAGCTCCGACGGCACCAACCTGACCTTCACGATGTCGGACAGCACGACTCACGTGGTGGCTTGGCCCGCGCAGTAATCCGCGATCGAGAACGATTCGGCGATCGCCGCAGTTTTTGGATCTTGGCCGCGCGGACCCCGCCCAATTGCTTCCTTTTCTTTGCGCCGCACTATGGGTCCCAGCGGGACAATCTACGGTTATTACGCGCGATAAACGAAGGATTTACAGCAACGCGGGGCCGGTTCGGTCCCGCCGGACCGGGGGGACACATGGTCATTGACTCCGTCCGTTCCGAGCTCGATCAGCTTCCCGCCGCGTTCCGCGACTCGTCGCTAGCTGCGGCTGCGGTGACGCTGGCTGAACGTCTCGATGATGCGGGCGCTCGTGACTCGCCGCCGCTGGCGCGGGAGCTGCGTATGACGCTTACCGAGCTGCGGACTGCGGCGAGTCAGGCACCGAAGGGAGCTGATCCGGTTGACGAGATCGGCCGCGCCCGCGCTGTCCGCAAGTCCAAGGCATCGAAGCGTACCGGCGGCGGTGACAAGCGCGGGCAGCGAAGCGGTGGATCTGGCGGCAAGCGCGGGTCTGCATCTGGACGCGCATCAGGGTGAGGTCCTCGATGGTGGGCTCGGGGAGCGCTCCGATGGGCGTTGGGCGGCACCGGAGGTCGCGGTGTTGGAGCCGCGGCAGAACGGGAAGGGCGCGATCCTCGAGGCGAGGGCGCTGGTTGGGCTGGTTCTCTTCGAAGAGCGGTTGATTCTGTGGTCGGCGCACAAGTTCGACACCGCGCAGGAGCATTTCCTTCGGGTGCGGGCGTTGTTCGACAACACTGATCATCTGCGTAAGCGCGTGAAGTCGGTGCGGTTGACTGCTGGTGAGCAGGGCATCGAGATGTTGAACGGGTGCCGGCTGCGGTTCTTGGCGCGGACCGGCGGGTCGGGGCGTGGCTTCTCACCGGATCTGTTGATTCTGGACGAGGCGTACGCGTTGACTGATGAGCAGGTCGCGGCAGTGGTGCCGGCGCAGTCGGCGCGGCCGAACGTGCAGATCTGGTACGCGTCGAGCGCGCCGCTGGTGTCGTCGGTGGTGTTGCGGCGGTTGTGTCACCGTGGCCGCGCCGGTGGTGAGGGTCTGGCGTATTTCGAGTGGTGCGCCGCTGATGACGCGGCGAGTGATGATCGGGCGGCGTGGGCTGAGGCGAACCCTGCCCTGGGTGACCGGATCGGTGAGGACGCGATCGTCCGCGAGTTGGGCACGATGGATGAGGGTGATTTCCGGCGGGAGCGGCTGGGGATCTGGCCGATGGATGCCGGGTCGTCTGAGGTCGACGCGGAGCGGTGGCGGCTGCTAGCGGACCCGTCGTCTGCGGTGACCGATCCCGTCGCGGTTGGTGTGGATGTCCGCCCGGATCGTTCTGGTGCTGTCGTCGCTGTCGCTGGCCGCCGCGGTGACGGCCTGTCGCATGTCGAGGTGGTCGAGCGGCGGAAGGGCACGCATTGGCTTGTCGCTCGGCTGGTCGATCTGGTGGAGAAGTGGGCACCGTGCGCGGTGGTCGTCGACCCGGGGTCGGCTGCCGGCGGGTTCATTCCGCAGCTCGAGGAGCACGGCGTGTGTGTGAAGCCGGACGCTGGGCAGACGCGGCTGGAATTGGTGACGAGCCGGCAGGTCGCGCAGGCGTCGGGCGCGTTCGCGACGGCGGTGGCTGACGAGACGCTGCGGCATCTGGGGCAGCCAGAGCTGCATGACGCGGTCGATGGTGCGGCGACACGCAGGTTGGGTGACGCGTGGACGTGGGACCGGAAAACCTCGGGTGTGGATATTTCCCCGCTGGTCGCGGCGACGTTGGCGTTGCACGGGTTCGCGGTGTACGGGCCGAACGCCGACTATGACGTACTGGAGTCGATCTTCTAATGGGTGTGCGTGATTGGCTGCGGCGCCGCGTCGAGAATCGTAATCTGACGTTCAACTGGGATCGTCCTGCCGCGCGTGGGCAGGTGTCGCCGGAGCAGGCGCTGCGTCTCGCTCCGGTGTTCGCCGCGGGCCGGCTGCTCGCGTCGAACGTGTCGCAGCTTCCGGTGCAGGTGTACCGGAAGGTCGGCGACCGGCGGGAGCCGCTGCCGTTGCCGTCGCTGTTGGCGTCGCCGTCGGTGCAGGGCACCCGGTTGGACTGGACGTTTAGGGCGATGACGTCGCTGATCTACCGGGGGAACGCGGTCGGGTTGATCGTGTCGTACAGCGCGGACGGTATCGCTACCGGCGTCGAGTGGCTCCATCCCGACGAGGTGACGGTGGAGGACGACCAGCCGCACGGGCCGGGGTCGTTCCGGCAGCCGATCTGGCGGTGGCGCGGGCAGACCGTGTCGGCGGGCGACCTCGTGCATATCCCGTGGTTCACGTTGCCGGGCCGGGTGTGGGGGCTGTCGCCGTTGACGGCGTACGCGAATTCGGTCGCGACGGCGTTGGCTGCGCAGGACTTCTCCAAGGAGTGGTTCGATTCGGGTGGTGTGCCGCCGGGGACGTTTGAGAACGCGAACGTGACGGTGAACCAGGAACAGGCCGACATCATCAGTAACAGGCTGGTCAACTCGATCCGTAAGCACCGGCCGATCGTGTACGGCAAGGACTGGAAGTACACGCCGGTGAGTGTGTCGCCGAGCGAGGCCCGGTTCGTGGAGACGATGCGGTTGACGGCGTCGCAGGTCGCGAACATTTACGGGATTCCGCCGGAGATGATCGGCGGGGAGACCGGCAAATCGATGTGCGTGGACACCGACACGGAGATGCTGACGACTCGAGGCTGGCTTCGATACAACCAGATCAGGGTAGGCGACACGTGCCTCACCTTGAACGCTGATACACACGTCGCGGAGTGGCAGCAAGTGGAGGCAGTTCACGTCTTTGAAGGCCCTCACGACATGTTGCGGTTCCGCAGTCGTACGCACTCGTCATTGAGCACGTTGGATCACCGGTGGCCGGTGCTCAGAGAAACCCGCCGCGGCATGGTGCCCGACTGGCGTGAGTCACAGACCATGTCCGCAAGCGACCGTGTGCTCGCCGCCGCTCCCGTGTCGAATCTTCCGACCGAGCCGAAGTGGGCGGACGCGTTTGTTGAGTTGGTCGCGTGGTTCTGGACTGAAGGATGGATCGGACCTCACAATGAAGTCCGGATCACACAGTCGCATACCGTCAATGTGGAGAACTGCTCCCGTATTCGGGCTGTACTAGCTGACGTGTTCGGGCCTGCCTGTCAGGTGAAACACGTTCGTTCCGAACCGGCGTGGATCGAGGAAGTGCGCCCGGCCGGGACGACACAGTTCAGGTTGAACAAGCGTGCTGCCGCTCGTCTACTCGAAGTCGCGGCAGAGAAGATCCCTTCGATTGACTTCCTGGTCACGTTGACGCGGGCGCAGCTTGAGTTGTTCGTGCAGATCTCGCTTGATGCAGATGGATGCGTCACAAACAGCGGGACGCCCTACATCGCGCAGAAGGATCCGCGTCGGCTGGAGGCGTTCCAGGTCGCATGTGCGCTCGCGGGCCGTTCGGGGGCGATTCGGCCCACGGCAGGGGATATGTGGGGCATGGCAGTGTGGAAGGCGTCGCACCGCAAACCCAAAGGTCACGTCGAATACGTGCATCAGGAACGGATTGACGGGTCGGTCTGGTGTCCGACGACTCCGAACCGTACGTGGTTCGCGCGGCGTGAAGGCACGACGTACTTCACTGGGAACACCTACGCGAACGTGGAGCAGCAATCGATCGAGTTTGTGCAGTTCACGTTGATGCCGTGGCTGACGAAGCTGGAAAGTCACTTGTCGGGGCTGTTGCCGCGGGGCCAGTACGTGAAGTTCAACGTGGATGCGTTGATCCGGCCGGACGCGGCGACCAGGTATGCGAACTATAAGACGGCCCGCGATATCGGGTTGAAGAACATCGACGAGATCCGCGCGATGGAGGATCTGCCGCCGCTGCCGAACGGGGCGGGGCAGGACTATACGCCGTTGACGCTGCTGGAGAAGGGTCAGGCGGTGCCGCAGCTCCGCGGCGGCGAGTACGGCCGGCCGCAGCTGGTGGATGGCCGGTGGAAGGAAACGAGCGATGGCAACGGATAAGGGAAACATCACCACTCCCGACGCGGGTGACCTGAACGCGGCCGCGAAACGGTATGCGGCGTCGCAGGGCTGGGCGATGGACGACGGGTCGTACCCGATCCGTCCTGCCGACAACCATGGCCGTACGGACCTGGAGAAGGCGATCAGCGCGGTCGGGCGTGGCTCGGGCAGCCATGACGCGATCCGCCAGCACATCATCAGGCGCGCTAAGGCGCTGGGGCTGAGCGACCTCATCCCCGAGAACTGGAACAGCGACGGGAGCCTACGAAGCATGGGCATGGAGACTGAACGGCGGTACACCCCTGGCACCGTGGAGCTGCGCGCTGCCGGCGACGCGAAACGTATCGGCGGATACGGCGCGGTGTTCGGCGTGTTGTCGAGGAACCTCGGCGGGTTCGTCGAGCAGGTCGGGACTGGCGCGTTCAACCAGGCGCGGGCGGCGGGCTGGCCGAACGTTGTCGCCCGCTACAACCATGACTCGAACATGATTCTCGGCACGACGGGCGGCAGCACCCTCGATTTGCGTGTCGACCCCGGTGCTGGCTTGTGGTACGAGGTCGAACCACCGCAGTCGCGTGCCGACATCCTTGAGCTGGTGCAGCGCGGCGACGTGAGGTATTCGTCGTTCGCGTTCCGCGTACTCGATGACGATTGGGCAGTGACGGACCAGTCGTACCCGATGCGGACATTGAACGAGGTCGAGTTGATCGACGTCGCTCCCGTGCACGACCCGGCGTATCTCGACACGTCGGCTGGTCTCCGCTCGCTGGCGGCGTATTTCGACGCCGACTTCGAGGAGGTCCGGTCGATGGCGGTCGACGACGAGCTACGCCGATTCTTCGTCCGCAGCGACACCGAGTCCACCGCGGCTCCTGTCAAACGGCTATTCGGGCCGGCTGCGGCTGTCGATCTTCTCGCGAAGAAGACCGACCCCTGGGCGTAGGCACGTCCTGAAGGTGACGCCGGCAACGCAACCACGTCACCTGAGCCTGTAACAACCCGGCAGTATCCGGCGGCGCCGGCAACGCAACCACGCCGCAAGCAATGTTGTGCCCGCATTTACATACGAAAAGGAGCCATCCCATGTCAGACATGGCGAAGCGGCTGCGGGAACGGCGTGCCCAAGTCTGGGAGCAGATGAAGGGAATCGCCGACGCGGCAGCCGACGAGAATCGGTCTTTCTCCGCTGAGGAGCAGGGCCAGTGGGACTCGCAGAGCGAGGAACTCGACAAGCTCGACACGCGCATCAAGTCCGCGCTCGACACTGAGCAGCGAGCGAAGGACGCCGACGACGCGTTCGAGCGTCTCGGGAAGTCCGGCGGCGGCGAGGTCCGCCGCGGGGAGGTCGCCGTCGTCGGCGACAAGGACCTTGATACCCAGTTCCGTTCGCTGGGTCGCGGTGAGATCAGTAAGGTCGAGGTCGGTCTGCCGTCGGCGATGGAGCGCCGCTCGATCCTGGAGCGCCGCGACCTCGCGACGTCCAGCGACACGGTCCCGGTCGGGTTCGTCCGGCAGCTGTACCGCTACCTGGTGGACACCAACTCGATCCGGCAGTCGAACCCGCGGGTCATCACGACCGGCAACGGCGAGACGCTGACGCTTCCGAAGGCCGTGTCGTACGGCGACGCCGTGTGGCTCGCTGAGGGCGCCAGCCTGACCGAGGCCGACCCGGGCTTCGATTCGGTGTCGCTCGGCGCGCACAAGGTCGGCAAGATCGTCAGCGTCAACCGTGAACTGATCGACGACGCCGGTTTCGACCTGCTCGGCTTTCTCGCGCAGGAGGCCGGCGAGCGGATCGGTCTCGCGACGAACAACGCGTACACCAGCGGCACCGGCACGGGTAAGCCGACCGGGCTGGTTGGTGCCGCGACTTCCGTCGACGGCGAGTCGGGTGTCGACATCACCTCGGACGCGCTGCTCGACCTGGTGTACGCGATCGCGGTGCCGTACCGCCCGCGTGGCTCGTTCCAGGCGTCTGACGCTGCGCTCGCGGCGATCCGGAAGATCAAGGATCTCAACGGGCAGTACCTGTGGCAGCAGAGCATGCAGGCGGGCCAGCCCGACCGGCTCCTCGGCTACCCGGTGTACTCGAACCCGGCGATGCCGTCTCCGGAGGCGTCGGCGACGTCTGTCGCGTTCGGCGACTTCGGGGGTTACTGGATTCGTGACGTGACGCCGCTGCGGTTCGACCGCAGTGACGAGTTCAAGTTCGACAGCGATGTCGTGACGTTCCGGGTTCTGTACCGCACTGATGGCGCGTTGGGTGACCCCAACGCGGTGAAGGTGCTCAAGCAGTCCGCTACCTGATCGACGGAAGGTGCACGCCGGGCTGGCGCTATTCCAGCCCGGCTGATGCCTCATCTAATTCTGAGAGGCGGGCCGTCGTGAAGGTGCGCTGGAAGATCCACATGGTCGGGTTGGTCGGCCGCCAGGTCGTCAACGGCCGCGGCGACGTGACCAAGGTATCTGACGAGGACGGCGCCCGGTACTGCAAGCTCGGCTACGCCGAACCGGTCGCGGAGAAGCCGGCGGAGAGCGCGGAGAAGGCTGTCGCACCCGACCCGGAGACCCGCGACGAGGCCGAGGAGAAGCCGAAGAAGCGTGGCCGGCCGAAGCTGCCGCGGGACGAGGACGGCAACATCATCCACGAGACGAGCGACGGCGAGTAACCGACCATGGCGATCGTGACGCTGCCAGACGCGAAGGCCGCGCTCGGTATCGGCTCGGACTACACCGACGACGACGACGAGCTGCAGGACTACCTCGACGGGATCGGTACCGCGGTCGAGGAGTACAAGGGCGTCGTTGTCGAGCAGCGCGAGGTGAGCCAGAAGATCTGGTTGCGGGCCGCGACGAGCTTCGTGTTGTCGAGCGTCCCGGTGATCTCGCTGACGAGCGTGGACACGGTCGACGGGTCGCGGTCGTGGCAACCGGACGGGTTCGACGTTGATGAGGTGTCGGGGCTGGTGACGGTCCTGTCGGGGTCGGTGACCGGTCGGGTCACGGCCACCTATGATGCCGGCTACGCGGAGGTCCCCGCGAACATCAAACGTGGCGCGCTGGTGATCCTTCAGCACGTGTGGGAGACCCAGCGTGGTGTCGGGTCGGTGCAGTCCGGCGTCGTCGGATCCGAGGAGGTCTACGATCCGCGGTTCTCCTACTCGGTGCCACGCAAGGCCCTGGAATGGCTCGGGTCGCCGCTGCCGGGGGTCGCATAGATGTCCTGGGCGTCGACGGTACCGGCCGCGGTTGAGGCCCTGGTTGCCGCGTTCACCGATGCGCTGCCGGATGCGGTGGTGCGGGACGGCCCGGTCGTTACCTCGTCGGGCGCGCAGGAGGTCGTCACGGTCGGGTACACCGGCACCGAGGGCGAGAATGCCGTCGAGGGCACGCTGCGAGTCCAGGGACTGGCGGTGTCCCCGTCTCGGGAGACGTACACGGTCTGGTGTGCCGCGTCGGTCGCGCGTGGCTCCGGTGACATCGCTAAGGCACGCGCCGCCGCTTATGGGCTACTGGCTGGCTGCGGTGCCGCTCTTGCCGCGGACCAGACGCTCGGCGGGCCGGTGATGTCGGCGCGGCTCGGTGACGCGCGGCTGGTGCAGTCGAAGACACCGAAGAGTGCCGCCGTGACTGTCGTGTTCGGTGTCGACGTGGATGCCTACAGCGTTAGGTGAACAGCACGACGAACGCGGCGAACGCGGCGGCGAAGAGCAGAATGAACCCGCCGATGATGCCGACGGCGTAGATGAAGTAGCCGACGCTGGCGACCCGGAGGAATTGGCGCGCCCGGGGGGAGCTCTGGAGTGCCTGCTGGTGGCTCGAGATGGGCGACTGGGTGTCTGACATGGCGTCTCCTCCGGTGTGTGTTCAACCTTGATTGTCTACCTCGCGGCACAGACGTGTCCCGGAAAGGACGGATTGTATGCGGTTCGTGACCATGTATCACCCGAAGGTCGGTGAGGCCAGCGTGCCGGAGTCGGCGGTGCCGCACCACGAACGCGCCGGCTGGCGCCGCGACAGGCCGAAGTCGAAGGCCAGTAAGGCGAAGGTAACCGACACTCCAGCGCACGAGCGTCCAGAAGAGTCCGGCGAGTCCGCCGGTGAGGCCGAGCAGGCCAGCTAACCGCAAGTTGCAGTAGAGGGGCCGGGCGGTCCCCGCCAAGGAATCAACGCCCGGCCCTGTCCCCACCTGTCACAGAAGGGACGGGCCCATCGTATGACCGCCACACCCCTCACTCCGACCGCTCGGTACATCCCGCCCGGAGTGCGCCAGTACTACTTCGTCACGACGATCGAGGACAAGACCGCGCCGACCCGCCCGGAACTCGACGCGGGCACGGACTTGTCGATCGAGATCGCCGCAGTCGACGGGTTCACGACCAGTTCGGACTCGGTCGACGCGCCAGACCTCGGGTCCCGGTTCACCAGCAAGGTTCCGGGCATGATCACCGCCGACGACTCGTCGATCAACATCTACAACTCGACCGAATCCGACGGGGCCGGTGACGCGCGCACGTTGATGCCCCGCGACACCAAGGGTTTCATTGTCCAGTTCCCCGAGGGCGACGACGGCGGCGATGGGCCGAACCTGATGAACGTGTTCCCGGTGACGGTGTCGTCCGCGTCAGTGCAGTCCGGGATGGAAGACCCCGGCCAGACACAGTTTATGTTCACGATCACCAGCGAACCCGCCGCAAACGTCGAGGTTCCCGCGGCGGCGTAACCCGATGGCCGACTTCGAGGTTCGGGGCGGGCAGAAGCTCCGGCAGATCACCGCCGAGCTGAACCGGATGGGTGACGGCCACCAGGTCCGGACACGGTTCAGCCGGGAGCTCCGGGCCACGGCGCGGCCGATGGTCGCCGACGTGCGCGCGTCGATCATGGCGATCCCGACGCACGGGTCGAAACACACCGGACTGCGGGCGCGGATGGCGGCTGCGACTTCGTTGCATGTCAACGTCAGCGCTCGCGGTGCCGCCGTGTGGGTCATCGTCGACGGGCGGAAGATGCCGCCCGGTCAGGGCTCGTTGCCTGCCTACATGGAGGGCAGCAAACCCCGTTGGCAGCATCCGGTGTACGGCGTTGGCGTAGTCACGCAGGCGTCGCATCCGTATTTCGCGCCCGTGGTGCGCCGCTACGGGCCGAAGACCCGCCGCGCCGTCTACGACGTGGTTGACGGCATCTCCGACGACATTACCTGAAAGGCAAGGGCCAGCATGGCGCTGCGTGACAGCATCCTCGCCGTCGACGACTTGGAGTCCGTCGAGGAGAAGGTTCCGGAATGGGACGGGGTCAGCGTGTGGATCAAGCCCGTGTCTGCGGCGGAGTGGGACGAGTGGAGGACATCGCTCACCCCTGTCGACCAGAACGGCAACACGCATCCGCAGATGGGCAATATGCGGGCGCGGTTGCTCGTGTATTGCCTGTACGACGAGCAAGGCAACAAGATTTTCAAGCGGCAGGACGCGAACGCGCTCGGGCAGAAGTCGAGCGCGGTGCTGGAGCGACTGTTCAACATCGCGACGACCGGCATCGGTGAAGACGCCAAGCAGGCCATCGAGGATGCCGAGGGAAACTCAAGCGCCGCCCCGAGCGGCGATTCAAATTCCTCCTCGCTCGCGCCCTCGGATGCACCGTCGGCGAGCTAGTGAGGCGACTGTCTGCGCGTGAACTCGTCGAGTGGATGGCATTCTACCAGCTCGAGGAGAAAGAACGCGCCGAGGAAGAGAAGAAGCTGAACCGGAACGGGGCATAGATGGCGAGTAGCACCGTCGTGTATAACCTCGTCGCGACCGACAACGCGAGCAAGGTGTTCCGGCAGGTCGGTGGCGCCGCGGGCGAGTCGCATTCGGCGTTGTCGAAGCTCGGGCATGCTGCGGTACAGGCAGGGAAGTTCGTCGGCGCCGCGGCCGGTTCCGTCGCGGTCGCCGGGACGGTGATCGGGGTGAAGTCGGCCGCGCAGATCCAGCACGCCACGGCGACACTCACCGGCCTGTACGGCTCGGCGAAGCAGGCGAACAACACCATGGGGCTGCTGCGGAAGACCGCCTCGAAGTCGCCGATCAACTATCAAGCCTTCGCGAAGGGCGCGGAGCAGCTCGCCTACATGGGCATCAAGGGCCAGGCCGCGAACAAGACGTTGAAGAACGTCGGTTACGCGATCGTCGGGATCGGCGGGTCGTCGCAGGACATGGGACGGGCGACGAACGCGATGCTGCAGATGGTCAACTCCGGGAAGGTCTACGCGGCGCAGCTGAACCAGATCAGCGAGGCGGGTGTGCCGATCTTCTCCGGCCTCGCCGCGCATTTCCACACCAACATCGCCCACGTCCGCGAGATGGTGACCTCCGGGAAGGTCGGCATCCAGGACGTGATGACCGTCATCCGCAAGGCGCAAGGCAAGACGTTCAAGCAGGCGATCGCCGCTGGTAAGAGCACCAGGAAGACGCTATCCGGCCAGTGGGCGATGATGAAGGACAACGTCAAGACCGCGCTGGGTGAGGCATTCCTGCCCGCGTTGAAGGCAGCCAACCCACTGATCGCCCAACTCGCTAAGGCCGTCCCGAAACTGGTCGGTAAGGCGGCGCCAGCGATCAAAAAGGTCACGACCGGCGCGGTCGGGTTCGGCAAGGATTTCCTGGCTGGTTTGCAGGGCCCGTCACAGGCGACGATCGCCAAGGCCAGCCGGGCCGGTCTCACGCCAAGCGATATCGTCCCGGACACGCTCGGTGCGAGGGTCGGCGCGAAACTCCGGGCCATCTTCAGCTCGCTGTCGTCCGGTGGTGTCGGCAAGGCCCTGCATACCGTTGCGCGGTTCGCGAAGCAGGCGTTCGCGAGTCTCGGTAAGGCACTCTCCGGTGTCAATTGGGGGAAGATTCTCCATTCGATCTCGTCGGGATTGAAGTCGACGACGGACCAGATGCAGCGCGGTGGTGGCGCGAGCAAGTCGATCGGCAACGTGATGCACATTTTCGGTGCCGCGCTCGGGTTCGTCGCTAAGCACATCAGCACGATCATCACCGTGCTGCCGTACCTCGTCGCCGGGTTCCTCGCCTACAAGGTCGCCGCGAGAGGGCTCGGCGCGGTCCGTACGATCTTCACGCCGGCCTACACGGCGGCGCTGTTCGCGAACGCGGCGGGGAGTTTCGCGTTGGCGAAGGCGACGAAGGCGCAGACGAGGGCCGCCGGGGAATCCGCGGTCGCCAACAGCGCGTTGAACAAGTCTCGGCTACGCGGGTTCGCGTTGACGGTGAAGGACACCGCCGTCCTCGTCGCGCATAAGGTCGCCGCGTTCGCCGCGGCCGCAGCGTCGAAGGCGATGGCGGTCGGGCAGCGGATCTTGAACCTCGCGATGAAGGCGAACCCGATCCTGCTGATCGTGTCGCTGCTCGCGTTGTTCGTCACCGGGATCATCTACGCGTATAAGCATTCGAAGACGTTCAGAAAGATCGTGCAGGCGGCGTGGCACGGCATCAAGGCTGCGGCGGTAGCGGTATGGAGCTGGCTCAAGACCAAGTTCGTCCCGTTTTTCACCACGACGATTCCGAACGCGTTCCACTCGGTTCTTGCATGGGTGAAGAAACGCTGGCCGCTGCTATTGGGGATTCTCACCGGCCCGATTGGGTTGGCTGTCGGCTTCATCATCAAGCATTGGGGACAGATCAAGAAGGCATTCCGTGCTGGCTGGCACATTGTCACGAAGATCTGGCACCGGCTGTGGTCGACGGTCAAGAAGGTCACGCTCGCATCGTGGCACTGGGTGAAGAAGCAGTTCGTCCGGGCGTTCAACGTCTATAAGGGCATCTTCACGAAGATCTGGCATGGGCTCGTGCGGATCTGGCACCGACTGTGGAGCGGCGTCAGACACGCGTTCTCGGCCACGTCCGGCTGGCTCAAGAAGGGGTTCACCCGCGCCTTCCACTTCTACAAGGGGATCTTCGACAGGATCCATAACACGCTCTCACGAGTGTGGAATCGGCTCTGGAACCGCGTCGTCAAGATCATCTCGAATGCTTGGACGCGGGTGAAGCGCTGGCTCGGGAGACTCAAGGACCGCATCATCGGATGGGCATCCAAGGCCGGAAAGTGGCTCATCAGCGCCGGTAAGGACATCATCCACGGATTGACGAGCGGTGTACGCAGCGCCATGCACGGCATCAAGTCATGGTTGAAAAAGCACGTGTGGAACCCGATCGTGAAGGGCGTGAAGTCGCTGTTCGGGATCAAGTCGCCGTCGACCGTGTTCCATGGCTTCGGCTTCCAGATGATCCGCGGATTGATCAACGGGCTCATTCACGGCAACGCGGGCAAGTTCGTGAAGAAGATCTTCGGTGGGGTGTCGAACTCGGCAGGCAAGGCGCTGATGTGGCTCGTCAACCACGGCAAGATCGCGCTGGGCAAGCTCGGAGATATCGCGGACAGTGTCTGGTCGAAACTTTCGGGCTTGTTTGGTGGGCTCTTCGGCGGCGGCGGCACCGGCGGCGTGGGGCAGTGGCGTGGCACCGTCGCGAAGGCGCTCGCGATGACTGGGTTGCCGGTCAGCTCGGCGTATATCAACGCGTGGCTGCGTCAGATCAGCACCGAGTCCGGCGGGCGCGCGAACATCGTGCAGGGCATCACCGACGTCAACTCACTCAGCGGGAACCGTGCCCGTGGGCTGGTGCAGGTGATCCCGCCGACGTTCGCGGCGTACCACAAACCCGGTTTCGGGAACATCATGCGGGGGTTGGACAACCTCCTCGCCGGTATGAGGTACGCCAAGTCGCGCTACGGCAAGCGCGGGATGCTCGGCGTGATCGGCCACGGTCACGGCTACGCCACCGGCACCATGAGCGCGCGCCGCGGCTGGGCGTGGGTCGGTGAGAACGGCCCGGAGCTGATGCGGTTCCGCGGCGGCGAGCAGGTCAAGTCGAACCGCGATTCGCGGCAGGCCGCCGCAGGTGGGCAGTTGACTGGCGAGCTGTACCTCGATAGCGGGGAATTCCTCGGGATAGTTCGCGGGATCGTCCGCTCCGACCAGGCTGAACATGACCGGCAGACCCGGCGCGGCGTGTTGGCGGGGACGGGGTCGCGGTGAGTGTCGTGAACGCGATGGTCGGTGGTGTCACTGACGAGACGGGCCGGGTCGTCGCGACGACCGATAGTTCGTCGGCGAGCTTGTTGATCGATGGCCGGACGATTGGCCCGGTGTCGGCGTCGAATGGCGCGGTCTCGTTTGACGTTGTGGGTCTCGCTGCGGATACGCCTTATGCGTGGACGGTCGACGACGGTGAATCCTCGATCGACGGTGAGCTGTACACGTTTGGTGTTGAGGGTGAGCCGTGGGACTTCACGTTCGCGTATAGCTCGTGCGCGGGACTGAACCCGCTGCACCGCGCGATGTCGGGGCCGGCGCCGGAGCGCGTCAGTGACCACCCGGTGTTCGACGACGTCCGTGCCGCGAAGCCGCGGATCAACATCAACGGCGGCGACTGGTACTACGGCGACATCGGCTCCGGCAAGCACGGCCTGACCAGCCCGGACGCCGACACCTACCGGGCAATGTACGACGCGGTCCTCGCCACCCGGCAGGGCGAGCTGTACCGGAACGTGCCGTTCGTGCAGGTCTGGGACGACCACGACTACGGCCCCGGCGACAGTGACCGGACCGCGCCGAACCGCGCCGACGCCGCGCAGGTGTACCGCGAGCGGATGCCGTCCTACAACCTTCCCGCCGCCGATAACGGCGGCATCTACCACTCGTTTATGGCGGGACGGGTCCAGTTCGTGTGCCTGGACACCCGCTACTACCGCGACCCGTCGAGCGACGCGCCACCGCGGACGCTGCTCGGGTCGGCGCAGAAAACATGGCTCGACGGTGTCCTCGGGTCGAGTGAGGCGCGGCTGCTGGCGGTTGTGCAGTCGCAGCGGTGGAACACGACCGGCCACGGCACGGGTCTCGGTTCCTACGCCGACGAACGCGACGAGCTCGTGACCATGTTCGGCGACCACGGGTGGCTCGGGCGGATGTTCATGCTGTCCGGCGACATTCACGGCTCAGGCATCTCCTCGGGCGCGTCGAACCCGTTCGGCGGGTTCCCCCTGTTCCACGGCGGCAGCTTGGATTCGACGCCGTCGCCGTACGGCAACGGTCACGGCATGGACGTCGGTTGGGAATCGGCCCGCGGCCAGTACCTACTCATCGACATTAAGGACACGGCCGGCTGGACCCGCGTCAGCGACGTCGTCTGGAGGAGCTGATGCCGCAGCAGGTGATGTCCTGGTCGTTCACGGTGCCGCACGGCGACGCGGAGACGACACCCGCCGACCTGTGCTCTTACGACGGGCAGCTGTCCCGCGTCCGTGTCGATGTGGCGCAGGCCGCGTCTGGCTGGCCAGCGGACGCGACGTGGACGGTGCAACGGTCGGTCGACCTCGTCACGTGGCAGACCGTGCGCGGTGGTCTCGACGTTCCCGTCGATGCTGGCGCGCTCCC
>JBOHBN010000316.1:0-26093 GCA_050698355.1 Streptosporangiales bacterium | reverse complement strand
CGACACGCCCACCACATCGTTGACAGCCAGCCACAACCGCTAACTTCACGGCCTTGGGACTAGCTGCGGTCCGGTGCCAGGCGCAGCGCCTCGCGGCGGCGGCGCTCGGCGAGTACCGCGGACAGGTAGACGTACGGGGGGTAGCCCGGCGGCGGTGGCGGCGTGACCCGCGCCGACACCTGCGCGGCGATGCGCTGGCCCAGCTTCGCTGCCATCGCGGGCGCGAAGTCCTCGTATCTGGTGAGGTACTGACGCGCCGCGAGCGCCAGTTCGTCGTCCAGCAACGCGAGCTCCAGGGTACGGGCCCACTGTTCGGCTCCCCGCGGCATCGAGATCACCCAGCGACGCCGTCCCGGCACCCGCTCGCCGACGACGATGGTGCCGGTGAACAGGTCGCCGAGCCGCTTGCCGCGGTGGTTGACGAACGACACGATCACGGCGAGGAAACCCGAGGTCGC
Source organism: Streptosporangiales bacterium (assembly GCA_050698355.1). GTDB lineage: Bacteria > Actinomycetota > Actinomycetes > Streptosporangiales > WHST01 > JBOHBN01. The sequence continues at coordinate 25,635 of JBOHBN010000316.1, read as the reverse complement.
CCATATCTCCACCACGCCGGTGAGCGCCCGGAACAGCGCCTGCCGGAACTGCTCGGGCCCGCCGTCGTCGCGTACGACCCGTAGCCCCATGGCCGCCTTGCCGAGGGTCTTGCCGCGCCACAGCGTCTCGGCGATCGTCGGGTAACCGACGATGACCGCCACGTACGTCACCAGGTAGATCGCGCTGGCCGCCGCCGAGTCGGTGTCGAGGTGCTGGATCAGCAGGTACGTGATCGCGTACAGGACGAGGACCTGGGCCACCACGTCGATGAGCCGCGCGATCGCGCGGGTGGCCAGCTTTGCGACGCGGATGTCGAGGACGACCGCCTCGCCGGTCACCAGCTCCGACACCGTGCACCCCCTGTTCGTAGAGCGAAAGGCTACTCTCGCTGCCGTGGACCTCGATGTGTTCGTGTCCGTGCACTCAGACGAGTGGCGGCGCCTCGACGAGCTGGTACGACGGCGGCGCAGGCTCTCCGGCGCGGAGGCGGACGAGCTCGTCGAGCTGTACCAGCGGGTCGGCGCACAGCTGTCCACCGTGCGCTCGGCCGCGCCCGACCCGGCGCTGGTCACCCGTCTCTCCGCCCTCGTCGCCCGCGCGCGGTCGGCAATCACCGGCGCGCACACCCCCGCGTGGAAGGACGCCGCCCGGTTCGTGCTCGTGGTGTTCCCCGCAGTCGTCTACCGGTACCGCTGGTGGTGGCTGTTCAGCGCCCTCGGCTGCGTGGCCGTCACCACTGTGGTCAGCGCCTGGTTGGTCGCCAACCCGCAGCTGCTGACCGAGCTGGCCCCGCCGTCGTACCTGAAGGAGTACGCCAAGCACGACTTCGCCGCGTACTACGGCGAGTACCAGGCGAGCCACTTCGCCGGCCAGGTGTGGACCAACAACGTGTGGGTCTCGGCGCAGGCCCTCGCGTTCGGCATCTTCTTGGCAGTGCCGACGGTGTTCGTGCTGGCGCAGAACGCGCTCAGCCTCGGCATCTCCGCTGCGATCATGATCACGTACGGCAAGGGCCCGTTGTTCTTCGGGCTGATCCTCCCGCACGGGATGCTGGAGCTGTCCGCGGTCTTCCTCGCCGGTGCGGCCGGGGTGAAGCTTGGGTGGACCATCATCGCGCCGGGTCCGCGCCGCCGGGCGGAGGCGCTCGCCAGCGAGGGCCGGGCGGCGGTGAGCATCGCGCTGGGACTGGTGGTCGTGCTGCTCGTATCCGGCGCGATCGAGGCGTTCGTGACGCCGTCGCCGCTGCCGACCTGGGCGCGCATCGCCATCGGTGCGATCGTGGAGGCCGCCTTCCTCGCGTACGTACTCGTGCTCGGGCGCCGCGCCGTCCGGGAAGGCGAGACCGGCGACCTGCTGCCGGGCCAACGTGAGGACGTGCTGCCGAGCGCTGGCTGAGCAGCACGCGGCATACGGTCGGGGTATGAGCGCACCGCGGGACCCCCTCGGGGGAAGGAAAGCGCAGTTCGTACGCGAGACCAGCAAGGGCGAGTTCACCCGGCAGCAGAACAGGTTCACCGACCGGGTGACCGCGGACGGGTCGAGCGGCTGGCCGGTGGAGCCGGGCAGGTACCGCCTCGTCGTGTCCCTCGCCTGCCCCTGGGCGCACCGGTCGGTGATCGTACGCGAGCTGCTCGGCCTGCAGGACGCGATCGGGCTCGCGGTCGTCGACCCGATCCGCGACGAGCGCGGTTGGCGCTTCACCCTGGACGAGGGCGACCGCGACCCGGTGCTGGGCATCGAGTTCCTGTCCGAGGCGTACCACCGCACCGACCCGTCGTTCTCCGGCCGGGTGACCGTCCCCGCGCTGGTCGACACGAAGACCGGGATGGTGGTGACCAACGACTTCCCGCAGCTGACCCTCGACCTGGAGTCGCAGTGGTGGGCGCACCACGAGCCGGGCGCACCCGACCTGTACCCGGCGGACCTGCGCGAGGACGTCGAGGCGGTCAATGCCGTGGTCTACCGCGACGTGAACAACGGGGTGTACAAGGCCGGGTTCGCGTCCTCGCAGCAGGCGTACGAGGAGGCGTACGACGGGCTGTTCGGCACGCTCGACCGGCTGGCCGAACGGCTTGCCGGCCAGCGGTACCTCACCGGCGACCGGCTCACCGAGGCGGACATCAGGCTGTTCACCACGCTCGTCCGCTTCGACGCCGTCTACCACGGGCACTTCAAGTGCAACCGCAACAAGCTGACCGAGTCGCCGGTGCTGTGGGCGTACGCCCGGGACCTGTTCCAGATGCCCGGCTTCGGCGAGACCGTCGACTTCGACCACATCAAGCGGCACTACTACGGCACGCACGGCGCGATCAACCCGACCGGCATCGTTCCCAAGGGCCCGGACCTCTCGGGCTGGCGGGAGCCGCACGGCCGCGAGGCGCTGTAGTAACCATCCCGTGGGATGGGTAGCGGTTAGAACGGTAACGGTTAAGGACGTCGGTGATTCACATGGCGAACCCGACCAGAGCGCTTCGCGCGGCGCGGCTTCGCCATGTGAACCGGTCCGCACGGAGCTTTCGGGCCGGTACCTTGACCTCGGTCACCGAGGTCTTGGGGCGTTCGCGCTGTAATGGGTTGGGGTTACTACAGGCGACCGGCGGCCTTGAGCGCGATGTAGCGGTCGGCGAGGGCGGGGGCGATCTCGTGCGGGCCGGCGTCGACGACCTCGGCGCCGCCCGCCTGCAGGAGAGCGGTGAGCCGCTGCCGGTCGCTCGTCGTACGCTCCGCGGCCGCCGCCTCGTACACGGCCGGGGCGTCGCCGCGCTCGCGGCTCATCTCCGCGACCCGGGGGTCGGCCACCGCCGCCACGAGCACCAAGTGCTTCGCGGTCCACAGCGGGAGCCGGGGGAGCAGGCTGTCCTCCAGCGCGCTCGCGGCGAGGTCGGTGAGCAGCACGACCAGGCTGCGCTGTCGGGCCTCGCGCAGGGCCACGGCAGTGAGCCCGACCGGGTCGAGCTCGACCAGGTTCGGTTCGAGCGGCGCCATCGCCTCGACGACCGCGTGCAGCACACGGGTCCCCGACCGCTGGCGTACCTGGGCGCGCACGTCCCGGTCGTACGCGAGGAAGTCCACCCGGTCACCGACCCGGGAGGCGAGCGCGGTCAGCAGCAGTGCGGCGTCCATGCCGGCGTCGAGGCGCGGGATGTCGCCGACGCGGCCGGCCGACGTACGGCCCGTGTCGAGGACGATGAGGATGCGCCGGTCGCGCTCCGGCCGCCAGGTGCGTACGACGACCGCCGAGCCGCCGCCACCGGCCGCCTCGCCGCCGAGCCGTCGCGCGGTGGCCCGCCAGTCGATCGAGCGTACGTCGTCACCGACGACGTACTCGCGCAACGAGTCGAACTCGGTGCCCTGGCCGCGTATCCGCGCCGCCTGCCGGCCGTCGACCTCGCGCAGCTTCGCGAGCTTGGCGGGCAGGTGCTTGCGGCTGGGGAACGCGGGCAGCACCCGTACACGCCACGGCACCAGGTGGCTGCCCTGCCGCGCCACCAGGCCGAGCGGGCCGTACGCGCGGACGGTGACCCTTACCGGCACGCGGTCGCCGCGGCGGCGGGGGACGAGCGTGGTCTCGACCCGGCGCCGCTCACCGGCCGGGATGTCGATGCGGTGCCTTCGCGGGGCCGCGCCGGCGCTCGGCGGCCAGGCATCGCGAAGCAGCCCGTGCACCCGCCTACTCCTGGGGTTGTCGACGGTCAGCGTGACAGTCGCGGAGGAGTCCAGCCGGCAGGACTCGTCGCCCGACCTCTCCAAGTGCAGGGCTCGTACGCTGCCGGCCAGCAGGACGTCGACCACGCAGGCGGCGAGCAGTACGCCCCACCCGGTGAGCAGCACCCACCAGCCGCCGGGGATCACGAGCACCAGCGCCGCCACGACCAGCGCAGCGAGCGCGACCCGCACGGTCAGCGCCACGGTTACCGCACCTTGTCAGTGCGTGGTCGAGCTATAGCTCGACCACGCACTGACAACTTGACGGGGGCCGGCATCAGCGCGGCACCGGGACGGTGGCGAGGATGCCGTCGAGGACGGTGTCGGCGGTGACGCCCTCCAGCTCGGCCTCGGGGCGCAGCTGTACGCGGTGCCGCAGCGTCGGGCGCGCGAGCGACTTCACGTCGTCCGGCGTCACGTAGTCGCGCCCGCCGAGCCACGCCCACGCCCGGCTCGCGGCCAGCAGCGCGGTCGCCCCGCGGGGCGACGCGCCCAGCTGCAGGGACGGGGACTGCCGGCTGGCCCGGCACAGGTCCACGACGTACCCGACCACTTCCGGACGCACCATGACCGTACGGATCTCCTGTTGGCCCGCGACCAGTTCCCGCGGCCCGGCGACGGTACGCACACCGGCGCCGCGCAGGTCGCGCGGGTCGAAGCCCTGCGCGTGCCGGCCGATCACCTCGATCTCCTCCGCGCGCCCGGGCAGCGGAACGGTGAGCTTCAACAGGAAGCGGTCGAGCTGCGCCTCCGGCAGCGGGTAGGTGCCCTCGTACTCCACCGGGTTCTGGGTGGCCGCGACGAGGAACGGCGTGGGCAGCTCGCGCGGCTCGCCCTCGACGGTCACCTGCCGCTCCTCCATCGCCTCCAGCAGCGCGGCCTGCGTCTTCGGCGGCGTGCGGTTGATCTCGTCGGCGAGCAGCAGGTTGGTGAAGACCGGCCCCTCCCGGAACTCGAACGCGGCGGTCTTGGTGTCGTACACGAGCGAACCTGTGACGTCGCCCGGCATCAGGTCGGGCGTGAACTGCACGCGCTTGAACTGCAGGTCGAGCGTCGCGGCGAGCGTGCGCACGAGCAGCGTCTTGGCCACGCCCGGCACGCCCTCGAGCAGCACGTGCCCGCGGCACAGCAACGCGATCACCAGACCGGTGACGACCGCGTCCTGCCCGACGACCGCCTTGCCGACCTCGTCTCGTACGCCGGCGAGCGCGCTGCGACCCGCGCCGCCCGGCGGCTGTGCCGGTCGCGATGGCTCGGCCACGCCGCCAGGTGCCTGCGGGGTCGCCGGCGTATCCGGCAGCGGCGCGTCGCCCTGCGCCTGGTGGGACGTCACGATCGGCGTACCTGCCCTTCAAGCGTGTCCAGCTCGTCTGCCAGCCGTACGAGGCCGGCGTCGTCGTCAGGTGAGTCACCGTAGAGCAAGGCGTGGACGTTCGCGGGCTCGCGGCCGGTCCTGCTCGTGATCGCCGCGACGACGGCCACCGGTTCCGTTCGCCTGGGCAGGCCGAGCAGCCGGCGCAGCCGCGAGATCGTCCCGCCGCGCAGCGCGCCCGCGGCGCGCGGTCTGGCGCGCAGCGACCGGTAGAGCCGGGCCCGTCCCTCGGTGGTCTCCGCCGCCCGCACCACGACGGGGAGGCGCTCGGACACGACGGGGCCGAGCCGGCGGCCGCGCGCGAACGCGAGCAGGACGACCGCGACCACCAGGCCGAACAGCGACAGCCGCACGGGGTAGGCGATGAGGTCGGAGAACGACCCGGTCTGCACGCCGCCCGACGATTCCGGATCGGGCAGCAGCCAGGTGAGGTCCTCGTGGGCGCCGAGCAGGTTCAAGGCGAGTGCCGCGTTGCCCTGCTCGTCCAGGTGCTCGTTGAGGAACGGGAGCGTCGAGCCGATCACCGTGATGGTGCGTCCGGAATCGCGCAGCCGCACCAACCCGAAGCCGTCGTCGGAGCGGTAGCAGCGGATCGCGCCGGCACGCGACCCCGTCAGCTTGTACGTGGCACCGCCGAGCTCGGCCCGCCCGGCCCGGACGGCGACGTGTAACGAGCAGCCGGGCTTTGTCGAGTCCTGCGTGTTGGAGCCGCTCTGCTCGACGCGATCGGTGATCTCCGCGAGCCGGGTGGATGCCGGGCGGATCAGCACGAGGTCCGCCGCGCTGGCCGCCACCGCATGCGCGGCCTTGTCGGTGAGGTAGACCGTGTCGGCGAGGACGAGCGTCGTACTTGCGGTCGCGTCGTCGGCGGCCGCGTGCGGGTCGTCCGACTCGTGCACCGTCACGCCCCGGTCGTCCAGCAGTTCGGCCAGCGCGCGCGTGCCGTCCGGCGCGGCGGACTCCGTCGAGAGCGCCTCCTGGTTGGGTTGCTGGCTGAACGTGACGAGCAGCGAGACGGCGATGACGGCGACCAGCGCCAGCGCGGACACCAGCATCGGCCGCGACGCTCGCCAGGTGCCCCGGCCGGTCGGGCCGAGCGCCGTGCTCGCCGTCACGAGCGGTCCGCCGAATCGAGTACGGGCTTCGCCTCGCGCACCCGTTCGTCGACGGCGGTGATCCGGTCGTACTCGGCACGGGTCGCGGTATGCCCGCCGTACCAGACGTCGTCGAAGGTGCGGGCCGCCGCGCGCAGCTCCTCGACCAGGCCGGGCAGCCGCTCGCCGGCGTCGCGGGCGATCTCGTCGGCGGTCCTTCCGGGGCGGTGGTCGAGCAGCGCCCGCTCCTCCAGCGACAGCGCGATCGCGCGCATCCGGTCGCGGATGGCCTCGGCCCAGTCCTCCTCGGCGGCGTGGCGGACGGCGGCGGCGCGGTGCTCGGCGGCGGTGCGCCGGGCCGTCTCGTCCAGTACGCCCTCTCGCGCGCGGCGCCGGTTGCGCTGGATCCGGCCGGCCCGGTGCCGTACGAGCAGGATGATTCCGATGACGAGCAGGACGATGATGAGCAGGCCGACCCAGCCGCTCGGGTTGGTGCCGTCGGCGGCGTGCAGCAACCGGCCGATGAGTTCCATCAGCTCCTGGCGCAGCCGTTCCAGCGGGCCCGGCTCGTGCGCGTGGTAGACGGCCTTCTCCAGCTCGTGCTGCGCGGCGCGGCGCGCCTCGTCCCTGCCGACATCGATCGGTACCACGTCAACCGCCCACGGCGTGCGGAGGTGCGACGGGCGGGGGCACCGGCACGGGGCGCACGCCGGGCGGTGGTTCGGGTGGGCGTGGGTCGCCCGGCGCGGCGAACGGCGAACCCGGGCCGACGAGTACGGCCCACGGCGGGATCTCGCGGGTGTCCGTACGCAGCTCACGAAGCGTCAGGTCGAGACCCTCGGCGCGCATGCGCATGTCGAGGTACGCCACGGCGGGAACGACCGAGACGAACGGCGTGCACACCGTGCCCACGAGCAGCGCTCCCAGGTAGAGGGCGACGAGGATGCTGATGACGAGCACCGCGGTGGAGGCGATGGAGCCGAAGGCGGTAGCGACGAGGTTCAGCATCGAGAACAGGCCCGCGGAGATCGCGAAGTAGACGAGCAGGCACATGAGGCCCGTGAGCGCGCAGATCCAGGTCGCGCGCCAGCGCGCGCCGGCGTTGAGCTGCCAGGAGCGCTTGAAGCCGCGGAGCACGTGCACCCGTTCGAGCACGATCGCCGCCGGTGCCAGCCACAGCTGCGCGAGGAAGAACAGCGCCGCTCCGGCCAGCAGCACGAGCAGCGCGACGAACACGTACGGCCCGGCCGTCGGCAACGCGTCGAGCGTCGCCGCGCCGAGGACGAGCACGAGGATCGCAGGCGGGAGGACGGCGAACGACACGATCACCCAGAACAGCACCAGCCAACCCAGGCTCCGTTTCGTCTCGCGCCATTCGGTGCGGACGGTCGCCGGCCTGCCGAGCGCCGCGCGCCCGACGATCCCGGCCATGAACGAGCTGAGCACCGCGGCGCCGAGCATCTGCACGGCGTTGCGCAGCAGTGACGCGGCGGTGATGCCGATGCCGCCGAGCGTCAGGGCGACGGTCTGGACGAGCGCGCTGTCGCTCACGAACGCGCCCACGACCACCGTGCCGGCCGCCGCCGCGACGAGCGCGGTGACGCAGCCGTACATCAGCGCCGAGACGCCGATGCTGATCTTCGGGTACGCCCGCATCACGGTCACCGCAGCGTCGAGCACCTCGCCGATGCCCAGGGGCCGCAGCGGGAACAGGCTCGCCCGGGCGGGCGGGGTGCCGGAGCGCGAGAGGGCGACGGGGTGCACGGTCACGGCGGGGGTCTCCTCTCGGTCCGCGCCAATCCTGCCATGCGACCCGGTCGTCAGCGGGTCGTCGAATGCTTCAGGTCAAGATCCGCTCGGCGTGGCCGTAGCGCGTAGAAAACTGCGTGTTGCGGCCGGAAGAAACGGATCTTGGTCCGGACGTCGACCGAAAGCGCAAATTACATCGAGATCACGCCTCGGCGGCTATTTGGTGGAGAACGAACCAAGCTCGTGCAAATCTTCCGTGACGCGGATATCAGTCCCGCAACGCCTCTCGCCTCACGGTTCGCTGAGGGGCATTATGTCAGGCGATTTCCATAGCGAAGGCCAGGGAAGGGCGTCCAGGTGCGACTACACGGCAGCAGGTCCCGACGCGCAACCACCCTCGCCGCGGCGTTCGCCGCGCTCGCCGTCACCGCGGCGGCTTGTAGTGGCGGTGGTGGCCAGGGCCAGGGTCAGGGCGGCGCGACGGGTAAGCCGGTCAAGGGCGGCACGGTCAGCATCGCCGAGCAGCCGGGCGCAATCCCCAACTTCATCTTCCCGATGCCCGGGCTGGCCAACTTCAGCGTGTACAACATCTCCGACCTGCAGCAGCTGATGTACCGGCCGCTGTACTGGTTCGGCGGTCACAACGACCAGCCCACCGTCGACTACGGGCTTTCCGCGGCCAAGGCGCCTCAGTACAAGGCCGGTGGCAAGGAGATCGTGATCAAGCTCAAGCCGTGGAAGTGGTCCAACGGCGAGTCGCTCAGCGCGGACGACGTCATCTTCTGGATGCACATGCTCAAGGCGGAGAAGGCGAACTGGGCCGCCTACGTGCCGGGCGCGTTCCCCGACAACGTCGTGAAGGTCACCAAGGACAGCGACAGCCAGGTGACCTTCAAGCTGGACGACAAGTACTCGTCCAACTGGTTCACCTACAACGAGCTGTCCCAGGTCACCCCGATGCCGATGGCGTGGGATGTCACGGGTGTCGGCGCGAAGCCCGGCAGTGGCGGCTGCACCAAGGACCAGAGCAAGTGCGACGCCGTCTACGACTTCCTCACCAAGCAGGCCAAGGACCAGAACTCCTATGTGAAGAGCAAGCTGTGGTCGGTTGTCGACGGCCCGTGGAAGCTCTCCAGTTACAGCTCCGACGGCCACTACAGCCTCGTCCCGAACGAGAAGTACTCCGGTAGGCCGAAGCCGAAGCTGGACAAGATCAAGTTCCTGCCGTTCACCAGCGACTCCGCGGAGTTCAACGTGCTGAAGGGCGGCGGCGACATCGACATCGGTTACATCCCCGCCCAGGACCTGCCGAAGAAGCCGGCGAGCCAAGAGGTGCCGCAGAACAACCCGGCCGGCCCGCACTACCGGCTGACGCCGCGCTACGCATGGCGGTTCGTCTACTTCCCGCTCAACTTCAACAACCCCGAGCTGGGCCCGACGTTCCGGCAGCTGTACTTCAGGCAGGCGCTGCAGATGACGATCAACCAGCCGGTCGCCGTGAAGAGCGCGCACCGCGGTTACGCCTACGAGCAGTACGGTCCCGTCCCGCCGCGTCCGAAGAACAAGTGGCTCTCCGCCGAGGCCAAGGACGGCAAGGCGGTCTACCCGCACAACCTGCACAAGGCGAAGAAGCTGCTCACCAGCCACGGCTGGGCGATGCAGGGTGGCGTGATGACCTGCACGAGCCCCGGCACCGGGCCGGGCGGATGTGGCAAGGGCGTCAAGGCAGGCACGAAGCTCGCCATCGACTTCGAATACTCCAACGGTGAGGCCGCCTTCACCCAGATCATGCAGCAGCTGCAGTCGGACGCCTCGAAGATCGGCATCAAGCTGAACATGTCGTCCAAGCCGTTCAACTCGGTGATCGGCGCCGCGGTGCCGTGCAAGCCGTCGCAGAAGAAGTGCGACTGGCAGGTCGAGAACTGGGGCAGCTGGGTCTGGGCGCCGGACTACCTGCCGACCGGCGAGTCGTTGTTCCAGACCGGTGCGGGCTCGAACGCGGGCAGCTACAGCGACCCGAAGATGGACAAGCTGATCGCCGCCACAGAGCACACCAACGATCCACAGGCGATGTACAAGTACGAGAACTACGCGATGGAGCAGTTGCCCGTCATCTTCGAGTCCGACTCGTACACGGTCGGCGCGGTCGCCACGGACGTCGGCGGATACGTGCACAACCCGCTGGAGACGTTGGTGCCCGAGTATTGGTACAAGACCAAGTGAGATGGGGAGACATCAGCCGGTCATTGCGTCAGTCCTAACCTGGTGACGCAATGACGGGCTTTCTCATCCGCCGGGTCGGCCAGTCGATCGTTGTCGTGTTCATCGTCAGCGTCATCGTGTTCGTCCTGTTGCATCTGCTGCCCGGCGGCATCGCCCAGGCGTCGCTCGGGGCGAGGGCGACGCCGGAGAAGATCGCGCACTTCAACCACATCAACGGGTACGACAAGCCGATCCCGGTGCAATACGCGATCTGGGCGTGGGGCCTGCTGCACGGTGATCTCGGCTACTCCTACCACCTGAACAGGCCGGTGATCGGGATCATCGCCGACCGGCTGCCGAAGACCCTCGTGCTCACGGTCATGTCCCTCGTCCTGGCCCTCATCATCGCGGTGCCCATAGGAATCGCGCAGGCCGTGCGCAGGAACGGCATCGGCGACTACGTCTTGACCGCCGTGGCCTTCATCTTCTACGCCAGCCCGCCGTTCTTCCTGTCCCTGCTGATGGTGCTCTGGTTCTCCCTCGACCTCAAGGTCCTCCCGGCGCAGGCGCCGCAGGGCAATACGCTCGCGGAGATCTTCTCCCAGCCGAAGGCCGTGGTGTTGCCCGTGGTGAGCTTCGGTCTGCTGATCTTCGCGCTCTTCAGCAGGTACATGCGCTCGTCGGTCATGGACAATCTCGTGCAGGACTACGTACGCACCGCACGTGCCAAGGGCGCGGGGAAGCGGCGTGTGCTCTACGGCCACGTCCTGCGCAACTCGCTGGTACCGCTGGCCACGCTGCTCGGGCTCTACCTTCCGCTGCTGTTCGCCGGCGCGCTGATCGTGGAGAGCGTGTTCAACTACCCGGGCATGGGGTTGCTCTTCTGGCAGGAGGCGCAGGTCAGCGACTACCCGGTCCTACTGGGTGTCGCGCTGATCTTCGGGGTGATGACGGTGGTCGGCAACCTGCTCGCCGATATCGCCTACGCGGTGCTCGACCCGCGGGTGAGGTACACATGACCGAGCCTCGGCGAGCCGACGACGCGCCCCATGCCGACAGCGTGGAGGAGGAGCAGGTCAAGGACCCGGCGCTCGCGCCGGCCGAGGGGGTCGAGGCGGCCCCGAGGGCGGAGGAACCAGGCGTACTCACCGAGCGTCCTCGTGGGCTGCTCCGCCTGGGATGGGAGACGTTCGCGGAGAACAGGCTCGCTCTGGTCGGGCTGGGCATCATCGTGCTGGCCATCCTGTTCTGCTACATCGGGCCGCTCGTCTACCCGACCGATCAGGTGCACACCCACCTGGTCAATGCCAACCTGCCGCCGGGTGGCGGCCACCCGCTGGGCACCGACCAGGTCGGGTACGACCAGCTCGGCCGGCTCATGTACGGCGGACAGGCTTCGCTCGAGGTCGGCATCGCGGCGGCGGTCATCGCGACCGTGTTCGGCACCCTCTGGGGCGCCGTCGCAGGCTATGCGGGTGGGATCCTGGACGCGGTCATGATGCGGCTCGTCGACGGCATGCTCGCGATACCGTCGCTGTTCATCCTGCTCATCCTCACGGTCATTTTCCGTCCATCCGTCGGCACGATGATCATCCTCATCGCGTTCTTCGAGTGGCTCGGGGCGTCGCGGCTCGTGCGCGGGGAGGCGCTGTCACTGCGGGTGCGGGAGTACGTCCAGGCGGTCAAGGTGATGGGCGGCGGAGGCACCCGCGCGGTGCTGCGGCACATCGCGCCGAACGCTATAGGTACGGTCGTGGTGTTCGCGACCTTCTCCGTGGCGAACGCGATCATCTTGCTGTCGTCCCTCGGGTTCCTCGGGCTCGGCATCCAGCCGCCGCAGACGGACTGGGGCGGCATGCTGTCGAACGGGACGACGTACCTGTACAGCGGTTACTGGTGGCTCATCTACCCGCCGGGCATCGCCATCGTGCTCGTGGTCCTCGCGTTCAACTTCCTCGGTGACGCCCTGCGAGACGCGTTCGAGGGACGGCTGCGCCAGCGATAGGAGGTTTCATGGAGCCCGTACTCGCCATCGATGACCTTCGCACCGAGATCCGGTTGCGCCACTCGACGGTGCACGCGGTCGACGGTGTCACATTGCATGTGGGGGAGGGCGAGACGCTGGGGTTGGTAGGCGAGTCCGGTTGCGGGAAGACGATGACCGCGTTGTCGATCATGCGCCTGCTGCCGGGTGGCGGTCACATCGTCGGCGGTACCGTCCGCCTTGCCGGCAATGAGCTGACCGCCATGTCCGAAGAGCAGATGGAGCACGTGCGGGGCGACGAGGTCGGCATGATCTTCCAGGACCCGCTGACGTCGCTGAACCCGACGATGACGGTGGGAAAGCAGATCGCCGAGGCGGTGCTCCTACACCGGGACGTGAGCGCGCACGCGGCACGCGAGCGCGCGGTGGAGGTGCTCGACCTCGTGGGCATACCGCGGCCCACGCAGCGCATCAACGACTACCCGCACCTCTTCTCCGGAGGCATGCGGCAACGGGTGATGATCGCGATGGCGCTCGCGTGCGAGCCGCGGCTGCTCATCGCCGATGAGCCGACTACGGCGCTGGACGTGACCATCCAGGCGCAGATCCTGGAGCTCATCGACAACCTGCGCAGCGAGCTCGGCATGGCCATGATCCTGGTCACCCACGACCTGGGAGTGATCGCCGGTCGCGCGGACCGGGTGTCGGTCATGTACGCCGGGCGCATCGTCGAGCAGACCGACACACGCGGCCTCTACGGCAACGCGCGGCACCCGTACACCGAGGCGCTGTTCAGCGCGCTGCCGGAGAACGCGGCGGACACCCAGCGCAAGCTCTACAGCATTCCCGGCCTGCCTCCCGATCTCGCCAACCCGCCGAAGGCGTGCCGGTTCGCGCCGCGCTGCCGCTATGCGCAGGACGACTGCCGTCGGTTCGATCCGGAGCTGATCGACCGGGACACCGCCGGTCACGCGTTCGCCTGCTTCCACCCCGTCGGTCAGGCGGGGCGGGTTGAAGTGACCGAACGTGATCACGTACGTGGCAGGCTCGCCGACCTCCAGGCGGAGATCGGTGAACGTCCGGCATCCGTGCGCACCGGCGAGGTGCTGGTCGAGGTCGATCGCTTGGTCAAGGACTTCCCGTACACCAAGGGCGCGGTCCTGCAACGCCGCATCGGCTCGGTCTCCGCCGTCGCCGACGTGAGCTTCGACGTCCGCAAGGGTCACACGTTCGGTCTCGTCGGAGAGTCCGGCTGCGGCAAAACGACGACAGGACGGCTGATCGTTGGGCTCGACGAGCCGACGAGCGGCGCCGTCCGCGTCGGCGGAGTGAACCTCGCCGACCTCAAGGGTGCCGCGCTGCGCCGGCAGCGACGCGGCCTGCAGTTCATGTTCCAGGACCCGTACGCCTCGCTCGACCCGCGGATGCGGGTCGGGCCGATCCTGCGCGAACCGCTCGCTATCCAGAGGATCGGTTCCAGGCGGGACCAGGAGAAGCGGGTGCGCGCGCTGCTCGACGATGTCGGCCTGCCTGCCCGGGCGATCGAGCGATACCCGCACGAGTTCTCCGGAGGGCAGCGCCAGCGGCTCGGCCTCGCCCGCGCGCTGGCCCTGCAGCCGCGGCTCATCGTCGCCGATGAGCCCGTCTCGGCGCTCGACGTGTCGATCCAGGCGCAGATCCTCAACGTGATGCTGGACCTGCAACGCGAGCACGACCTCACCTACGTGGTCATCTCACACGACCTCGCGGTGATCCGCTACCTCGCCGACACCATCGGCGTCATGTACCTCGGCAAGCTCGTCGAGCTGGGCCCCGCGAACGACGTGTACGAGCACCCGCTGCACCCGTACACCCATGGGCTCATCGACACCATTCCGACCGCCGACCCGTGGCGTGAGCAGCCGAAGGAGCGTGCCGGGGTCCGGGGCGAGCTGCCTAGCGCGATCGACCCGCCGTCCGGTTGCCGGTTCCGTACCCGCTGCCCGCTGGCCGACGAGGTCTGCGCCACCAACGAGCCGCCGCTGCGCGAGCTGCGCCCCGGCGGCCACCGGGTGGCCTGCCACTTCCCCCTGGAGGGCCCGTCGGTGCACGAGGACCCGTCCGCGCTGGAGCAGCCCGTACCCTGAGCGACCGGTTAGCTACCCCATGCGCCCGAGCGCAGCGGCGGGCAGCTCGTACGGAGTCGCTGACGCACTCGCCAGGGTAAAGGTGGGACCATGACCTCATGAAGGGACGCGTCCTGGTCGTCGACGACGACACCGCACTGGCCGAGATGCTCGGCATCGTCTTGAAGAGCGAAGGTTTCGAGCCGCACTTTTGTGCCTCGGGTGACAAGGCGTTCGACGCCTTCCGGGAGGTCACACCCGACCTGGTGCTGCTCGACCTGATGTTGCCCGGTCAGGACGGTATCGACGTCTGCCGGCAGATCCGCGTCGAGTCGGGCACCCCGATCGTCATGCTCACCGCGAAGAGCGACACGGTCGACGTCGTGCTCGGGCTGGAGTCCGGCGCCGACGACTACATCGTGAAGCCGTTCAAGCCCAAGGAGCTCGTGGCGCGAGTACGTGCGCGGCTGCGACGCACCGACGAGCCGACAGCGGAGATGCTGCAGATCGGCGACCTCACCATCGACGTGGCGGGGCACGAGGTACGGCGCGGCGACGTGCCGATCAACCTGACCCCGCTCGAGTTCGACCTGCTCGTCGCGCTGGCGCGCAAGCCGCGGCAGGTGTTCACCCGCGAGGTGCTGCTGGAGCGGGTCTGGGGCTACCGGCACGCCGCCGACACCCGGCTGGTGAACGTGCACGTGCAGCGGCTCCGGTCCAAGATCGAGCGGGATCCGGAGAACCCGCAGGTGGTCGTCACGGTGCGCGGCGTCGGCTACAAGGCGGGCGTCGCCGAGTAACAACGTGTTTGGAAACTAACCTGGTGGAGGAGTGGTGACCGTGACGCAGCGGCGCGCGGGGGCGGCGCAGTGTCTGCGACGGAAGTGGGGTCGCCTCGACCAGACCTTTCCAAACATGTTGTAAGGATGTCACCCGAATATGAAGCGTGATGGCTGAGGCGAGGCGGTCGTGGATCGGGCAGGCGGGCTCGGCGGCGCGCACCGGTGGTTCGCGGGCTCGGCGGCTCGTGGCATCGATGGCCAGGCGGTGGCGGCAGTCGCTGCAGGTGCGGGTGGTCGGCTCCACGCTTGCTTTCTCCTGCGTGGTCGTCGCGCTCCTCGGCTGGTTCCTGATCGCCCGCATCGAGGACGGCCTGCTCGCTGAGAAGGTCAAGGCCGCCACCGAGGAGGCATGGTCGGGCACCGTCTACACCCAAACCCAGCTCTCCAGCCTGGGTACGAACGACACGCAGGCTCTGGAGTCGTTACAGGCCGGCCTGATCAGCGAGCTCGCCACCCGTAGCGCGGCCGGGCGCTACGCGGTGGTGATCCTCGCCTCCGCGCAGGACGTGCCCGCGGGCATGCACCCGGGCCGCGCCACGGGCGGCGTGGACCCGGCGAGCATCCCGCCGGAGCTGCGGGTAGCGGTGGGCGACGCGAAGTCGCTCGCGCAGCGCTGGACATACACCGAGGTCCACTACAACGACGAGCGGCACAGCGTGCCCGGCGTGGTGGTCGGCTCCCGGGTGGGGCCGTGGCAGCTGTACTACCTGTTCCCGCTGGATCAGGAGCAGGAGACGCTGGCGCTCGTGCAGCGGACGGTCGTCCTGGTGGGCGCGATCCTCGTCGTCCTGCTGTGCGCGATCGCGTACCTGGTGACGCGCCAGGTCGTCACCCCGGTCCGGATGGCCGCACGCATCGCGCAGCGGTACGAGGTCGGCCGGCTGCGCGAGCGGATGTACGTGCGCGGCGAGGACGACCTCGCCCAGCTCGCGTCGTCGTTCAACTCGATGGCGGAGAGCCTCGAAAGGCAGATCGCCAAGCTGGAGGAACTGAGCCGGGTGCAGCGGCGGTTCGTCTCCGACGTCTCCCACGAGCTGCGCACGCCGCTGACCACCGTACGGATGGCAGCCGACATGCTGTACGAGAACCGGCCGGACCTCGATCCGGCGTCGGCCCGGGCGGCGGAGCTGCTGCAGACGCAGCTGGATCGGTTCGAGGCGCTGCTCACCGACCTGCTGGAGATCAGCCGGTACGACGCGGGCGCCGCCTCCCTCGACCTGCACTCCTGCGACATGCGGGAGCTGGTCCGCGCCGTGGTCGAGACGCATGAGCCGCTGGTCGAGCGCAGCGGCAGCCGGCTCATCCTCGAGCAACCCCACGAGCCGTGCCCGGCCGAGGTCGAGCGCAGGCGGGTGGAGCGCATCCTGCGCAACCTGCTGGGCAACGCGATCGAGCACGGCGAGGGCCGCGATATCGAGGTACGGATGGCCGCCGACGAGCAGGCCGTCGCGGTGATCGTCCGAGACCACGGCATCGGGCTGACCGAGGACCAGGCGGCGCGGGTCTTCGACCGGTTCTGGCGGGCCGACCCCTCCCGCGTCCGTGGCACCGGCGGCACCGGCCTCGGCCTGTCGATCGCGCTGGAGGACGCGCACCTGCACGGCGGCTGGCTCGAGGCGTGGGGCGCGGTCGGCGGGGGTGCGGTCTTCCGGCTGACGCTGCCGCGTACGGCCGGGGCCGAGCTCACCACCTCGCCGTTGACCCCGGAGGTCGCGACGTCGGCCATGGCGGCCCAGGAGATGCCCCTGGAGGAGACACGCGGCCAGGTGACAAGTGTCTAAGAAAGTCGTATGTGCGCTGGCGGTGTTGGTCGCCCTGCTGCTCGCCGGCTGCGCGCGAATGCCGACGAGCGGGCCCATCCAGGCCGGCCGCGGCGAGGCCACCGGTGACCGCAAGCAGCCCGTCCAGGTCTTTGCGCAACGACCGCGCGACGGCTGGTCGCCGGGGCAGATCGTGACCGGCTTCCTAGCCGCGATGGCGAACCCCGACCAGGGCCACGAGGTCGCGGGCTCGTACCTCACGCCGAACATCCGCAGCAGGTGGCCGAGCGAGGACAATCCCGCGGTGGTGGTGTACGAGCACGATGAGAACTTCCGGCTGGAGATCGGGCGGCAGGACACGGTGTCGGTGACCGCGACGAAGACGGCCACGATCAGCCAGCGCGGGCAGTACCGGCCGGCGCCGCAGGGGGCGACGACGCACGCGGTGTTCCGGTTGCAGCAGGTCAACCACGAATGGCGGATCGGCAGCCTGCCGGGTCACCTGATGCTGAGCGAGAACGACGCGGTCTCGGCGTACGAGCCGTTCGACCTCTACTACTTCTCCAAGGACGGCAGGAGGCTCGTTCCGGACTCGATCGTCCTGCCGTGGGCGGAATCCGACGACTGGCCGAACGAGCTGATCGAGCAGCTGTTCGCGGGCCCCACCTCGGCGTTCGCCGGCGCGGTCACGTCCGCCATTCCCCGGCGCACCCGGCTCGAAGCGGCACCGACGCTCGACGAAAAGGGCGTCGCGACCGTGCGGCTGGGCGGAGCCGCGAGCGCGGTCTCGGGCGAGGCGCGCGACAAAATGGTCGCCCAGATCGTCGCGACGCTCTTGCAGGTGCAGGGCGTGAGCCGCGTACGGGTGCAGACCTCGGACAAGGGCACGAGCGAGTCGTACGGTCCCGAGGCGCACAAGCGGTACGACGCCGGCATGGCGGCGACAAACGTGCGCGGCTACTTCATCCGGCAGGGCAAGCTGTTCTCCGTTTCCACGACCACGGGCACGGTGGAACCCCTTCGTGGGCCCTTCGGAGTCGGTGACGTCGCTTTCCGCGACCCGGCCATCTCCCTCGACGGGCGGAAGGCTGCGGGGCTCTCACCGGACGGCGACACGCTGTACGTGGCACCGGTGGACAGGAAGGGCCCGCTCGTGGCCCTGTACAAGGGCACGCGGCTCTCGTCCCCGTCCTGGGATCGTTCCGGTGACTTGTGGGTCGTGGAGAACACGTCCAGCGGTCCGCGCCTCCTCGTCTTCGAGAACGGCGCGGACAAGCCCCAGGAGGTGCCCGCGCCGGGACTGCACGGGCTGGAGGTGGGTGCGGTGCGTGTCGCCTGGGGCGGCGTACGGATGGCGATCGCCGCAACGGGCGGTAACCACGGTCAGCTGCTGATGGGCACCATCGTTCGCGGCCGTGCCGGGGAAGACGGCGACGCGGCGCCGCAGCGGCTCGACGAGGTCCGCGGTGTCGCGCCCACCCTCACTGACGTCGGGGACGTGTGGTGGTACGACCAGCAGAACCTCGCGGTGCTCGGGCGCGAGCAGAGCGACCTGCGAGCCGCGTACATCGTCGCGTCGGACGGATTGTCCATCAACGTTGCGCCCAGCATCAGCGACCTGCGCAGTGCCGCGGCCGCGCCGGGCAAGCCGTTGCTGGTGGCCGACCAGGCGGGGTCCATGTGGCTGAGCCAGCCGGACGAGTTCAACACCACCCCGCTCGGCCACGGGCACGACCCGGCGTACCCGGGCTGAACCTCCGGTGGCCGTGACCTGACACGGTGATCATGAAAGGTCGTCGTAGCTATACCTACGAGTATCTTTCATGATCACCGGGGTCGGCGCAGTACGCTCGACCGCGTGACGTGGTCTGCGTACGGCTCCTTCCTGGTCCTCGCGATCGCGCTTGTCCTGGTGCCGGGGCAGGACTTCGCGGTCGTGACCAGGAACACGCTCGCCGCCGGCCGGCAGCGCGGGTGGTGGAGCGCCGTCGGCGTGGCGTGTTCCAACAGCGTGCAGGGCACCGTGGCCGCCGCGGGCCTCGGCGCGGTGATCGTACGGGTGCAGCCGCTGTTCGAGGCGATCAAGTGGGCCGGTGTGGCGTACCTGTTCTATCTGGCGGTGCAGGCGCTGCGGTCGGCGATACGCGGGACGTACCCGCCGCTGGATGCCGGACCGGATGCCAGGGAAGGCCGCGCCGGCCGGGCGGCGGCCCTCACCGGATGGCGCCAGGGATTCCTGTCCAACATCACCAACCCGAAGGTCCTCGCGTTCTACCTGGCTGTGCTGCCCCAGTTCCTCACGCCGGGTGCCGGAGTTGGCGTCCTGCTCGTCCTCGCGCTCAGCCACGCGACGCTGAGCCTCTCGTACCTCCTGGTACTCGTGACCTTGATGCACCGCGCACGGCGCTGGCTCGCGCGGCGGCGGGTGCGCCGCGCGCTCGACGGCGCGACGGCCACAGTGCTGACCGGCTTCGGTGTCCGGTTGGCGACCGAGCATGCCTGACCCGCAGGTGGCGCGCAACAACCGGTAGGTGGGCAGGGCCGGCGCGCCCGTATCCACAGATTTGCGCTGACCCTGCGGACGCCCTGCCCTCGCGTCGATACCAGGGCATGAACGCGTTCCTGCGCCCACTGCTGGGCGCCCTGCTCGATCTGGTCCTGCCGGAGTGGTGCGCCGGCTGCACACGCATGCCCGGCCGCTTGTGCGACGCCTGCGCCGGCCGGCTGTCCGGTGTCGTGCGGCGGTGCACGCCCACGCCGGCGCCCCGCGGGCTTCCCCCGGTGTGGGCGGTCGCCGCCTACGAGGGGCCGGTGCGGGCCGCGGTCATCGCGTACAAGGAGCGCGGGCGCGTGGCGCTGGCGGACGCGCTCGGCAGCGCGCTCGCCCGGTCCGTGGGCGCGGCGGCCGCGCACGCCCCGCCGGGTGCGGAGTTGCTGCTCGTGCCGGTGCCCTCGACCAGGAGGCGGACCGCGCAGCGCGGGTACGATCCCGTCCTTCGGATGCTGTCGGCCGCGGTGGGGGAGATGCGCGCGGCCGGGCTCGCGGCGCGGTACGCGACGGTGCTCGACCACACCCGGCGGGTGGCCGACCAGGCGGGACTGGACGCGGCGGCGCGTTCGGCCAACCTCTCCGGAGCGTTCGCCGTGCGGCGGTGGGCGCGCGGGCTGCTCGGGGGAAGGCAAGTGCTGGTCGTCGACGATGTCGTCACGACTGGGGCGACGCTCACCGAGGCGGCCCGTGCCCTACGCGCCGCCGGGGCCATCGTCGCGGGCGCCGCGGTGGTGGCCGCCACGGCGCGGGCCGGACGCGGCAGCTGAGGCCCGGGCGGAGGTGGCAGCTGAGCGGCTGGCGGCTTGGGGCCGCTCATGATCGTGGGTAGCCTACCCGTGGCGGGCAACGGGTACCTTTCCCACGATCATTGCCTGCAGGCCGTGGGAAGTAGGTACTCGTCGCGGGGAGTGGGCTGCCGGTGTGGTATCCGCTCGCCACCACGCCCACCACCCCGCTCGGGACCCGGTTGCCGGGCCGTCCGGAACCCCGGAGGAGCGGGCGACCGGAAATGCGCCGCTGACAGCGCGCCCGGACTCGGTTAGCGTTCGGCATGAGGGCGTTTCGAGGTCGTACGTCAGCGGGAGGTGGTCGCATGGCGCAGACCACCCGCGGGTCCGGCGATGCCGTACCCCCGGTCAGCTCCCCGCTCGCGAATCACACACCGGCGGTGTTCGGCGCCCGTCGGTTCCGGGTAGTCACCCGGGACGGGTTCCACGACACGTTCGAAGGACGTCGCCTCAGCAGTCTGACAAAGGGGGAACTTCCGTGCAGATCGTTGTCAAGGGGCACCGGACGAAGGTGCCCGAGCGCTTCCGCAACCACGTGCACGACAAGCTGGCGAAGGTCGAGCGGTTGAACGACCGGATCATCGGGATCGACGTGGAGGTGTGCAAGGAGCGCAACCCGCGCCAGCCCGAGACCAGCGACCGGGTGCAGATCACGGTGCGCTCGGGCGGGCCGGTAGTGCGCGCCGAGGCGTGCGCGCAGGACCCGTACGCCGCACTCGACGGGGCCTGGGGGAAGCTGGAAGCGCGTCTGCGCAAGCTCAAGGACAAGCGCAAGATCCACCGGGGCTCGCGTGCGCCGGTGTCGGTGGCGGAGGCCACCGCACCGCTCGCCGCCGAGCTCGTGTCGCGCTCGGCGGACGGTACGGGCGGCCGGGCCGAGCCGGCGGCCCAGTCCGAGGTCGCCGAGCAGAAGGCGACCGTCGTCGACAACCAGGAGGGGCCGGTCGTCCCGATCGAGATGGAAGGTGACGGCCCGCTCGTCGTCCGGGAGAAGACGCACAAGGCCGGGCCGATGTCGCTCGACGAGGCGTTGCTGGCGATGGAACTGGTCGGTCACGACTTCTACCTGTTCCGCGATACCGCCACAGATCAGGCCAGTGTGGTGTACCGGAGACACGGATACGATTACGGTGTCATCCGATTGGAGGAGGCAAGCGTCAACCACGTAAACAAGGGCTAGACGAGCCATCGGTCGGGGGGTAGAGCGTGGCAGGACAGACGGTGATGGAGAATCTCTCGTCGGCGCGTGCCGGCACGGTCGAGTTGGAGCCGCGGGCAGCGCAGATCCGAGTGCTCCTCGTCGACGATCATGGTTTGTTCCGCCGCGGGCTCGAGCTGATCCTCCAGCAGGAGACCGACATCGAGGTCGTCGGCGAAGCCAGTGACGGGGCAGAGGCAGCGCGGATGGCCACGCAGCTCGTGCCCGACGTGGTGCTGTTGGACGTGCGGATGCCGCGTCGGCACGGCATCGACGCGTGCTCGGCGATCCGGGCCGACGTGCCCACGGCGAAGATCGTCATCCTCACCGTGAGTGACGAGGAGGAGGATCTCTTCGAGGCCGTCAAGGCGGGGGCGTCGGGCTACCTGCTCAAGTCGATCCCGGTCGACGAGGTCGCGGCGTCTGTACGCGCCGTGTACGAGGGCCAGTCCCTGATCCCCCCGTCGATGGCGTCCAAGCTCCTCTCGGAGTTCGCAACGATCGCGAAGCGGAAGGACCGCACGGTCCCCGCTCCTCGGCTGACCGGCCGGGAGATGGAGGTGCTGCAGCTGGTCGCCCGCGGCCTCGCGAACAGGGACATCGCCGAGGAGCTGTGCATCTCCGACAACACAGTGAAGAACCACGTGCGCAACATCCTGGAGAAGCTGCAGCTGCACTCCCGGATGCAGGCCGCGATGTACGCCGTTCGGGAGAAGCTGTTCGACGAGATCTGAGCCGGCTGTGCGCAGTCCGGTACGGTCAGTCACTCCGGCTGGCTCGGCTGGCCAGCTCGCCGAACCGGAGAGCGTTGCGCACCGCGGCGCCGCCGGGGTCGTTGTTGAAGTAGGCGAAGACGTCCTGCTCCCGGCTCCAGGCGCCTTCGACCCGGCCCAGCCAGGAGCGAAGCGCCGCGTCACCGTAGCCGGGCAGCGGCTTCGCCCGGCCCTGGTGGAAGCGAACGTATCCCCAGTCCGCGGTACGCCACAGCGGGGACTGTGGCCGCCCGAGTCGGTCTGACCAGCACAGCGTGGCACCACGCTCGGTGAGCAGCGCGCGGGTCTCGGAGAACCACCACGATCGGTGCCGCGGTTCCACGGCGACGCGTACCTGCGGTGGGAAGCAGCGCAGGCAGCGATCCAGCCGGTCGAGATCGACCTGCAGGGTCGGGGGTAGTTGCAGCAGGATCGGCCCGAGACGATCACCGAGCCCGTCGACCGCCTGTAGCAGCCGGTCGACCGGTTCCTCCGGATCGCGTAGCCGCTTCACATGCGTCAGGAACCTGCTGGCCTTGACCGCCATCACGAAGCCCGGCGGTGTCCGCTCCCGCCACCGCACGAACTGGTCGACACTGGGCAGGCGGTAGAACGCGTTGTTGCTCTCCACCGTCGAGAACCACTCGGTGTACCGCTCGAGCCACAACCGCTGCGGTAGCCCGGGCGGATACAGCACGTCTCGCCAGTCGGTGTACTGCCAACCCGACGTCCCGATCCGTACCGGCACCCAGCCTGTATACCAGTACCTAGGAGACCGCTGCGGACAATGCCGGCGCCAGGCGTTCCGGGAACACCCGCTCGACGCGCACCGCGCTGCACCCCACCCACCGCGCGGCCTCCCGCAGCGCGGTGGCCATCGGCCGCACGGCCGAGCCCCTGGTCAGTGACACCTGGCGGGCAACCAGCGTCGCTCCCTCCCGCGCCGGGTCGACGCGGCCCAGCAACTCGCCCCCGGCGAGCAACGGCATCGCGTAGTAGCCGTGTACGCGCTTCGGCCGCGGCACGTACGCCTCCAGCCGGTGAGTGAAGCCGAACACCCGCTCGGTGCGCCGCCGGTCCCACACCAGCGAGTCGAACGGGGACAGCAAGGTCGTACGGCAGCGTCCGGTCACCGGCGTCGCCAGTGCCTCCGGGTCGGCCCAGGCGGTGCCGCGCCAACCGTCGACCGTCACCGGGACCAGGCCCGCGTCCGGTGCGAGCCGGTCGACCTGGTCGGTCGTCACCCGGATGTAGTCGGCGAGGTCTGCGCGGGTGGCCACGCCGAGCGCGCTCCCCGCCCGGCCGAGCAGCTCGCGCAGGCACGCGTCGTCTTCCAGGTCATCGCGGAGCAGCTCCGCCGGTACCGCGCGCTCGGGCAGGTCGTACACCCGCTTCCAGCCACGACGCTCCACGCAGGCGACCTCACCGACGTCCAGCAGCCACTCGACGGCGATCTTCACCTCCGACCAGTCCCACCACGGCCCGCCGTTCTTCGCGCCGCCGAGGTCGGAGGCGGTCAGCGCTCCCTCCCCGCGCAGCTGCGCGTGCACCTCACGGCACGCCTGCCGCGAGACCTGGTGCCAGCGCTGGCCCTTCCGTCGGCGCGCGCGCCGACGGAACGCGTACGCCGGCCAGGAACCGATCGGCAGGATGCACGCTGCATGCGACCAGTACTCGAAGGTGGCTGCCGGGCGGGTCCAGTAGGACCGCTCCACCCGCTTGCGCCCGACCGCGCCCAGCCGCGCGTACGCAACGAGCTCATGCGAGCGGGCGAGCACGGAGATGGTGTCCAGCTGCACCGCACCCAACCGGCGCAGTACCCCTGCGGTGCCGCCTGCGCGATCCCGCGGTCCGAGCAGCCCCTGCGCGCGCAGCGCCAGCCGGCGCGCGTCGGTGGCGCTCAGGAAGGTCACGGGCGGGGCACGGCAGCGGCGGCGGTGGCAGTCACGCGAGGCAGGCTACGACCAGCTACTGACACTCAGGCAGGCGTCGATCCGTCGGGCGGCTCAGGCGCTGGCTCGGCCCTCGGCGGCTTCCGAGCCCTCCGGGTTGCCGGGTGAGGTCTTGTCTGCTTTCAGGCCGCCCGGCGCCGTCGCGGTGACCTCGCCCTTGACCGGGCTCACGTGCTCCTCACCGGGCACGATGGGGTCGAGCTCGACATTGGAGAAGATGTCACCGGCAAGCGCGATGATGCCGCCGACAACCGCGATCCCCACGCCCACCCAGAACATCCACCACTGGCTGACGATGAGCGCGACCCCGCCGAGCACGAACCCGGCCAGGATGATCCCGACGGCCACCCACGAACTCGGCCGCCCTCTGGTGTGGCCCTCCTCCGCCATCGCCTGCTCCCACGCCTTTCGATCGATCCGCCGCCGAGCATCCTGTCGGACGCCGCCGGGCCAGTATGCCGGGTACGCTGAAGCGCGCCGACAGTGCCTATGGGCTCGCCCCCCTTACCCCTTTACCATGGGAGTGGGTCACGTATACCCAGTGTCAGGAACTCTCGAGGAGTCATTTCCAGTGCCGGTACTGATCGACAAGGTCCTCCGCGTAGGCGAGGGCAAGCAGCAGCGCCGACTCCGGCGGATCGCTGACCAGGTGAACTCCATCGAGGAGGACTTCCTGGAGATGTCGGACGAGGAGCTTCGCGGCCAGACCTCCGACTTCCGCAAGCGGCTGGAGAACGACGAGGCTCTCGACGACCTGCTGCCCGAAGCATTCGCCACCGTACGCGAGGCGGCCAAGCGGACCCTCGGCCAACGGCACTTCGACGTGCAGATCATGGGCGGCGCCGCCCTCCACCAGGGCAACGTCGCGGAGATGAAGACCGGTGAGGGCAAGACGCTCGTATCCACGCTCGCGGCGTACCTGAATGCGCTGGCCGGCAACGGTGTGCACATCATCACCACCAACGACTACCTGGCCAAGCGCGACGCCGAGTGGATGGGCCGCGTGCACCAGTTCCTCGGCCTCGAGATCGGCGTCGTGCTCGCGGAGATGGCACCCGCCGCTCGGCGCGACGCCTACCTCGCCGACATCACCTACGGCACCAACAGCGAGTTCGGGTTCGACTACCTGCGCGACAACATGGCGTCACAGCTCGACGACTGCGTGCAGCGCGGCCACGCGTTCGCCATCGTGGACGAGGTCGACTCCATCCTCATCGACGAGGCGCGCACCCCGCTGATCATCAGCGGGGCCGCGGACATGCCGACCAAGTGGTACCAGGAGTTCGCCAAGGTGGTCCCGCGCATGCGCCGCCTGCCCGACCGGCTGCTCAAGCCGACGGACGACGAGGAGTGGCGCGAGCGCGACAGGTACGACTACGAGATCGATGAGAAGAAGCAGACCGTCGGCGTCCTCGAGCCCGGCGTCGAGAAGGTCGAGGACCACCTGGGCATCGACAACCTGTACGAGCCCGGGAACTCCCAGCTGGTCAGCTTCCTGAACAACGCGATCCGGGCGAAGGAGCTGTACAAGCGCGACAAGGACTACGTCGTGTCGAACGGCGAGGTCTTCATCGTCGACG
>JBOHBN010000315.1:0-57076 GCA_050698355.1 Streptosporangiales bacterium | reverse complement strand
CTCTATCCGCGGCCACGCCGGTGCCTGGCCCTTGACCAGCTCGACGACGAGCGTCACGTCCATCGCGCCTTCGACGGCCGTGCCGCACGCCTCGCCCTCACCTTGTCGGTAGTGCCCGTCACCGACGGAGAACAGCGCACCCTCGACGTTCACACCGAGGTAGCAGGTCGACCCGGCGCGCATCAGCGGCGTGTCCATGTTGCCGCCGAACCTGTCCGGCACCAGCGATGAGCGCGCCTCGAGCCCGGCGGGCGCGACGCCGACCGTCCCCAGCATCGGCACGATCGGCAGGTCGAGCACGTGCCCGCTGCCCTGGGCGGCGAAGGCCACGGTGCCGCGCGCGCGATCCAGCTGGTAGATCCAGGTGCGTTCCTGCAGCGCGTCCTGCAGCGTCACCGTACGGTCGGTGCTCGTCAGGCCGCCGAAGAACGGAATGGTCGACGAGGCCGCCCAGTCGCGCGCGGGCGTGAGGTCCACGAAATGGAGTGCGAGCGTGTCCCCCACCTCCGCCCCCTCGACGTAGAAGGGCCCGGTCTGCGGGTTGACGAACGGCATGGTCAGGGTCTCGCTGGGCTTGTCCGCGGTAGTCGTGAGCCTGCCGCCGAACGCGTCCTCGGTCCACAGCCGTAGCGCCGTGCCCGGCCTCAGCCTGCGCACGGGGGCGTACCCGCCGAAGGTCCACGCGTACTGGTCCGGCGTGGGAGTGAACTGGGTGACCTCCATACGGTGCCTCCTTCAAGAGCTCAGCCGTGCAGGGATACGTACGACCGATCGAGCTCCTCGACGCTGCGGACGCCGAGTAGCTGCATCGTGCGGCCCAGCTCCTCGGCGAGTATCGCGATGGCCCGCTCCACTCCGCGCTCGCCGCCGGCCATCAGCCCGTACAGGTAGGCCCGCCCCACCAGGCAGCCGCTGGCACCGAGTGCGAGGCCGGCGACCACGTCCGCGCCGTGCATGATGCCGCTGTCGAGGAGAACATCGACACGGTCGCCGACGGCGTCCACCACGGCCGGCAACAGCTCGAGCGGTGCCGCCGTGCGGTCGAGCTGCCTGCCGCCATGGTTGGACACGACGACCGCGTCTGCGCCGTGCTCCACCGCCGCGACGGCGTCTGCGGTGTTCTGGATGCCCTTCACGACCAGCGGACCCGGCCACGCGTCCCGCATCCAGGAGAGGTCGGAGAAGGTCACCGAGGGGTCGAACATCTGGTTGACCAGCTCGGCGATGGTGCCGCTCCACCGGTGCAAGGACGCGAAGGTCAGCGGTTCTGTCGTGAGCAGGTTGAACCACCACGCCGGGTGCAGTGCGGCGTCCGCGACGGTCGCCGGGGTGAGCTCGGGCGGGATGGTGAACCCGTTGCGTACGTCGCGCATCCGTGCGCCCGCGACGGGCGTGTCGACGGTGACGATCAGCGCCTCGTACCCGGAGTCCCAGGCACGCTGGATGAGGTCCTTGCCGGCCACCCGATCCCGCCACACGTACAGCTGGAACCATTTGCGCGCCCCGGGTGCTTCGGCGGCCACCTCCTCGACGGAGGTGGTGCCCATGGTGGACAGTGCGTACGTGACGCCGGCCCGCTCCGCAGCGCGGACGGCTGCGCGCTCGCCCTCGTGCTGCATCAACCGGGTGAACCCGGTCGGGGCGAGCGCGAACGGCAGCGCCCATTGCCGGCCGAGTACCGTCGTGCTGGTGTCCACGCCGCTGACGTCGCGCATCACTGCGGGGTGGAACCTCACCTGTCGGTACGCCTGCCGTGCACGTCGCAGGCTGACCTCCTGTTCGGCGGCGCCGTCGGTGTAGTCGAACACCGCTCGTGGCGTGCGGCGAGCGGCTATCCGCCGGAGGTCGCTGATGGTGTGCGCCTGGCTCAGCCGGCGGCTGGTGGGATCCAGCGGGAGCCGGCGCCACCGCAGGAGCGGACGCAGCTCCGCGACCCGCGGCAGATGCCTCGCCGTCATCGCTCACCTCCGCCCGCCTCGATGCTAGGGCATATCTGGCAGCCCACGTGCAAGCCGGCGCTACGCTGGCCGGGTGACCGACGACGAGCGGTTCCTCGCGGTCGCTGTCGACCAGGCGCGGCAGGGCCGGGACGAGGGCGGCGTACCGATCGGTGCGGCGCTGGTCGTCGACGGCGAGGTGCTCGCTACCGGCCGCAACCGGCGGATGCAGCAGGGCAGCGCGATCCGGCACGGTGAGACCGACTGCCTGGAGAACGCGGGTCGCCTGCCCGCGTCGACGTACGCCCGCGCCACCATGTACACCACGCTGTCGCCCTGCGTCATGTGCAGCGGCGCGATGCTGCTGTACGGGATCCCACGGGTGGTGCTCGGCGAGAACCGGACGTTCACCGGTGCGGAGGACCTCCTGCGCAGCAACGGGGTGGAGGTGGTCAACCTCGACTCCGACGAGTGCGCGCAGCTGATGGCCGAGTTCATCGACCGCCGTCCCGAGGTCTGGAACGAGGACATCGGCGAGGCGTAGCGGCTTAGGGTTCGCCGCGGTGTGGCGTATCGGGGATGAGCGCGAGCATCTTGTGCAGGCGCACCGCGAGGAACAGGCCCGCCAGGGCCGGCGTGCCTGTCGGATCCGTACCGAGCGTCGCGAAGATGCGGTCGAGCCGGTGGTAGACCGACTGTCGTTGCAGGTGCAGGGCCCGCGCCGTGGCCGTCTTGTTGCAGCCGCAGGTCAGGTACGCGTCGAGCGTGTCCACCAGAGCCGACCCGTGCCGCCTGTCGGCCTGTACGAGGTCACCGATCTGCTCGTCGACGAAGCCGCGCAATGCCGACCGGCTCCCGAGCTTGTGCGTCAGGCGTTCCACTGCCAACTCATCAGCGTCCACGTGGCCCTCGTAACCCAGGAGCGGAGCGAGGTCCAGGCAGGTCTGTGCTTCGGTGAGGCTGTGGCTTGCCTCGCCGAGCGCACGCGCATTCGGCCCGACCGCGATGAGCGCCGCCGCGTCGTCGGCGAACAGGCTGGACAGATCAGCGATCAACCCGGCGCGCGCAGGTGTCGGGTCGCCCGGCAGGCAGACCACCGCGTCGAACTCGTCGTCTCGCCACAGGCTCGCCGCGACGCGGCCGTGGCGGCGCAGCGCCGCTTCGAGAGCTCCGGCGCCCGTCGAGTAGGCGTGTGCCCGGCTGGCCAGGCCGACGAGCGGTACGCCGTCCTCCAGCCCGGCCGCTCGGGCGCTGCGCAGGAGGTGCGCGCCGTCGGCCGGCCCGTCCAGCAGCGCGCGGACGAGCTCGCGACCGGCGCGTTCGCGCGGCGTCGGGGGTCTGCTCCGTAGCATCGCGAGGCCGAAGGCGACCGGCGTGCGGTCAGCCGCTGCCGCCACCAGGGCCGGATCGCTGTCCGGCCAGGGCCGCAGCACGAGCGTTCCCACGCTGATGTCGTGCACAGCGACCGCCGACGTGACGATGCCGTCCGAGCGGGCAGCGGCCAGGTCGAGGTCCTCTCCGCCCGCCGACGCCCCGACCACCGCCCCGGACGGGTCGAGCACCGTGACGTCGGCGTGCACGATGCCGGCCAACTCGTCCGCGAGCAGCTGTACGTCAGCACCCTCGGCGAGCCTGGCGGACAGTGTCCGGGACAGGGAGTCGGCCAGCCGTAGTCGCTCGACGGACTGGTTCACCAGGAGCCCGTTGATCGCCTCGGTGACCTCGACGAACGGGACGACCTTGCGCAGCTCGATGACCGGGAAGCCGAGACGTTTCGCCTCGTCGCAGAGGCCCGGCGGGATCTGCGGGAGCGGGCCGCCGGTCTCGATCGCGACCGCGGCGACCTGCCTCGCCGCCAGCTCGCGCACGTACCGGCGCTGCTGCTTGGCGCTGGCGCGAGCGAGCACCACGCCGCCGGTGAGCAGCAGCTCGCCGCCGCGCAGCAGGTGAGCGATGTCGAAGACCTCGCTGGAGTGCATCCACCGTACGGGGCGGTCGAGCGCGTCCTCGCCGGAACGGACGACCGGGTCGGCGGCGCGCAGGCTGGGGTGCCGCAGCACCGTGGAGAGGGTGATGGGCATGACGCATTGTCACCTGATTGAGTCGTGATGACTGACAAACCGTACCTTGCCGTCCGCGGCAGGTTCTACAACTATGAACGTAACGGCTGGACGCCCCGTGGAGGCCGAGATGGACACCGACGAGCGCGACGATCACAGCGTGTCGATGCACAGCGTCGAGCAGGTGCTCCAGCCGATCCCGGAGGCGGCGCGTACGACCAGGGTCGGGGGGCAGTTCTGGATCTGGGCCGGCGCGAACATCGCGCCGATCAACTGGGTCCTGGGCGCCCTGGGTATCGAATTCGGCCTTGGCCTGCTCGATACCGTGCTCGTGATCGCGGTCGGCAACCTCATCGGCATGTCGATCTTCGGGTTGTTCGTCCTGATGGGGCAACGAACCGGGGTCACCGGCATGGTGTTGTCCCGCGCTGCCTTCGGCAGGCGCGGGAACTACCTGCCCGCGGTGATCCAGGCGGCACTCGTGATGGGTTGGTGTGCGGTCAACACCTGGATCGTGCTCGACCTCGTGATGGCCCTGCTCGGCAAGCTCGGCGCGGTCGACCCGGCACAGCCGAACACCGGCTGGCGGATCCTGGTCGCCGCGGTGATCATGGCCGTCCAGGTGGTCATCTCCTGGTTGGGTTACCGCGCGATCGCCGCGTTCGAGCGTTGGACGGTGCCGGTGACGGTGCTCATCCTCATCGTGATGTCGGTCGTGGCCTGGGGCACGCTCGACATCGACTGGGGTTACGCCGGACCACCGGGCCACGTTCTCGCCGGGCCGCAGAAGTGGGCGGCCATGACCGCCGTCATGACCATCATCGGGATCGGGTGGGGCATCACCTGGTTCACCTACGCTGCCGACTACTCCCGCTTCGTGAGCCGCCGTGTCCCGCCGGCGAAGCTGTACCTGGTGAGCGCCTTCGGCCAGTTCCTGCCGGTGGTGTGGCTCGGCATTCTCGGAGCCAGCCTCGCGACATACAGCGGTGAGATCGATCCGGGCAAGCTCGTCGTGGACAGTTTCGGGGCACTCGCGATTCCGGTGCTCTTCCTCGTCATCCACGGCCCGATCGCCACCAACGTCTTGAACGTCTACACGTTCTCCGTCGCGACCCAGGCGCTCGACCTGAAGATCAAACGGCGCCACCTGAGCGTAATCGTCGGCGTGGTCTCGATGGCTTGCGTCGTGGGGTTCATCTTCCGCCAGGACCTCGCGTCAACGCTCGATGCCTTTCTCGGCAGCGTTGTCGCGTGGATAGCGACCTGGGGCGGGATCATGCTGGTGCACTACTACGGGATCGCGCGCCGGAAGATCGACCCTGAGCGCCTCTTCGAGCCCGTCGGGACGAGCCGGCTCCCGGACATCAACTGGGCCGCCATCATCGCGTTCTTCGTGGGGATCTTCGCGACGTGGTTGTTCATGTACGGGGGGTTGCCCGTCTTCCAGGGCTTCGCGGCCAAGGCGCTCGGCGGCGTCGACCTGTCCTGGCTCGCGGGCGGACTCACAGCAGGTGGTATTTACGCGTTGCTCGGCCCACGCGTCGAGCGCGCGTACACCGCTGCCGTCCCTGGTGTGCAGCCGGCTGGCGAGCGAACCTGACCCGCCAGTCGTTTGTAATCGCGGCAACCGAAATCGGTTTGGAGTGAGATCAGTGGTGTTGGAGCGGACCAAGGCCATCCCCAACGGTGCGAAGGTCGAGCCGACCTTCTCCGCGGCGGAGATGCAGCGGAGAAATACCGCGCTGCGAAAGCACATGGCCGAGAACGATATCGCTGCAGCCGTCTTTACGAGCTATCACAACGTCAACTACTACAGCGACTTCCTCTACACCTCGTTCGGCCGGTCGTACGCGCTGGTCGTCACCCAGGACGACCACACGACGGTCTCCGCGAACATCGACGCGGGTGAACCGTACCGGCGCAGCTTCGGCGACAACGTCGTGTACACCGACTGGCAGCGCGACAACTTCGTCTTCGCCGTGTGCGAGCTGATCCGCCACGCCGGGGCCGCAGCCGGCAGGGTCGGCGTCGAGGACGACCATATGAGCCTGGAGATGCGCCAGAAGCTCCAGGCGGCGCTTCCGGATGTCGAGTTCGTGAATATCGCGCCCGCCTGCATGGCCCATCGCATGGTCAAGTCCGACGAGGAGGTCGCCCTGATCAAGCAGGGTGCCCGCATCGCCGATCTCGGTGGTGCCGCGGTCGCCGACGCGGTCGGTGAAGGGGTGCCCGAGTACGAGGTAGCGCTGGCAGGCACCCAGGCGATGGTGCGGGAGATCGCGAAGACGTACCCGCATGCGGAGCTGCGCGACACCTGGGTGTGGTTCCAGTCCGGCATCAACACCGACGGTGCGCACAACTGGGCGACGAGTAGGCGGGTCCAGCACGGTGACATCCTGAGCCTCAACTGCTTCCCCATGATCGCCGGTTACTACACGGCGCTGGAACGGACCCTGTTCTACGGCCGGCCCGACCCGGAGTCGCTGAGGCTGTGGGAGGCCAACTGCGAGGTGCACAGGCGCGGGCTCGAACTCATCCGGCCGGGAGCGGTGTGCAAGGACATCGCCGCCGAGCTGAACGAGATCTATGCCGCGCACGGTCTGCTCGGCAACCGCACCTTCGGGTATGGCCATTCATTCGGCGTCCTGAGCCACTACTACGGCCGCGAGGCGGGTCTCGAGCTGCGCGAGGACATCGACACGGTGCTCGAACCGAACATGGTGGTGTCGATGGAGCCCATGATCATGGTCCCCGAGGGCGAGCCCGGGGCAGGGGGCTACCGCGAGCACGACATCCTGGTCGTGACGGAGGCGGGAGCCGACGACATCACCGGGTTCCCGTACGGCCCCGAGCAGAACGTGCTCGGGGTGTGAGGCCGGTGTCCGCGCAGGGATCCACCGAGCAAGACGAACGCGAGCCCGGTCCGGCGAGCCTGCCCTGGCCGGACGGTTACACCGCCGCGGCCTCGTTCAGCTTCGACGTCGACGCGGAGTCGTGCGTGCTCGCGCAGGACCCGGCGGCGGTGCGCCGCATGTCCCTCATGGGGTTCCATTCGTACGGACCCAGGGTGGCGGTTCCGCGCCTGCTGCGCATCCTGGACCGGCAACAGGTGCGTGCGAGCTTCTTCGTCCCCGGTTTCACCGCGGACTGCTATCCGGACACCGTCCGGGCGATCGTGGCCCATGGCCATGAAGTGGCCCACCATGGGTACTTCCACGAGCCGATGCAGGGTATCGACGCGGAAACCGAAGCGCGTTATATCGATCGGGGGCTCGCGGCACTCGACCGCGTCGGAGTGCGGCCCGTCGGCTATCGGGCGCCGTGGTGGGAGATGAACTGGCACACGCCGGGCCTGCTGGCCGAGCGGGACTTCCTCTACGACTCCAGCCTCCTCGACGAGGACGTCCCGTACCGGTTCACCACGCCGTCCGGCGAGCTCGTCGAGATCCCGATCGACTGGGCGCTCGACGACTGGGAACAGTACGGATTCTACCCCGGCTTCACCGGCAGCGGCCTCATCGAGAGCCCCGCCAAGGCACTGGAGATGTGGCGGCTGGACGCGGAAGCCCGGCATGCCGAAGGCGGCTGTTTCGTGCTCACCAACCACCCCTTCCTCTCCGGGCGCCCGTCGCGCGCCGCGGCGCT
This sequence comes from Streptosporangiales bacterium, assembly GCA_050698355.1. Classification (GTDB taxonomy): domain Bacteria; phylum Actinomycetota; class Actinomycetes; order Streptosporangiales; family WHST01; genus JBOHBN01. Next base: position 49,434 of record JBOHBN010000315.1, on the reverse strand, counting down.
GGAGCGGCTGATCGAGGCGGTGCGAGAGCTCGACGGCATCTGGGTGACGACCCTGGAGGAGATCGCGCGGCACGCGGCCACGCACGCCGAGCATCGGGTGCACATGCGTTACCAGGTGCCTACCTTCCCCGACGTCGACGTGCGAGCGGGGCCCTAGTGGTGTGTCTGTGAAATAGTGCGGTAACCTGTGGTTATGCCAACGATGACGGCGCCGGCGTTGCCGGTCAATGCGGAGCAGCGTGCCGAGCTGGTGCGGATGTCGCGGTCGACGACGTTGGCGCACCGCAAGGTGGTGCAGGCGAAGGCGTTGCTGCTGGCCGCGGATGGTGTGGCCAATGAACAGGTCGCTCGCGAGTGCGGGGTCGACTCGGACACGGTGCGCCGCTGGCGGGCCCGGTTCGCGCAGAGCGGCCCTGGCGGGATCGGGGTGATCGGTAAGGGCCGGGGACGCAAGCCGTCGCTGCCGCCGGGCACGGTCGCGGAGGTGTTGCGGCTCACGCGCCAGGAGCGGCCGGCAGACGGGTCGACGCACTGGAGTACCAGGTCGCTGGCGGCGCGGGTCGGTGTCGGTAAGGACACCGTGGCGCGTATCTGGGCCGATCACGGCCTGAAGCCGTGGAGAGTCGATACGTTCAAGATCAGTAATGATCCGCGGTTCGAGGAGAAGCTGGTCGATGTCGTCGGGCTCTATCTGAACCCGCCGGCGCGGGCGGTGGTGTTCAGCTTCGATGAGAAGACCCAATGCCAGGCGCTGGATCGCACCCAGCCGTCGCTGCCGATGAAACGCGGCCGGGCGGGCACGATGACCCACGACTACAAACGCAACGGCACCATCGACCTGTTCGCGGCGATGAACATCGCAACCGGGCAGGTGCTCACCGATCTGAACAAGGGTCACACCGCCAAGGACGTGCTGCGGTTCTTCAAACAGATCGACGACTCGGTGCCGCGCGGGCTGGCCGTGCACGTCGTACTCGACAACCTCTCGGCCCACTCGGCCCCGGAGATCGCCACATGGTTGGCCCACAAGAACCGGCGCCGCTGGCACCTGTACTTCACCCCGACCTCGAGTTCGTGGCTGAACCTGGTCGAACGCTGGTTCAAAGAACTCACCGACAAGCGCCTGCGACGCGGACAGTTCACCAGTGTCTGCGAACTCGTCGACGCGATCACAACCTGGGCCGACCACTGGAACACCGACCCGAGGCCATTCATCTGGAAAGCCACCGCCGAAGACATCATCGCCAAAGTCCGCCGCGGCCGCGAAACTCTCCACCAGATCAAATCAGCGACGGACCACTAGTCCTTGCGGACCACCCGTTCCGGCCCGCCCGGCTTCCACACCGTGATGTTCAGGTGATCACCGCCGACCTCGACCGCCGATGCGCCGGTCACGTCCGCGGCGTAGAAGTGGTCGAACTCCCTGCCCCGCAGGTCGAAGCCGGTCTCCTCGAACAGTGCCGCGGCGAACCGCCCGTGCAGCGCCTCGTCCCGCACGTCTCGGACGACGCCCCACAGCTTCGCGTCGCCCTCCTTGACCTCGGTGTCGACGGTCGCGGTGTGCAGGCAGAACCGCGGGTCGCGGTGCAGGTCGGTGAACTTCGTGGTGTCGGGCATGCCGAGGAGCCACAGCTGGTCCTCGAAGAACCGCGGCTCCATCGGGCTGATGCGCGGGTAGCCGTCCGAACGCAACGTGGCCAGCATGCAGAGGTTGCCGGTGGCGGTGTGGCGGCGGGTGAAGATGGCAGCGATCCGTGGTGCGGCGCCGGCGAACTCTTTCCAGGTAGTCATTGCGTCACGGTAGACCGGCGGTACGACAACGCCGGCCGATACGCTGCTGTCGGCAGGGCTCTGCGAGGAGGCGTGATGGATCGAGCTGACGACCTGAGCACGGCCGCACGGGAGGCGCTGCCGGGCGGCAACACACGCACATCGCTGTTCGTCCCGCCGAGCCCGCCGTACGCGGTCACCGGCGGCGGGTGCGCGGTCACCGACACCGACGGCCACCAGGTGATCGACTGCAACAACAACTTCACCTCGCTCATCCACGGGCACGCGAGCACGGTGGTCATGGAAGCGGTCGCCGCCACCGTGACGCGCGGCTCCGCGTTCGGGCTCCCGACACCGCTCGAGGTGGAGTTCGCGCAGGAGCTTCGGTCGCGGGTGCCGTCCGCCGGCAGGTGGAGGTTCACCAACTCGGGCACCGAGGCGGTGATGATGGCGCTGCGGCTGGCGCGCGCGGCGACCGGCCGCGACCTGATCCTCCGGTTCGCCGGCAGCTATCACGGATCGTCCGACACGGTCACCGATCCGGACCAGCCCGGCGTCTCGCCCGGCGCGGCCGCGGAGTCCGTGACGGTCCCGGTGGCCGACGAGGCAGCGTTCGTAGAGGCAATCGAGCGATACGGGGACCGGCTGGCCTGCGTGCTGCTCGACCTGATGCCGAACCGGGCGGGGCTCCGGCCCGTCCCGCACGACTTCGCGCAGCTCGTCGCCGAGCGCGCCCGGGCGGCCGGTGCGCTGCTCGTGCTCGACGAGGTGATCACGTTCCGGGTCGAGGTCGGCGGGCTGCAGCAGCGGTACGGGCTGACGCCCGACCTGACCGTGCTCGCGAAGATCGTGGGCGGTGGCTTCCCGGTCGGTGCCGTCGGCGGCCGCGAGGAGGTGATGGACCTGTTCGACCCGCGTCGCTCGCGGTGCATCTCCTGGGGCGGCACGTTCAACGCCAACCCGGTGACGATGGCCGCGGGCCTCGCGGCCTTGCGCGCGTACCAGCACGAGGAGGTCGCTCGACTGAACGAGCTCGGCGACGGTCTCAGGGACATGCTCAAAAAAGCCGGCATGGACGTGACCGGTGCCGGGTCCCTGCTGCGCGTTCACGCTGACGAGCCGCCGGAGTTCTGGTGGCGGCTGTACCGCAGCGGCGTCCTGGTGGCACCGAACGGCCTGATGAGCCTTTCCACGCCGATGACCGACGAGGTCATCGACCACGTGTACGGGATCGTCACGGCCAATGCCTGATGGCGCGAGGTTGAGGCCGCTCCGCCCTGCGGAGCTGACCGCGGAGCAGCGCCGGATGTACGAGGCACTCACCGGGGGCGCGCGGGCGGGCCAGGCCATTCCGCTCACGGACGAAGACGGTGGGCTGCAGGGACCGTTCGACCCGTTGCTGCGGGTGCCCGGCGTCGGTGACGCCGTGCAGCGACTGGGCGAGCAGCTGCGGTTCGCCGGCGTCCTGGACGGGCGGCTTCGCGAGCTTGCCATCCTCACCGTCGCCACGCATTGGCGCAGTGGCTACGAGTGGTACGCGCACACCAATATCGCTCGCGAGCAGGGTCTGCTCACCGACGCGGAGCTGGATGCGCTACGGACGGGCGCGGTCCCGGAGACGTGCGACGAGAGCGAGCGCGTGGCGCTCGCGCTGGTCCATGCGCTGCTACGGTCCGGCGAGGTGCCGGAACGCACGTACGAATCCGTACGGAAACTGCTCGGCGAGGAGGCCCTCGTGGAGCTGGCCTGCCTGGCTGGGTACTACGGACTTCTCGCAGGGGTGCTGGCGACTTTCGCTGTCAGCACCCCGGACGCCCGGAGCGGCTAGCTCTGGTGGCCGCTCACGGTGAAGGCGGCCGCTTCCAGCGCGGTTTCCCGCGTCCGCATCGAGAGCCGGTCGAGGGCGACCACGCCGCCGCGGACGAGGCCGGGGTCGAAGCCGAAGTCCAGCACCGTACGTGCCTTCTCGCCGAGCTCTAGCTGCACCTGCGCGTGCTGTGCCCGGTCGAAGCGGGACTTGCGTACGTCGGTGACGGCGACCGCCGCGTCCTTGGCGAGCCGCTCGTAGCCGTTGCGCTCGAGCCACCCCAGCGTCGAGACGCACGCGGCGACGGAATCCTCAGCCGGCGTGGTGACCACGACGACGGCATCCACCGTCTTCAGCATCGCCTCGGTCACCGGGTGGCTGAGCGACGTGCCGCAGTCCAGCAGCACGACGGGGCAGGAACGTTCGAGCGTGCGTACCGCCCACCACAGCTCCTTCGGCGTCGGCGCGTCGACGAGCACCGGCGAACGCGCGGAGTCGAGGACGTGCAACCCGCCTTGGGTGGTGTGGGTGGCGAGTCTCGGGTCCGCCTGCGGGCTCTGGTACATCCGCCACAGGAAGTCACGCACCGACGGCGCCTGGACGTCGTCGAGGCGACGCACCAGCGTGCCCCGGTCCGGGTCGGCGTCCAGCGCGGCGACGCTGCCGCGCCGTACGGCGCTGAGCGACAGGCCCGTGAGCGCGGTGACGGTGGTCTTGCCTACGCCGCCCTTGAAGCTGAGGAACGCGACGCGGCGGGGCCGCCCGACGTGCGCCTGCGCCCGCTCGACCAGCCTGGCCTGGGCCATGCTGCGTCCGGCGCTGCCGAGGTTGACCAGCCCGCGTAGTCCAGCGCGGCTGCCGCGGCGTACGTTCTGCGGCATCGTTCCGGCGATGGAGGCCGCGCTCGGTGCGGCACCGACGCGCCTGCTCGCAGCGCTGGGTGCCTGTGTCGCGTGCTGTCTCGGCGCGGCCGGTTCAGCGAGCGACGGCGCGTGCGTGGAGGTTCCTGGCCCTGGTTGCACCCGCTGCGCCGGGTTCGGCGGCGGTGCGGGCGGCAAGCCGACCGACTGTGGGGCGAGTCCCATCCGCCGCAGCTCCTCGCAGACCTCCGCCGACACCTGCGGCGCTCTAAGGGCCGCGGTGCCGGCTGTTCCCGAACCGCCGTTCTCCACGGTTACTCTCCTGCACTCTGCTCGCTGTCACTGGACCAGCTCCCGTACCCATGCGAACAGTCCGAAGATCTGCATGAGCACCGGAACCAGCACTATGACGGCGGCGATCTCCAGGTAGTTTCCGAGCAGGCGCAGTCGAGCGGCTGAAACCTCCGTGATCCTCGTCACAGTAAGCAGCGCAAGGCCCACGAGGACCGCGGCGAGGAGTATGAGCAGCGGCGCCCCGCCCAACGCGCCGTCCACCACCAGCCGGGCGGCGCTCGCGGCGATGATCGCCGCACCGGTCAGCCTCACGGGCAGCGCGTGCGCGCGGCGGGTGTACGCACGGGACCGCAGCAGGACGGCGAGACCGGCGGCGACGGCCAGCGCCCGCGGCCAGGTGTCACCGAGCAGCGCGAGCGCCGAACCCGCGGCGGCCTCCACCAGGCCGAGGCCGACCAGCGCCCAGGCCAGGATCGCGGACGCGCGTAGGACCACGCGTTCGATCTGGTGTCCGGGCAGCTGCTGCCCGGCACGGATCCGGTAGTCGACGGAGGCGAGCCCACCGGCACCCAGCGCGGTCATCGGCAGGAGGCCGAGGATCAGCACTCCCACCACGATCAGCGCGGACAGTGTCTGCAGCACCGGTACGCCGAACAGCAGGACGACCGAGGTGGCCAGCGACAGCGCGGCGACGAGCCAGGCCAGCGCCCACGGGCCCACCAGCCCGTCCGTGAGTACCCGTAACACGCCACCGCCGACCGCGAGCCCGACGGCTGCCGCGGCCGCCGTGAACGGGGTCCCGCCGACCAGGGCCCCGGCCACCGCGCCGGTCATCGTCCACCAAGCGAGCGCCGTGACCGAGAGAAGCGCCGCAGCGAACCGGTGCTCGCGCCGTGCCCACAGCGCAGCGGTGAGGCTGACCGCCACCGCGACCACCAGGTCGAAGCCGGCGGAGAACCCGCCTGCACCGCCGCGCACGAACCCCGTGTACATCAGGGCAAGCAGGCCGCCCGCGGCGACCAGAGCGGTGAGCGTGGTGGAGCTCGCTGGCGTCCAGCGGTCCGCGCCATCGTCGACCCTGTCCGCGACCGTGTCGATGAGGTCGTCGACGTACGCGACAAAGCCCGCGCTCTCCGCCTGCCGCAGCTGCAGCACCTGGCCGTCGATCACGCCCGCGGTCTCCAGCGTCGCGTCCAGGCCGAGCTGCGGCCCGCCGACCGCTCCCAGCCGCCACGCCGCGGGAGCGTTGTCGGTCCGTACGTTGCACAGCCGGAGCAGTTCCGGCATCCACTCGCCTAGCGGCACGCTGCTCGGCAGCGCGAGGTCGACGCGGCGCTGGTCGGTCACGACGGTGACCGTGCTGAACCCGAGCGCCATTCGTCCCTCTCTCCTCATCTGCGGTGCGTTACGCGCGGTTACCCTAGCTGCCGTATGACACATTCAGACCCACCCGACCCGAGGGGGCGTGGGTGTCGACCAGTGTGATCCACCGGCCGGCGCGGCTCGATACCCCCGCCGTCGAGGCGGACCGTATCGAGCTCGCGACGCCGCCGAAGGTCGAGAACCCGCCGAGCTCCGGCCAGCAACTCACCATGATCATGATGCCGGTCATGGCGGGTACGGGCGCGCTGTTCCTCGTGTTCACCAACCTCGAGCGGCCCCTGTTCGTCGCGATCGGCCTGCTCATCTTCGTCGCCGTCCTGGCCATCGGTGTCCTGATGTTCTGGACCCAGCGCAGCGGCGCGAAGAAGAAGACCCGCACCCAGCGGGAGCAGTACCTCGACTACGTGGACGCGATCCGGCACCGGTTGCGTTCCTCCGTTGCTGCCCAGCGGGACAAGGCACGGTGGAGCCATCCCGAGCCCGACCGGTTGCTCGACCTCGTCGGGAGCGAGGCACGGCGCTGGGAGCGGAGGCTCGCCGACGACGACTTCCTGTCGTTGCGCGCCGGCGCCGGCACAGTCCCGCTGGCGTTGCAGGTCGTCTTCAACGGCGAGCAGGACGACCCGATGACCGTCCTCGACCCGGTCTCGCTCGCCGCGGCACGGCAGCTGGTCGAGCGCCGCACGACATTGGCCCACCAGCCGGTCACGCTCGACCTGCGTGCCGTGGGCGTCACGAGCATCGTCGGGGACTGGGCGCGCGGCCGCGCGCTCCTGCGCGCGCTGCTGTGCCAGGCGACGGCGCTGCATGCGCCGGACAACCTGGGCATCGCGGTGGTGCGCTCGTCGCGTACGGAGGAGGCGTGGGGTTTCGCGAAGTGGCTGCCGCATGTTCAGACCTCGCAGGTGGACGACGGCCTGCTGCCCGGCCGCCTCGTCGCCCCGACCGTGCAGGACATGCAGGACATGATCTGGCCGGACATGGAGCGCCGCGTCGAGGAGTACCGGGTCAGCCGGGGCAACCGGCAGGTACGCAACCACCTGCTGGTCCTGGTGGACGGCGAGTTCCTGCCCGTTCACGGCGGGCTCCAGTCGCCCGACCCGTCGATCGGGCTCGGTGACCTCGGCATCCACGTGGTGCAACTCTGCGGGGAGCGCAGGGACGAGCCGTCGCACGTCGACCAGCGCGTCCTCCTGCCGCCCAGCGGCCCGGCGCAGCTGCAGCGGCCCGACGGTGCCGTCGTCGCGTTCGCTCCCGACACCCCGGGTGTCGGCCTGCCGTCCGCCGTGGCTCGCCGCCTCGCGCCGCTGCGGCTGGCTGCCGACGACGCGCCCGAGACGGTGCTCGGCTCCGACGTCGGCCTGCCCGAGGTGCTGGGCGTACGCGACGTCGGCACGATCGACGCCGCCACGACGTGGAGCAAGCTCGCCCCGCGCGACCAGCTGCGCGTACCGATCGGGGTGACGGGGGCCGGCCGGCCGCTCGTCCTCGACCTGAAGGAGTCCGCGGCGGGCGGTATGGGGCCGCACGGCCTCATCGTCGGCGCGACCGGCTCGGGCAAGAGCGAGCTGCTACGCACGCTGGTCAGCTCGCTGGCGATCCGGCACCATCCCGAGCTGCTCGCGATGGTGCTCGTCGACTCCAAGGGCGGCGCGACGTTCGCCGGGATGGCGCAGCTGCCACACCTCGCCGGGATGATCACCAACCTGCAGGACGACCTCGCCCTCGTCGATCGCATGCGCGACGCCCTGTACGGGGAGATGCAGCGGCGCCAGGAGGTGCTGAAGCAGGCGGGCAACCTGCCGAACGTCGCCACCTACCACCGGCTACGCGAGGAGCGCCCGGACCTGCCGCCGCTGCCGTACCTGCTCGTCATCATCGACGAGTTCAGCGAGCTGCTCACCGCCAAGCCCGACTTCGCCGAGCTGTTCGCCGCGGTCGGCCGGATCGGCCGCAGCATCGGGATGAACCTGCTCCTCGCCACCCAGCGGCTGGAGGTCGGCAAGATCCGCGGCCTGGAGTCGCACCTGTCGTACCGCATCGGCCTGCGCACCTTCTCCGAGGGCGAGAGCCGCGAGGCGATCGGCACGCCCGACGCGTACCACCTGCCGCCCGAGCCGGGCTCCGGCTACCTCAAGGTCGACACCACGGTGTACGACCGGTTCAAGGCCGCGCACGTCTCGTCGGCGTACGACGGGAGCGAGCAGGCGGTGGGGGAGACCGAGGTACCGCCGGTGCTGCCGTACACGGCGGTCAACGGGATCGGGCTGATGGCCAAGGCGCGCGCGGAGAGCGCCAGGCAGGACGACGGGCCGATCGCGGCGGAGGTGACGGCGACGGCCACGACCGTCCTGGACGTGATCGTCGACCGGTTGGCGGCGAGCCGCATGTCGGTGCACAAGGTGTGGCTGCCGCCGATGCCGGCCAGGATCCCGCTCGACTCGGTCCTGCAGCCGGTGCTGCAGCACGGTGACCCGTCCGCGCTGGGCGTCGCGCTCGGCGTGCTCGACGAGCCGAGACTGCAACGCCAGCGGCCGTTTCTCGTCGACCTGGCCGGAGCGCACGGCAACCTCCTCGTCGTCGGGTCGCCGCAGTCCGGCAAGTCCACGTTGCTGCGCACGATGATGCTGTCCGCGGCGCACCTGCACACGCCCGAAGAGATCGCCTTCTACGCCGTCGACTTCGGCGGCGGCGGACTCGGCTCCCTGGAGGAGCTGCCGCACGTCGGCACCGTGGCATCCCGGCTGGACACTGACCGGGTGCGCCGGATCATGAACGAGCTCCTGGGCACCATCGAGGCGCGCGAGGAGGGCTTCCGCAGGGAGGGCCTCGACTCCGCGGCCACGTGGCGGCGCTGGCGCGCGCAGGGCAACAGGTTGGACGGCGACCCGCTCGGGGACGTCGTGCTCCTGCTCGACGGGTGGGGTGCGTTCCGCGAGGAATTGGAGGACGTCGAGCCGCTCGTCAGCGACATCGCGGCGCGCGGCCTGGCGTACGGCGTGCACGTCGTGCTGACGTCCGCGACGCTGCAAGAGGTGCGCCCGCGGATGCAGAACTCGTTCGCCGGGCGGGTCGAGCTGCGACTGAACGACCCGTTCGACTCGATGCTCGACCGGCAGCTGGCTAGGAACCTCGGCGCGGAGACACCGGGCCGTGGCGTCACCCAGGAGTCGTTGTTCTTCCAGGGAGCGCTGCCGCGTACCGACGGCAGCGACTGGGTCACCGACCTCGCCGAGGCTCAGCGGGACGCCGTACGCGACGTCGCGCGGAGGTACCCGCAGGGCGGGGCACCGCCGATACGGATCCTGCCGTACGACGTGCCGCTCACCGCGCTGCCGCCGGGCGACGCGGGACCGCCCGCGGTGGCGGTCGGCATCGAGGAGACCGCGCTGGGGCCGGCGTACTTGAACCTGTCCGGTGCCGACCCGCACCTGCTCGTGTTCGGCGACTCGGAGACCGGGAAGTCGAACACGCTCGAGGTCCTGGTGCGGCAGCTGATGAGCGGGCGGACGAAGGACGAGGTCGGCTTCGTCGTCGTCGACTACCGCCGGTCGCTGCTCGACGTCGTGCCACCGGAATACCTGGTCGCGTACTGCACCGCGGGGCCCGCCACCGAGCAGGTCAGCCGCGAGCTGGCCGGCAGCCTCGCGGAGCGCCTGCCGCCGGCGGACCTCACCTCCGAGCAGCTGCGTGCGCGCAGCTGGTGGAAGGGGTTGGACGTCTTCGTCATCGTCGACGACTACGACCTGGTCGCCACGACGAGCGCGAACCCGCTGCTGCCATTCGGCGACTACCTCCCGCAGGCGCGCGATATCGGCTTCCACCTGGTCGTGTCGCGCCGGAGCGGCGGCGCGGGCCGCGCGATCTACGACCCGGTGCTGCAGCGGCTCACCGACCTCGGCACGCCGGGATTCCTGCACAGCGGCGACCGCAACGAGGGCCCGCTGGTGTGCGGCGTGCGGCCGCAGAAACTACCCGAGGGACGCGCGCTGTGGGCACGGCGTACGCACGCGCCCGTCCAGGTGCAGGTCGCCCGCGCCAGCACCGGCGAGAAGGAAGGTCATAAATGAACATTGGGATCGGCCTGCCCGCGACCATCCCCGGTACGGGAGGCAAGCAGATCACGGGGTGGGGGAGGGCTGCCGAGGAGTGCGGCTTCTCCTCGCTCGGTGTGATCGACCGCCTCGTGTACGGCAACAACGAACCGCTCGTGACGCTTGGCGCGGCAGCCGCCGTGACCGAGCGGATCAGCCTGATGACCTCGATCCTGCTCGTACCCTTCCGCGCCAACGCGGCCTTGCTCGCCAAGCAGATCGCGACCGTCAACAACCTTTCCGGAGGGCGGCTCGTCCTCGGCATGGCCGTTGGTGGGTACGAGGATGACTATGCGGCCTCGGGTGTGCCCTTCTCCGGACGTGGCCGTCGGTTCGACGAGATGCTTGACGAGATGACGCGGATCTGGGCAGGGGAGCACCGGGGGTTCGCTGGAGCGATAGGTCCGCAACCCGGCGTGGGGCGCGATCAGATCGTCTTCGGCGGCCAAAGCGACCGGGTCTACGCGAGGGTGGCGTCCCGCGGCGCAGGATGGGTCGCAGGTAGCCGGGGCGTTGACGCCTTCCGTGCTGGTGCCGGGGCCGTGATGCAGGCGTGGGCGAAACAGGGCCGCGATGGCAAGCCACGGCTCTTCGCCCAGCCCTACTTCTCCCTCGGACCTCGGGCACGCGAGAACGCCGAGGCCTACCTTTTGGATCACTACGCCGTAGAGGGGTGGGATGCCGCCCAGGTCGCCTCCCTCGCGCTCACCGACGCACAGGCCATCCGCGAGTCTGTCGCCGCGTACGAGCGGGCGGGGTGCGACGAGCTGGTTCTGTTCCCGTGCAGCTCCGATCCGGAGCAGGTCCAGTTGCTGGCCGACGCCATCCGATAGAGGCGCGCGCTCGTCGACGGGCCAGGGGAACCCGGAGATGGTCACGAGCTTCTCGAGGCCAATGCCGCCTTCTCGATGCCTGCAGGCATCGAGAACCCGTACGGGCCCCACATAACGTGGTCATTTGGGAGCGCGCTGGGGGGCTGGTCCTGAGCGGCGATGGATCGATTCGGGGCATTGCCGGGAACCGCCGCGTGGGTGCTCGTATCCTTCCCCGCATGGTGAAGACCGCGGTCGTGGTGGTGAACCCCGCGAGGGTGCAGGACATGACCAGCCTGGTCGCGGAGGTCAACGGTGTCTTCACCGATGATGGCTGGCCGGCGCCGGCGTGGGTGGAGACCACGGCCGACAAGCCTGGCCGAGACCAGGCCGCGCGTGCTGTCGCGGATGGGGCGGACGTGATCCTGGTCTGCGGTGGCGACGGCACGGTGCGTTCGTGCGCGGCCGGGTTGGCGGGATCATCGACCGCGATGTGCGTGGTCCCCCTCGGTACGGGCAACCTGCTCGCATTGAACTTGCACCTGCCCACGGATGTCACGGGCGCCGCCCGCCTCGCTACCCGCGGCGACAGAACCCGCATCGATCTGGGCCGAGCCGACGGTGAGGTGTTCACCACCGCTGCTGGCCTCGGCTTCGATGCCGACCTGGTCGCCGATGCTCCGGAGAACCTGAAGCGCTCCGTCGGGTGGCTCGCCTACCTCGCCTCGGCCGCGCAGCACCTGCGCGACGGCAGCTTCCGGGTGACGGTGCGCCTCGACGACGCCGAACCGCACCGGTACAGAGCGCGCTGCGTAATCGTCGCGAACGTCGGCCAGCTGCACGGCGGCCTTACCCTCGCCCCAGACGCCCGATGTGACGACGGCAGGCTCGACATCGTCGTGGTCTCTCCCCGCCGCCCCCGTGACTGGCCCGGTCTCATCTACCAGACCCTGCGGCGCCGCGACCACGCCCGGTTACGCAGGTTTACCGCCCGCACCATCGAGATCGCCGTGCTCTCCGGGCCGGTCAACCGCGAGGTCGACGGCGACGCGATCGGCGCGGGGAACGGGATACGTATCGAAACAGAGCATGCCGCGTTGGACGTCTGCGTGCCCTGACCAACGAGCGAGCGCACGCTCAGTCCTTGAAGAGCTTCTCGAAGCTAATGCGGCAGCAGCCCACATAACGTGGTCATTTGGGAAATGACGGCGACTCAGGGAATGCTGCTGCTCGCGTTCCTTCTGCCGGTCCAGCCGCTGCTGCTTGTGGAACGCGCCGGCGACGCCGAAACCGGCGCAGATGACCGCGGCGATGACGAGCCCGACGACGAACGCGGGCCAGGCGCGGTAGCGGTCCCGCCACGACCTGTCGGTGCCGTGGCACAGGGCCGCCAGCAGCTGCCGGCGGCGCAGCGCCTCGCCCTCGACCTGTGCCTTGTCGGTGGCCTGCTGCGTCGCTGCCCGCGGTAGGTGCGAGCCGTCCGGGGGCGCGGACGACCCCGCCGCGGTGCTCGCGGCGGGGTCGTACTGGCTGTTGGCGCTCGTAGCGCTACCCCCAGATGCCGTTGACCTTGCTGAAGCAACCCTGCACGTTGCCGATGCTGGTGTCGGTCGCGCCGATCAGCCTACGAAACGCGTTCTGCAGGTCGCTGTAGTTGTTCTCGTGTCGGGTCTCCTTGGCAAGGAACGGCGCGGTGCCCTCACCCTGCCACTGCCCCATCATCTGGCTGCGGCAGGACTGGATGTCGGCGAGGATGCCGTTAAACCTCCCGTGCGCGCCATCCTGCGCGTCCTTCAGGCCCTGCATGCCGCCGACGTTCCAGTGAATCATGTCGGTCATCGTGCGCTACCCCCTTATACGTTGACGTTGACCCGGCCGTTGATGCCGCTGACCGCACTGGAGCCGGCGGAGACATCGCCCATGCTGGTCTCGTCCGTGGTGTTCACGTGCGTCTGGGACTGCCCCAGACCCGTCGCGATCGCGCCGGTACTCGAGTGGATCTCGTCGAACGTGGCGAACAGGATGTTCTTGGCGTTGTTGAAGGCGTTTCCCGAGCCGCCCTTCCAATGCGTCTGCGACGCTTCGAGCTCGCCGACGAGCTGGATGAGCCGCTGCTTGATGGAGCTCGCGTTCAGGCCCTGTTGCTGCCCGCCGCGACCGATCGCGCCGTTCTCGACGGTCATGAAACCCACGAGCCGTCCCCTCTCCTGGCCGTTGGTGCTGTCGTGCACTGGCCAGTGTGACGCGATCGGACGGGGAGCGGTTCCAGCCGTCCACAGGCCCGATTTCGTGCACAGATCGGGCGGGGCTCTTGCGCCGACGGCAGCCGATGGGGTACGCGAGCGGCGCCGGCGTCAGCCGTGCACTGTGACCTTGCGGTCGTGCTCCAGCTGGTTGAACAGCTTCAACGCCTTGGTCCGGTCCCACTGCACCACGCTGCCGGCACCGGGGACGTACCCGGTGCCTGCCACGGGCACGGTCAGCTTCCGTACCCCTCCGTTGGAGGACGACCTCATGGTGAGGAACAGCCGGCTGAGATCGATCAGGCCGGTGTGCTCGTCGACGGTAATGCCCTCGGCGCTGGCGAAGGCCAGCCGGCCGAACTTGACCGGGTTGAGGATCGTTCCCGGTGAGGACGCCTTGTGGAACAGCGCGGCGAGGAACTGCCGCTGGTGCTCGACCCGGGCGAAGTCACCGCGGGCGGAGGAGTGCCGGGAACGCACGTAGAGCAGGGCCTTGCGGCCCTTCCAGACGTGGCAGCCCTTCTTGAACGTCTCGTGTTCCACGGGGTCGTGCAGCGTCCTCTTGACGCAGATGCGGACGCCGCCGATGCCGTTGACCGCGCCGACGAACCCGCCGAACCCGATCTCCATGTAGTGGTCGAGTCGGATGCCGGTGACCTGCTCGATGGTGCGGGTGAGCAGCTTCCCGCCGCCGATGGCGTACGCGGCGTTGATCTTGTTGTGGCCGTGACCGGGGATGGGTACGTACGAGTCCCGGGGAAAGCTCACGAGCGTCGCCTTGCCGCCGCCCTGCGGAATGTGCAGCAGCATCATCGTGTCGGCCCGCTTGCCGCCGGTGTGGCCGGTGTGCAGCTTGCGCTGCTGCTTCTTGGTCAGGCCCTCCCGGCTGTCCGACCCCACGAGCAGCCAGTCCTGACCCGGGGTCGCCGCCGGGCGTCCGTTGTAGTCGGACAGCGCGCTGACCCGGTCGAGCTTGGTGTACGAGATGACCGCGATCGCGACGTAGATGAGCAGGTAGATGACGAGCAGCGCCACGAGGACGCGGACGATCCGCCGTGCGCCGCCGCGCTTGCGCTTGCGTCGCGGGGTCCTGCCGCGCGCCGGGCGCTGGCGCGGCTCCTTGGGCGGCCTCGCGCCGTGGTCGCCGTGCCGCTTCAGCCGGGAGGAGTGGTAGGTCCGGGAGTAGTACCCCGGGGTGTCGTCGTACCCCTCCCGCTCCTGGTCGGACATGCCTATAACTGTCTCACGCCGGAGCGGAAGGGGTACGCATGTGACCCGTCAGCTCGCCGCTGCGAACACGCCCTCGTCCTCGAGCCGCTTGGTCGCGAGGTCCCACCCCTCGCCGGGGTAGTCCGTCGCCAGCTTGTCCAGCTCGGCGCGCAGCTTGTCGCCGTGCCCGCCTTCGGCGAGCGACCGGAGCTCGTCGACGAACGACGGCGAGTCGGTGGCCACGTGCCTGGTCTTGCCAGTCGTGAGGTTGCGCACGTACGCGTGCCTGCCGCGGTTGAGCGGGACGAGGTAGCGCTGCTCGCCCAGGGACGTCAGCCCGCTGCCTGCTGCCGTCCCGGCACGGACGGCCCGCCTGGTGGTCTTCGAACTCTGCTGTGCCATGGGAACTCCTGCGACGGAAAGGGTCTTTTGGGCGCACGCATAGCCTGCGCCACGTGCTGGTGGGATGGTTCGCAAAAGGGCGGACCGCCCGCGAGACTACCTCGTTGCCGGGGCCCGATGTGCGCGGGGTCAGGTCCGCCTCAGGCCGCCGAAAGCGATGGTCGACACGGCCCGGCCGATCTCGGCGCCCGTCGCGTTCCCGCCACTCGGCCGGTACCACTCGGTGATCGAGTTGATCATGCCGAAGAGCAGTCGGGTGGCCAGTCGCGGGTCGACGTCGCCACGGACCTCGCTGGCCTCGATCGCCTCGCGCACCAGGGCCGCCACCCGGTGATCGAACTCCCGTCGCTGCTCGAGCGCCCACCGCTCGGTGCCGGTGTTGCCGCGTACCCGCAGGAGCAGGGTCACGTACGGGAGCTCGCGTACGAGAGTCTCGGCGGTCCGGCGCACGACGTGGTCGAGCCGGTCGGCCGCGCGCCCCTCGGTCGCGCCGGGCTCGTCGAGCAGCTCGAACAACGCGTCGACCGCGCGGCCGACGGCGAGGCGCAGCAGGTCCTCCTTGCCGCGTACGTGGTGGTAGATCGCGGACTTTGTGATACCGGCCGCGCTCGCCAGGTTCGCCATGCTCGTGCCGTCGTACCCCCGCTCGTTGAAGACGCCTACGGCGATGTCGAGCAGCGACTCCGGAGTGTAGGGCATGCGCGTGGTCGTCACGCATCGACTATAGACCGAACGTTCGGTCAGTCGCTATGCTGGAGATGACGAGGGGAGGCCACGGCGTGGGTGACGAGGACCTGCAGCGCGCCTTCGACGCGCGGGTAGCCGCCGACGAGCGGGTCGAACCGCGCGACTGGATGCCGGACGCGTACCGCAAGTCGCTCGTCCGCCAGGTCGCCCAGCACGCCCACTCGGAGATCATCGGCATGCAGCCGGAAGGCAACTGGATCTCCCGCGCGCCGTCGCTCCTGCGCAAGGCGATCCTCATCGCCAAGGTGCAGGACGAGGCCGGCCACGGCCTCTACCTGTACAGCGCAGCGGAGACGCTCGGCGCGAGCCGCGAGGAGCTGACCGACCTGCTGCTCGCCGGCCGGCAGAAGTACTCCAGCATCTTCAACTACCCCACGCTGACGTGGGCCGACATCGGGGCGATCGGCTGGCTGGTCGACGGGGCCGCGATCACCAACCAGGTGCCGCTGTGCCGCTGCTCGTACGGGCCGTACTCGCGGGGCATGGTGCGGATCTGCAAGGAGGAGTCGTTCCACCAGCGGCAGGGCTTCGAGATCCTGCACACGCTGAGCCAGGGCACGACCGGCCAGCATGCGATGGCGCAGGACGCCGTGGACCGGTGGTGGTGGCCGTCGCTGGCGATGTTCGGACCACCGGACGCGGAGTCGCCGCACACCGAGCAGTCGCTGGCGTGGGGCATCAAGCGGTACGGCAACGACGAGCTGCGGCAGCGGTTCGTCGACATGACCGTCCCGCAGGCGGACGCGCTCGGCCTCACCCTCCCGGACCCGGGTTTGGCGTGGGACGCCGGGCGCAAGCACTACGACTACACCGAGCCGGACTTCGACGAGCTGTTCCGCGTGATCAAGGGCGGCGGGCCCTGCAACCGCGAGCGGATCGAGCACCGCAGGCGCGCGCACGAGGAGGGCGAGTGGGTCCGCGCGGCCGCCGCCGCGTACGCCCGCAAACACGCCGGCACGGAGCGTGCAGCGTGAGCACCGGTTCCGACGAGTTGTCAGTGGCTGGTGGAGCTATGGCTCAACGAGGCACTGACAACTCGTCCTGGCCGCTGTGGGAGGTTTTCGTACGCGGGCGGCGCGGGCTGTCGCACCAGCACGTCGGCAGCCTGCACGCCCCGGACGCCGAGCTGGCGCTGCGCAACGCGCGCGACGTGTACACCCGCCGCGGCGAGGGCGTGAGCATCTGGGTGGTGGAGTCGGACGCGATCCACGCGTCCTCCCCGGAGGAGAAGGACCCGTTCTTCGCGCCCGCGGACGACAAGGTCTACCGGCACCCGACCTTCTACCACGTGCCGGATGGGGTCGAGCACTTGTGAGCCGGTCGCCCTTCTTCGCCGAGCCGGCGGCCTCGACTGCCATGCCGGATACCGCCGCGTACGCGCTGCGGCTCGGCGACGACGCGCTCGTGCTCGCCCAGCGGCTGGCCGAGTGGGTCACGCGGGCGCCGGAGCTCGAGGAGGACATGGCGCTCGCCAACATCTCCCTCGACCTGCTGGGCCAGGCGCGATCGCTGCTTGGCTACGTCGGGGAGTTGGAAGGAGCAGGCAGGGACGAGGACGCTCTCGCGTACCTGCGTGACGACCGGGCGTACACCAACGTCCAGCTGGTCGAGCTGCCCCGCGGCGACTTCGGCCGCACGATCGCGCGGCAACTGCTGTTCTCCACCCACCAGCACCTGCTGTACGAGCGGCTCGCGCACTCCGAAGACGAGACGCTCGCCGGCATCGCCGGCAAGGCGGTGAAGGAGGTCGCCTACCACCGCGACCACGCGACCCAGTGGACACTGCGGCTCGGCGACGGCACCGACGAGAGCCACACGCGCATGGCGGCCGGTCTCGCGGACGTGTGGCCGTACGCCGACGAGCTGTTCGCCGCCGATGACCTGGACCGGCAGGTGGCGTCCGCCGGAGTGGGTGTCGACCCGTCCACGCTGCGCGAGGTGTGGGACGCGGCCGTCGACGACGTGTTGGCCCGAGCGAGCATGGAACGGCCAGACATCGCGGCCGTACCCGGCGGCGGAAGGTACGGGTTGCACACCGAGTATCTCGGCCACCTGCTCGCCGAGATGCAGTCGCTGCACCGCGCGCACCCGGGAGCGTCATGGTGACGGCGGCACCGACGCGGGAGCGCGCCTACGAGGTCGCAGCGAGCGTCGTCGATCCGGAGATCCCGGTGCTGACGATCGCGGACCTCGGCGTGCTGCGCGACGTCACCGTCGACGAGGCCGGCTCGGTGGAGGTGACCATCACCCCGACGTACTCCGGCTGTCCCGCGCTCGACACCATCCAGTCGGACCTGCGGTCCGCCGTGCGCGATGCGGGTTTCCCTCAGGTGCGCGTGCGTACCACGCTCACCCCCGCATGGACCACGGACGACATGACCGACGACGCGCGCCGCAAGCTGCATGCGTACGGCATCGCACCGCCCGGTCCGGCAGCCGGGCCCGTGCCGGTGGCGATCGGCGTGCGTTGCCCGCACTGCGGTTCGGCCGAGACCCGGCTGCAGAGCCGGTTCGGCTCCACCGCTTGCAAGGCGCTGTACGCCTGCCGCGCATGCGCCGAGCCCTTCGACCACTTCCGGGCGCTCTAGTGGCGGCGCCGACGATGGAGCCCGTGGCGACCGCGCGTCACGCACCCCTCTTCCACGAGCTGTGCGTCGGGTCGGTCGAGCGGCTGACCGACGACGCGTTCGCTGTCACGCTCGATGTGCCAGAGGCGCTGCGCGAGGAGTACCGCTACACCGCCGGCCAGCACGTGAACATCCGCTGCCGGCAGGCGGGCGACGACGTGCGGCGCAGCTACTCCATCTGCGTACCCGCCGGCTCCGGCGTACTGCGCGTCGGCGTCAAGCACTTGCCAGGCGGGGTGTTCTCCTCCCATGTCGCGAACGCCCTCCGTCCCGGCGATCCGCTCGAGGTCATGACGCCGACGGGCCGCTTCACCCCGAACCTCGATCCCGGCCATGCGGTGCACTACGGGCTCGTCGCCGCGGGCAGCGGCATCACGCCGATCCTCTCCATCGCGGCGACGGTGCTCGAGTCCGAACCGCGGAGCACGGTCACGCTGCTGTACGGCAACCGCACCAGCCGATCGGTGATGTTCGTCGAGGACCTCTACGACCTGAAGAACAGGTACCCGGAGCGGTTCGCGCTCGTGCACGTCTTCTCCCGCGAGCAGCAGCGCGTGCCGCTGTTCTCCGGGCGCCTGGACCGGGACCGGTTCGACCGCATCCTGCGCGCCCTCTGCCCGGTGGAGTCGGTCGACGAGTGGTTCCTCTGCGGGCCGTGGCCGATGGTCACCGACCTGCACGGCTACCTGCGCGAACGCGGCTGCGATCAGGTTCACGTCGAGCTGTTCCACGCCGACCCGCCACCACGGCGGGCCGCGGCGAGCACCGCCGACGCGGGCGACCGCGCCACGGTCACCGCGGTGCTCGACGGCCGCACTACCACGTTCCAGCTTGCCGAGGACGACATCGCGGTGCTCGACGGGCTGCTGCGCGAGCGCGACGACGCGCCGTACGCGTGCAAGGGTGGTGTGTGCGGCACCTGCCGCGCGCTGCTCGTGGAAGGGAACGTGCGGATGGATCAGTGCTACGCGCTCGACGACGCGGATCTGAAGCGCGGATTCGTACTGACCTGCCAGTCGCATCCCACCACGCCGACTGTGCGCGTGGACTACGACGCATGAGCCGGCACATGGTCGTCGTCGGTGGCGGCACGATGGGCGCCGGCATCGCGCACGCGTTCTTGGTCGCCGGCGCCGAGGTGACGATCGCCGAGTCGGACCCGGACGCGGCCGAGCAGGCCCGCGTACGAGTGCGCGCCTCGCTACGCAAGGGCGAGGACCGCGGCAAGCTGCCGGACGGCAGCACCGCCGACGGGCTGGTGGCGACCCTGCGTACGGCAACGTCGTGGGCAGAGGTCGGTGACGCGGACCTCGTCGTCGAGGCGGTGCCCGAGGATCCGGCGCTGAAGCGTTCGGTACTCGTCGCTGCGGAGGACGCCGCACCGAACGCGGACCTCGCCAGCAACACCAGCTCCCTCTCCATCGCCGACCTGGCGTGCGAGCTCCGCCGACCCGATCGGTTCTGCGGCATGCACTTCTTCAACCCCGTTCCCGCGTCTGCCCTCGTCGAGGTGGTGACCCACGAGGGCGTGGCCGACGACAGGATCGAGCGCGCGGTGCGCGACGCCGAATCGCTCGGCCTGACCCCGGTGACCGTACGGGACGCCCCCGGTTTCGCGACCAGCCGACTCGGCCTGGCAGCCGGCCTGGAGGCGATCCGGATGCTGGAGGAGGACGTCGCGACCGCCAGCGACATCGACACCGCGATGTGCCTCGGCTACAAGTGGCCGATCGGGCCGCTCCGCCTCGGCGACTTGATCGGCCTGGACGTGCGCCTCGCCATCGCGGAGTACCTCGCCGTGCGGCTCGGCGCGCGATTCGAGCCGCCGCAGCTGTTGCGCGACAAGGTTGCTGCCGGCGAGCTCGGCAAGAAGGCGGGGCAAGGCTTCTACACCTGGTAATGGCGAGGGTCGAGCCTCATTGACACTGGGGAGCGTGAGATGGCACACCCGATGTGCGAGACGCACCACGAGACGCTGGAGCGTGCCGTGGAGGCGATCCGTGACCGCGGGTTCTGGAGCGCGTACCCGGAGATGCCGAGCGGCAAGATCTACGGCGACGATGCCGCGGACGTCGGCGAGCGTGCCTTCATGGCGTACCACGGTGCCCGGTTCCCGCTCGATCAGGCCGGCACCGACGGCTGGGTGAGCGCGGAGCGGTCGCCGTTCGGCATCGACCTGGACGTCAGCTACCCGCACCCCGACGTCGACCGGCTGCTCGCGGCCGCAGGCGCGGCGATGCCCGCGTGGCGCGACGCTGGCCCCGATACCCGTGCCGGCGTCTGCTTGGAGATCCTGCACAGGTTGAATACCCGCAGTTTCGAGATGGCGCACGCGGTCATGCACACCACCGGGCAGGCGTTCATGATGGCGTTCCAGGCGGGCGGGCCGAACGCGCAGGACCGTGGGCTGGAGGCGGTCGCGTACGCGTACGCGGAGATGACCAGGCAGCCGGCCGAGGTCTCGTGGGAGAAGCCACGGGGGCGGCACGAGCCGCTGCGGATGCGCAAGTCGTTCCACGTCGTGCCGCGCGGCATCGCGCTCCTGGTGGCCTGCAACACATTTCCGACCTGGAACGGTTACCCGGGCCTGTTCGCGAGCCTGGTCACCGGCAACCCGGTGGTCGTCAAGCCGCATCCGGGCGCGACGCTGCCGTTCGCCATCACCGTCGCGGTCGCCCGTGAGGTGCTGGGCGAGGCCGGCTTTGCGCCGGACCTGGTGTCGCTCGCCGCCGAGCGGGAAGGCGAGGGCCTCGCGTCGGTGCTCGCGACCCGACCGGAGATGCGCATCGTCGACTTCACCGGGTCCACCGCGTACGGCAGGTGGCTGGAGGACAACGCGCGCCAAGCGCAGGTCTACACCGAGAAGGCGGGCGTCAACAGCATCGTCATCGACTCCACCGACGACTTCGCCGGTATGTGCCGCAACATCGCCTTCTCGCTCTCGCTGTACTCCGGCCAGATGTGCACGACACCGCAGAACGTGCTCGTGCCGCGCGGGGGCATCGACACGACGGACGGCCACAAGTCGTTCGACGAGGTAGCTGCGGGCATCGCGGATGCGGTGCGGGAGCTGACGGCCGACGACGCGAAGGCCGTCGAGGTGCTGGGCGGCATCGCCAACGGCGGCGTCCTGGAACGGCTCGACCGCGTACGGTCTGTCGGGACGGAGGTGCTCGCGTCCCGGACGGTGGCGCACCCCACGTTCGCCGACGCGACCGTGCGCACGCCCCGGCTGGCGAGCGTCGAGATCACGGATGACGCGATCGGGCAGGAGTGGTTCGGGCCGATGGCGTTCGTCGTCGCGACCGAGAACACCGCACAGAGCATCGAGACGTTCCGGCGTACCGCGAGCGAGCAGGGAGCGATCACGGCCTCGGTGTACTCCACCAACGCCGACGTGTTGCGCGCCGCGGAGGACGCGGCGCTCGACGCCGGCGTGGCACTGTCGTGCAACCTGACTGACGGTGTGTACGTGAACCAGTCGTCGGCGTTCTCGGACTTCCACGCGACCGGCGCGAACCCGGCCGCCAACGCGAGCCTGACCGACGGCGCGTTCGTCGCCGGCCGGTTCCGCGTCGTGCAGTCCCGCAGCCACGTTCCCGCGGAGGTAGTCGCATGAGTGAGGCGTTCATCGTCGCAGGCGTACGCACGCCGGTGGGCCGCTACGGCGGCGCGCTGACGACGGTGCGTACCGACGACCTCGCCGCACACGTCATCCGCAGCGTGACCGAGCGGCTGCCGAGTGTCGACTGGTCGGCGCTGGACGACGTGGTGCTCGGCTGCACCAACCAGGCCGGCGAGGACAACCGCAACGTCGGCCGGATGGCTGCGCTGCTCGCGGACCTTCCGGTCGAGGTAGCCGGCGCAACCGTCAACCGCCTGTGTGGCTCGGGTCTGGAAGCGGTGGTGCAGGCCGCGCGTGCGATCCGTACCGGCGAGGCCGACCTGATCGTCGCGGGTGGGGTGGAGAGCATGTCGCGCGCGCCGTACGCGATGGCCAAGCCGGAGGTGGCGTTCAGCCGCACGCCGGAGATCCACGACACGTCGATCGGCTGGCGGTTCGTCAACCCGCGCATGCGCGAGCAGTACGGCATCGACTCGATGCCCGAGACCGCGGAGAACGTCGCCGCTGAGTACGGGGTGAGCCGCGAGGCGCAGGATGCGTACGCCCTGCGTTCGCAGGAGCGCACGGCCAAGGCGATGGCGAACGGCCGGCTGGCCAAGGAGATCGTGCCCGTCTCGGTGCCACGCCGTAAGGCGGACCCCGTCGTCGTGGACCGGGACGAGCACCCGCGCAGCACGTCGATGGAGAAGCTCGCGGCCCTGCCCACCCCGTTCCGCTCCGGCGGCACCGTCACCGCGGGGAACGCGTCCGGCGTCAACGACGGGGCCGCTGCCTTGCTCGTGGCGTCAGAAGAGGCGGTGCGGCGGTACGACCTGACGCCGATCGCCCGGGTCGGCACGGCTGCGGTGGCGGGCGTACCACCGCGCATCATGGGCATCGGTCCGGTCGCAGCGACCCGCAAGTTGATGGGGCGTACCGGTGTGGGCATCGGCGACTTCGACGTCATCGAGCTGAACGAGGCGTTCGCGTCGCAGACGGTCGCCTGCCTGCGCGAGCTGGGGCTGCCCGAGGACGCCGAGCACGTGAACCCGAACGGCGGCGCGATCGCGCTCGGCCACCCGCTCGGGATGAGCGGAGCGCGGCTCACCCTGGCTGCGGCGCTCGAGCTCGGCGAGCGGTCCGCGAGGCGGGCACTTGTGACGATGTGCATCGGCGTCGGCGAAGGCATCGCCGCCGTACTCGACCGCCCATAGCGACGCCGCTACGGCAATACGGTCGCGAACGTTTCGTCGCAGTTGGCCCACATTACGAGCATCTCGCCGCCGACATAGAAGACGTAGCCGATACACCAACCGCGCATGTGCGGAGACGCTGCCCGGCCCGCCGACATCGCCGACCGGCACGTAGCTGGCCGCCACCGTGCCGTCGGCGTCGGCGTCGACGATCATGTCGTCGCCCTCGATCCGCCGCACCAGCGCGGTCAGCTGCTGTTGGGCCAGGGTGAACCCCGCGTAGGCATACAGGTACGCCAGCGCCCGTCGCCGCGCGCAGCCGCAGCGTGTCCCACCGCGAGGCCGTTGACCTCCGCCACCACCGCAGCATGGGGCTGACCACCACCCCGCCACGCCAGTTCCGCCTGCAACGGCATCAGCACGCGACGCCGGTACTGGCCATGCTCGGCCGCCAGGGGTCGAGGTCACCCGCGACATGTCCCCACTCGCATCCGCGTATGCCTGCGGGTTCAACCCGGTGAGCGCCGCGTAGGTCACCGTCGCCGGTGCGGGCACTAGCGGCGGCCGCCATTCCACGCTACGAACAGGTCGGCATCCGCGTCGTCGGTGCTGGTCACAACTCCTACGGTGACGAGCAGCTTGTCGCCGATACCGCTCACCGCGCCGGCCACGCCGGTGACGCCGGACTCGATCCCGGCGGTGTACTGGTTCGACGCGCCCCGCACCGCCAGGCCCGCCGCCCGCGCGTACCCGGCGTCGTCGTCCGCGGTGATGACCGTGCGCCTTGCCCCACCCACATCCTCCCCGGAGTGCTCGGCGGCGTGACCCCACCCGGTCACGACACGCTGCTCGAAGTGCAGCTCACCCATCGGCTCCCTCCCGTCACCTTGCTGGTACGGCCAACTCCGGAGTGGTTCGATGGTAGGAGCCGATCACTGCCCCACCGGCCGGTCGACGCGAATCTGTGGAAAACCCGGCCCGGCAGGGCATGCGCGCAAGGGAGGCTCGTCATGCTGGACCTGCGGCCGAGCCCGACCGACCTGGAGCCGATCGAGCGGGCGTCACCGGAGGAGCTGGCAGAGCTCCAGCTACGCAGGCTGCGCTGGACGCTGCGCCACGCGTACGAGAACGTCCCGCTCTACCGGCGCCGGTTCGATGAGGCCGGCGTTCACCCCGACGGCTGCCGCGAGCTGGCAGACCTGGCGCGGTTTCCCTTCACCACGAAGGCGGACCTGCGGGAACACTACCCGTACGGGATGTTCGCGGTGCCGCGCACGGAGATCCGTCGGCTGCATGCCTCCAGCGGCACGACCGGCCAGGCCACCGTGACCGGGTACACGAAGTACGACATCGACGTGTGGGCCGACCTCGTCGCGCGCTCGATCCGCGCCTCGGGCGGGCGGCCCGGGGACCGGGTGCATGTCGCCTACGGGTACGGGTTGTTCACCGGCGGGCTGGGT
The DNA here is from genome assembly GCA_050698355.1 of Streptosporangiales bacterium. Taxonomy (GTDB): domain Bacteria; phylum Actinomycetota; class Actinomycetes; order Streptosporangiales; family WHST01; genus JBOHBN01. The sequence continues at coordinate 24,929 of JBOHBN010000315.1, read as the reverse complement.
GCGCATTACGGCGCCGAACGTCTCGGGTGCGCGGTCATTCCGGTGTCCGGCGGCATGACGGCCCGGCAGGTGCAGCTCATCACCGACCTCCAGCCGGAAGTCATCATGGTGACGCCGTCGTACCTGCTCGCGATACTCGACGAGTTCCAGCGGCAGGGGATCGATCCGCGCGCGTCCTCGCTCAAGGTCGGCATCCTGGGCGCGGAACCGTGGACATCGCGGATGCGCGACGAGATCGAAGCCGCGTTCGACATGCACGCGGTCGACATCTACGGCCTATCGGAAGTGATGGGCCCGGGCGTGGCCAACGAGTGCGTGGAGAGCAAGGGCGCCCTGCACATCTGGGAGGACCACTTCTATCCGGAGGTCGTCGACCCCGACACCGGGGAGGTACTCCCCGATGGCACGCGCGGCGAGCTGGTGCTGACCACGCTGACCAGGGAGGCGCTGCCCGTTATCCGGTACCGCACGCGCGACCTCACTCGGCTCCTTCCTGGCACCGCGCGGCCGTTCCGCCGGATGGAGAAGGTGACCGGGCGCAGCGACGACATGCTCATCCTTCGCGGCATCAACCTGTTTCCGAGTCAGGTCGAGGGCCTCGTGCTCCGCGTGCCGGAGCTCACGCCGCACTTCCGCCTCGTGCTGACCCGCCCCGACCGGCTCGACCGTGTCGCGGTGGAGGTGGAGCCACGCCCGGAGCTGCCGCGGGACGAGCGGGCGCCGGCGGGCAGCAGGCTCGCTGCCGAGATCAAGCAGGTTCTCGGGGTGACCTGCGAAGTGGTGGTCGTCGAGCCGGGGACGGTGGAGCGATCCGTCGGCAAGGCGCAGCGCGTACGCGACCTGCGCCCCGCAACCTGAGGGGCGGCGGCGGAACCGCCGGTGCGCCGCCACACGCCGAGGGCAGGTGTGCAACCCTGACTCCTTGCGCCGCGTCCCTAGCCCGTGAGCGCGTTCGGTGGCTAGTCGACGGCCCGCGGCGGCGCGATGAGGAGGCCAGGTAGTGCGCGGTCAACGACCAGTGTTCGCCTTTGGCGGCATCATCGTGGTGTTCGCTGCGGTGGTGCTGGGGGTGTTCGGACTCGTAACCTTGTTCGAGAAGAGTCAGGGCGCGCACATCCCCAGTGGCTGGGCGTGGGTGAAGTACCAAACCCACGGCGCCGTGTCCGCCAAGGAGCGTGAGTCACTCGCCAAGTCGGTGGTGTTCCGCCTGCACATGGGCCGTGCCGCGGATACCCGCTGGTGGGTCGAGGACGACGGGTTCATCATCGCGGTCCCGCCCGGCGAGCGCACCGAGCTCCGGGCCGTACCGCAGGAGGGTGCCGAGCTGGAGTTCGGCGGCGTGTCGGAGTCCGGCGCTGTCGGCAAGGGCAAGATCGTGAGCGAGTCCGGCTGCCGCAAGCCGCCCGACGGGTACGCGTGCAGTAGGGACCAGAACACCTGGTACGACCTGAAGGACCCTATCCTGACGGGCGACAACGTCGCTGCGACCCGTGTCGTAGAAGACAAGGGTGGCGTCGGCGGTTTCATCATCGTCATGCGATTCGACGAGGCGGGAACGGCGAAGCTCGCCACCGCCAGCAAGGCGATGGCGGCGGCAACGGGGGACGACCAGCGACTCGCCGTGGCGTACGGCGAGGTCGTGCTCGACGCGCCGAAGGTCGACAAGCCGAACACTTCCGGCGTGGTGCGCCTGCCGGGCTTCTCCAAACCCGAGGGGCGCGACCTGGCCGACGCCGTACAGGCGAGCAAGCTGGACGTCACCCTGGAGAAGGGACCGGTACAGATCGAGGGCTGAGCCTGTCGCAATGGCTCGAAGGGTGACTAGCTACCGCCGGATGGTGCACCATCGGAGATGACACTCTCGGAGGGGAGTCTCCGATGCACAGCACGATGATGGACGTTCCGCTCTCGATCGGCACCATGCTGCGGTACGCGTCCACCTCGCACGGCGAGAGACGGATCCTGACCTGGACCGGCGACGGCTGCCGGTCGGCCACGTACGCGCAGGTCGGTGAGCGAACGGCGCGGTTGGCGAACGTGCTGCGGGATCTCGGCATCGACGCCGACCAGCGGGTGGGCACCTTCTGCTGGAACGACCAGGAGCACCTGGAGGCGTACCTGGCCGTGCCCGCGATGGGAGCGGTGCTGCACCCGATCAACGTGCGGCTGTTCCCGGAGCAGATCACCTATGTCACCAGCCACGCCGACGACCAGGTGGTCATCGTGGACGGCACGCTCGCGGGCCCGTTCGGCCGGCTGCTGCCGCACCTGCCGACCGTCCGGCACGTGCTCGTGACCGGGGACGCCGACCTCGACGCACTGCACGCCGACGGGGTGGAGGTCCACCGGTACGACGAGGCGCTCGCCGCGGCCGAGCCCGACTTCGCTTGGCCTGAGGTGGACGAGCGGCAGGCCGCGGGAATGTGCTACACGAGCGGGACGACGGGCAAGCCAAAGGGCGTGGTGTACAGCCACAGGTCGACGTACCTGCACGCGATGGCTGCCGCACGCGGCGATGCGATGGCGCTGTCCCCGGACGACCGGGTGTTCCCCGTCGTCCCGATGTTCCACGCCAACGCCTGGGGCCTGCCGTACGCCGCGACCCTGGTAGGGGCCGAGCAGCTGATGCCGGAGCGGTTCCTGCAGGGCGAGCACCTCGCCGTGATGATCGAGTCGCAGCGCCCGACCGTCGCCGGTGCCGTACCGACGATATGGAACGACCTGCTGCAGTACGCCCGTGCGCACGGGAACGACCTGTCGTCGTTGCGTACGGTCATCTGCGGCGGGTCGGCGATGCCCGAGTCGTTGATGGACGCGTACGACAAGGAGTTCAGCGTTCGAGTCGAGCACGCGTGGGGCATGACCGAGACCTCGCCGCTGGGCAGCATCGCCAAGCAGCCGCCGGGTGTGGGCGAGGAGGAGGCGCGCAGGTACCGGCTGTCGCAGGGCCGGATCATCCCCGAGCTCGCGTACCGGCTCACCGGCGAGGACGGCTCGACCGTCCCGTGTGACGGCGAGGCGGTCGGCGAGCTCGAGGTGCGCGGGCCGTGGGTCGCGGCCTCCTACTACGCAGAAGACGACCCGGATAAGTTCCACGACGGGTGGCTGCGCACTGGCGACGTCGGAACGGTCGACGGTCGCGGGTACTTCACGATCACCGACAGGAGCAAGGACGTCATCAAGTCCGGCGGCGAGTGGATCTCCTCGGTCGACATGGAGAACGCGCTGATGGCCCACCCGGACGTCGTGGAGGCCGCGGTCGTGGGCATACCGGACGAGAAGTGGCGCGAGCGTCCGCTCGCGGCCATCGTCGTGCGCGAGGGCGCGAGCGTCGACGCGACGGAGCTGCGCCGTTCGCTCAGTGACCGGTTCGCCCGCTGGCAGCTCCCGGACCGGTTCGCGTTCATCACGGAGTTACCGAAGACGAGCGTGGGCAAGTTCGACAAGAAGGTGCTCCGGCGGCGGCACGCGGACGGCGAGCTCGCCGAGCAGGACGTGCCGCACGATGGGTGATCGGCCTCGGTGTCCGTAGCGCCCGCGCTCCTCCGTCGGGCACGGCACGGCGAGCGAGGACGAGCTCGTCGCGCTGCTTCAGGGCGCCGGTGTCCAGTCGCTCGTCGACATCCGTACGGCCCCCGGCAGCCGCCGTCACCCGCACGTCGCCCGGGCGCGGATGGCCGAGTGGCTACCGGCGGCGGGCATCTACTACCGGTGGGAGGGTCGGCTGGGCGGCTTCCGTCGGCTCCCACCAGACTCGCCCGACGTCGTCTGGCGCAACGAGTCCTTCCGCGCGTACGCGGCGCACACCCGTACCGAGGAGTTCTTGGAAGCCGTCGACGAGCTGCTCACCTCGGCGGCGGAGAGTACGACGACCGTCATGTGCAGCGAGGCGGTGTGGTGGCGTTGCCACCGTCGGATCGTCGCCGACTTCGTCGCGGTGGCGCGTGGCGTGGAGGTACAGCACCTGTTCCACGATGGTCGCCTGCAGACGCATCCCCCGACCGAGGGCGTGCGGGTGGGCGACGGCGGCCTGCTCGTTTACGACGGCGGGCAGGAGCGCCTGGGTGAGCCCGCAGCGGACGACAGGTGAGGGCGCGGGGAGCGCCTTTGCGACCGGATTCGGCCTGCGGGTACGCTTCGGCTAGGCCCTTTGGGCACTGGAGGCTTCGCCTAGTCTGGTCTATGGCGCCCGCCTGCTAAGCGGGTTGAGGGTTGATAGCCCTCTCCCGGGTTCGAATCCCGGAGCCTCCGCCATACCCGGCCGCGCGGTCAGGTGGCGACGGTCCACTCGTCGGGGACGTCTTCGACCTTCTCGGCGACGTAGGCGACGTAGTAGAGAGGTTCTCCGGCGACGGAGAGGCGATGGCGGTAGCGGCGCTCCGCGAGCGCGCCGCTGAGGACCCCGGAGTCCAACATTCGCCTGATCAGCCGGCTGAACCCGGTGGCGTCGGCCTCGGACAGGAACTCCTGCTTGATCGTGAAGGCGATCAGGCCCCCTGGCCGCACGTAGTTGTACGCCCTGGCGAACGCGCGCGGCGGAATATCGCCGAAGCCGAGCGCGGCGACGCTCGTCATGCAGTTGAAGCCGGCGTTGCCGAGGAGCTCGTCGACGTCGGGCGGCACCTGGGTGAGATCGACGGCGCGGTAGTTGTCGTAGACCCCTGGGCGGTCGCGCTGTGCTGCCTTCGCGGCCTCCGGGAGTATGTCGACGCCGACGATGGACTCGACTCCCAGCTCGGCGAACTGTTCGGCCACCATGCCGTTACCGGCACCTACGTCCAGCACGCTCAGCGTGGCGGGGTCAGTGCCGCGTTCATCCAGCACCCCAGCGACGAGCTTCCTGACCGTGTGTGGCGAGTCGCACTCGAGCGCCTTGTAGAAGAGCAGCTCGTAGAGGCCTGGGATGGCGTAGATCGCCGCGTAGTCGTGGAACCGGATTCGCCGCCGTTCCCCGGCGATCTCGACGATGCACCACTCGGCATCCTGGTCGAGGTCGATCTCCTCGCTGGCGGGGAGACGCACGGTAAACCCGGGTCCGGCGATCGACTCTGGACGCGGCAATGGGCCCTCCTTCACGGGTGTACTCGGCCGATACGCCGCGATCCGTAGGCAGCGCACACTCTTCGGCACCCACCACCCCGGCCGCGAACGGCCGCTACGGTGTGTAACCGAAGAGCAGGGGCACAGCCGTAGGATACGCGAGGTCCGCTGCTCCGCTGGTTACGGCAGCCGAGCACCCGGTGTGTGAGGATGCCTCCACGCTGGCCTCGCTGCCGGCGGCCCGCCCGCGCACAACGATCACCCGAGCCGTTACACTGGGCGAGCAATGCGCTCGTAGCTCAACGGATAGAGCATCTGACTACGGATCAGAAGGTTGGGGGTTCGAATCCCTCCGAGCGCGCCACAGTTTCCGCATGTCAGCCCATAGTTGCAGCGATGTAAGCCCTTCTCGGCGCCAGTCACTGTTGCCATTACTGCTGCCAATGTGGCTCCCATCAGACCCCCAGCACCCGGTCGATGGCCGCAGCAGCCTCGCGGCGGACCTCGGGCAGCACGTGCGTGTAGGTGTTCATCGTGACGCCGATCTCCGAGTGCCCGAGCACTTCCATGATCGCCCGAGCCGAGACGCCGGCCGCGAGCATAAAGGTCGCGCGGCCGTGGCGCAGGTCGTGCAACCGCGCCGTCCTCGGGTGGGCCGGCTCACACACTCACTACCAGCAATCGGACACGACGAGACGGCGCAGCATGCAGCACAATGCCGGCATGGCCATCGTGATTCGGGTCCGGTTCCCCGTGGACAACCACGTCCTGAATGCCCTACACGCGCGCTCATTCGGTAGCAGCGAAGACGACACCGTTCCATGGGCCAAGCGCCTGGAACGACACGCCCTCACTTGGGCCGGCGCATTCAATGGTGGCGACCTCATCGGGTTCGTACAGGTCGTCTGGGACGGAGGTGCTCACGCCTTCCTCCTGGACACGGTCGTAGACCCGAGCTACCAGCGTCAGGGCATAGGTCATCAGCTCGTCGAAGCCGTACAGCACGAGGTAGCCAAAGCAGGCTGCCAATGGCTCCACGTGGACTTCGAGCCCCACCTGAACGCCTTCTACATCGACGCCTGTGGGTTCCGCACTACTGACGCAGGGCTACTCAAGTTGCGGCCCTAGCCCGTCCTCCTCTACGGGGCCAGTCTTCGGCCTCGACTCCGCGTGTCAAGGGCGCCTACGGCGTCGCTTCGCGATCGAGCAAGCTCGACCCTGAACACGCTCCATTCCGGTCTACGAGCGGGCACCTACGAGGAAGACGGGGAAATGTAGGGGACAAAGAGGAAGCGATCAGGCGCCGGCGTTGACCACGCAGAACAGGTTGCCTTCGGTGTCAGCGAGCACCACGAAGTCAGCGTCATCCGGATAGTCCCACTCCACACGCTTGGCACCAAGCGCGACACGAGTCGTTCCACCTCGGCTAGTTAGTCCTCCTTGTCGGCCGCCCACAGGTCGAGACGCATCCTGTCCTCATCGTCCAAGTGGAGTCGCGTGCCCTCGCCGTTCTCAGGAGCCAAGAACGCCGGGTTGCCCCGATCGGCCACATACCCGAGTGCGCTCCTCCAGAACTCACCTGCCCTACCGACGTCCGACACCTTCATCACAACAGATCCGATGCTCACCATCGTCGTAGGATTGCACAGGACAATGCCTGGGAGGCACGCTGCGAGCCAGTGCATCACGGCAGCAACGTGAACGCTTTGACATGCTGTGGACGGACGACGCGGAAATCTCGATGGTCGAGCGTGGCCACCTCGGTGCACTGCAACCGTTCGGCGGTGGCAACTACCGCTGCATCGGTCGTGCCAAGCGGTAGGTTGGCGTACTGTGTCACGAGTTCAGCCATGCGCGTGTAGTCGTCGGGTGTGAGGTCTTCAGCGCGAAAGTCGCCATCAGCAAGCGAGCGTAGGAAGCCGCCCTCAGCGTCGGAACCCGCCTTAGCGCCGAGCAGGTAGCCAACCTCAGCTATGACGGGTGCAGGCACTACAAGGCGCCGGTTGGCCAGGTGCATTCCAGTGAAGAGTTCCACACAAGAGTGATGATCCGGATCTCTCGTCAGGGCGGCCGCTACGAGTGGGCCTGTATCGCAGATCAGCACTGTCTACTGACCAAAGCCCTCGGCCAGCAGCTCTTCACTCCGTGCCCCAACGGCGGTGCCATCTCCGAGAGCGATGCCGAACCAAGCCGGCGGCCAGGTCTGCTTCGGGGCAGGTCGCAGATGCCGACGTAGCTCATCGAGCGCTGGCCGCACTTCCTCCTCGGGGATCTCCTCGGCCAGCCGCGCCAGCTGTTCGCGTTCCGTACTCATGTCACCAGTGTACGATCAAGCATTGCGGATCTTCCGTACAAGCCTTCAGCTGTTGCCAATACTGCTGCCAACGCTGGCGACGCGTCGACGATCACGGAATGACGGCCCAGGTCGCAGGCACGAGTAGACGCCCCTGGATGACTCGCCCGACGCTACGGATCAGAAGGTTGGGGGTTCGAATCCCTCCGAGCGCGCTCAGCAGACAAGCCCCTGACCAGCGAAAACGCTTGGCTAACACCGTTGTAGTTCCATCCTCAGGAACTTGTGGCCAGGCCGTGGGAGCCACGCTGGGAGCCAGCCGTACATGATCACGCACCAAACAACGCCGTGGTCATCGTCTCGGCGGCAGCCCGCTTGTCACCCTCGACCAGGTGGCCGTACACGTCCTTGGTGATCGCGATGCTGGCGTGCCCGAGCACCTCGGACACCACGTGCAGGGGTGTGCCCTGCGCGAGCATCAGCGAGGCACCAGAGTGCCGCAGTTCGTGCGGGTGCCAGCGGCCGAGCCCTGCACGTTCGCACAACCGCGAGAAGAAGTGCGAGAAGTTATCCGGGTCATCCACCAGCTGACCTGCGACACATGGAGCGCGGCACGCGGCACGTGTGGACACTCCCTTACGGGGTAAAGGGAGTGATGCAAAACGGATGACCCGCTGGATCGAACAGCACTCGCCATCGCGAGTCCGGCTGCGTCTGCGCGGACTGCGCACCCAACGCGATGGCTCGTCGCTCAAGCTGCTCGAGCGGAGCGCCCCCGTGCAGGTCCAAATGCACGATGGACGCTCCAGGCCAAACTGGCGGCTGATAATCCTCAATGCGCTGCATGACAAGAACCACGCCACCCGACTCGATCGCCGCAGCCTTCTCATGGGTCCACAGCAGCGTGCCTTCCAGAAGACGGACGTAGAATCCCGCTAGCTCTCTGTGATCCGCGCAGTCCAAAGACACGGCCACGACTTGGAGCGCGGATGTCGATTCGGTCACAGCATGATCGTAATGGTGTACGGCTCTCGGCGTGTCCGGACGGTCGGTCGCGTGATGCTATCCGCTCGCACATCGGCAGGACGTTCGACGCCGGGCCACTCGCTGCCTAGGTCGCGCCGGGTCTGTCGCGCATCAACTGGAGAGCGCGTGTCGCACATCAACCGGCACAGGACAGGTCAACGGCATACGTCATTGCCGGATCGACCTCTTGGAGATCAAGAAGCGGCGCTTCGCGCCGCCGGCCGCCCTTGCGGGCGGCGCTGGCGCGCCGTCCTCGGGCGGACCCGCCTACGACAGACTGGTTCCATGGCGACATGGCAGCAGTTCGAACGGGAGGCGCCCGAGCTTGCCGGCATCGTGCGTCAGCGGTTCCAAGCCGCAGAGACACATGTCCTGGCTACTCTTCGGCGAGATGGCTCACCGCGGCTAAGTGGCAGCGAAGTGGACTTCAGTGGTTCTGACCTGAGCTTCGGTTCGATGCTCAATGCCGTCAAAGCTCGCGATCTGCAACGCGACGGCCGCTGTGCGATACACGCGCACCCTGCCGAGGGCGGTGATGCAAAGGTCGCAGGCACAGCAGTGGAAGTCGCCGGGGCCGATAAGGCCACCTACACCACGGGCAACGAGCCGCCTGGTGATTTCCACGCCTTCCGCCTGAACATGCGCGAGGCAGTCGTCGTGAGCGTCGAAAACGACGAGCTAGTCACTCGACTATGGCGGCCGGAGCAACCCGTCCAGACCTTCCGGCGAACCTAGTGCGCCGGCGCTACCGTCCTCACTGACCGTGCCACGTTCCCGTCCTCCTCTGCGGTCCAGTCTTCGGCCTCCGCTGCGCGTGTCAAGGGCCCTTCGCGTCACTTCGTGATCGAGCAAGCTCGACCCTGGACACGCTCCGCTCCGACCTACGAGCGGCACCTACGAGGAGGACGGGGGAAGGTAGGGGCCGGCGTGCCCTCTGCGTGCCTCCACGGGCGGTCAGCCAAGGTCACTCACCGCGTCCACCAGGGCAAGCAGCAGGCGTGCAGCCACGCTCGGCCGAGGCGCGAAACGATCTTCCAAGCTGGTTATCAACACCTTGACGGAAACGGGGGCGAGACCACGACGTTACGTACCGATCAAGATCAGGCCCTCGTGTTCCGCGAAATCCTCGAAGTCCTTGCGATTGAATGTCGCCAGCGGCAGTTCATAGACCAAGCAGCACGACGCGATCCAGGTGTCATTCTGTGGCCGAGGCCGACCACGACGCACCGCACGCGCAGAGATCTCCCCCCACGTACGCGCTACGTCATCGCTATACGGCAACGTCGGGCGCGAGCCCAACCAGCCCGCCAACTCCATACGTCGGCGCGTCCCCCACTGCCGCAATGTGGCCCAACGGGTCAACTCGCCCAAGGTGACGAACGTGATCCCGACTTGGGCGGCCACCAGCTCCCGCAGCAACGAAGCAGGCAACCGGTGCTTGATGCTAAGCGAAGCGACGTCTGTGTCCAGAATGACCCGTCGCATGGTCAGGCGAGGTCGGCCCGTCGCATCGCGTACAGGTCGGCGAGGAACTCCTCCACCTCGCCGTCATCAAAGACGCCCTCACGAGCGAGATCGTCCGCAGAGCGGATCGGCTCGCTGTCCTGGAACAGCTCCTCGACCCGTGGCTGCGAACCCGACGGGAACGGATGCTCGGCGCGGTACGTGGTCACTGCCACCTCCCTGTGTTCCAGTGTCGCACCCTGACTGGCCGTAGGCGAGTACGCCGAGGATCATGGTCGCTGCTAACGGCGTTGCTAACAGGGCTCCTGGATTGGCCCGGACGATCATGGACCGGTTAAGAGCGCGACTCACTCCTCGCACCGAGGATCGGCAACACGTAGACGGCCATAGACGCCCCTCGATCAGCTACGGATCAGAAGGTTGGGGGTTCGAAATCCTCCGAGCGCGCTTCGCGATAAAGGCGCGCTTGGCGGCGCGTTGCCGGCCGCGCCCCTGCGGGCGGCGCCGGCGCGCTGTCCTCGGGCTGACCGGCCATGGCCCTGCGATCGTCTGAGGCTGGCCAGGCCGGATTCCACACAAGCCATTTGCGTTCGATCGCGTCCTGCACGTCAACACCGTAGTGACGTGCCAATAGCAGCAGGTGCGCAAGCACGTCGGCTAGCTCAGATCGGAACCCGTACTCCAGCTCGTCCGGCGACTTCCCCTCGTGCGCGTCCGGTACACATCAGAAAAGCTTGGGTCAGTTCCCCGACCTCCTCCTGGAGCTTCAGCATGACCCAGTCGCCGTCCCTGTCGATGCCATGGCGCTCCGCGTACAGCCGAGACACCGCCTTGATCTCCTCCACCAGCCGACGAACGTCCATGCCCGCCTCTCACCAGACAGCGTCCAGCGCGCGGTCCCGTTCTCCTCTACGGGGGCAAGTCGTCGGCCTCCATTCCGCGTGTCAAGGACGCCTACGGCACGTCACACGCGATCGAGCAAGCTCGACCCTGGACACGCTCCACTCCGGCCTACGAGCGGCGCCGCCAGCTGACGCAGCCGCTGTACCGCCTCACCTGACCCCCCAATGTCTTTCGTCCCCGTACCCTAGCGGCAGCGTGGATCGAGAAGGAGCGGAACTGACAGTGATCCAGGTGTAGTAGCGCACCGGCGCCGGCGCGCTGTCCTCGGGAACGGCACGCGCTCCTTGCGAGCAAGTGAACATACGTTTACTATAGAAAACATGCAGTCACTCCCGGACGACCGTACGGCACGGGCCAGGATCCGTGACGAGGCGCTGCGGCTGTTCGGCGAGCGCGGCACTGGTGCTGTGACCATCCGCGATATCGCCGCGGCAGCCGGTGTCTCGCCGGCGCTTGTCGTGCGCCACTACGGGTCCAAGGACGGCCTGTGTGCGGAGGTCGACGAACACGTGGCGAGGGTGTTCGAGGCGATGCTGGCCCAGGTCGTCGAGAAGCCCGGTTCCGAGCTCTTTGACCAGCGGGCGGTGCCGTCCCTGGCCGAGATGGTGGCAGCGAACCTTCCTGCCGACTCTGCGATCCCCGCGTATCTGGGGCGGTTGCTTGTGGCGGATGGGCCGGTGGGCACGGTGCTGTTCGGGAAGCTGTACGAGGTCAGTCGGGACGCGCTCGCTCGCATGACGGCCGCAGGCACGGCCAGTGCGGGTGCCGATCCGGAAGCGCGCGCCACATTCCTGCTCGTCAACGATCTCGCGGTACTGATCCTGCGTGACCGTGTGCGTGAGGCACTCGGCGTCGATCCGTTGTCGGCCTCGGGTATGCGGCGTTGGGGCACCGAGGTCCTCTCGGTCTACCGCGACGGGTTAGGAGTGCGCCCCGCCGGAGCTGACCGGCGTGCTGTCGTCAAGCGAGATGAATCGAGGTAGGTCATGCCCGACGCTGTAACACCTCCGGCCAAGTCGAGCGCGATCGGCAAAGGCGGTGCGCGCGTGCTCGGGAACCGCACCCTGATGCGGGCGCCGATCTGGTTGTACCGGGCCCGGTTGGGTTTCTTGTTCGGTTCGCGGGTGCTGATGCTCGAGCACATCGGCCGGAAGACCGGCACCAAACGCTACGTGGTGCTCGAGGTCATCGGCCACCCGTCACCAGATGTCTACGTCGTCGCGTCAGGCTTCGGCGCCCGCGCCCAATGGTTCCGCAACCTTATGGCCAACCCCGGTGTCCGCGTGTCCGTGGCCGGTCAGGTGCACCGGGCTGCCACGGCCCGGCAGTTGCCGACCGCGGACGCAGACGCCGTCCTCGCGGAGTACGTACGTCAGCACCCGAGGGCATGGGCGAAGTTCAAGAACATCCTGGAGAACACACTCGGGACGCCCATCAGCGAACATGACACCGAGCTGCCGATGGTCGAACTACGCCTTGACCCGGCAACGTCAGTAAGGCGGTGATTGTCACAATGAGGCGTGCCCCGCATCTTGCTTACCGGCATGTCGGCCACCGGGAAATCGAGCACGATTCGGCACCTGGGCGCGCTCGGATTCCCGGCGGTGGATCTGGACGCCGACGACGTGCGTACGCGATCGTAGATCAGCGGCGAAAGCGGTAGGTGTCGTCCTCCCGATAGTAACCGGTGTCCATGTATCGAGTGTCGCGGTCGTAGCGGGTATCGCGCTCGCCGTGCCGCTCGTACCGAATCGCGGTGCGCGCCACGCCGCTGAGCAGCGAGGTGATCGCGATGCCGATGACCAGGTAGAGCGCGCTAGTCATGAGCTTGTCGAGCAGCCCGTACCCGGTGAGGAATTCCTCGAGGATGAGGGCCACGATGGCCAGTCCCGCGATCCACCCGAAGAACTTGTGTGCGCGTGGCGCGCCCAACATCAGCAGGTGGAGCAGTCCCGTCGCCGCCAGCGCGGCAAGAGCGGAGGCGATCGCGAGCGTGACCTTGTCGCCCACGTAGATGTCGTCGCGGTACTGCTGGAGGCTTCCCAGGCTGAACAGCGCGTCGATGGCGAGCATGCCCACCAGGGCAACGCCCGCGGCAACGATCATCGTTGCCGCACCGCCGGCCCACAACCGCACTACGTCCACGCGGTGCCGAGCGTGGGGATGGATCCGCGACGGACTCATCATCCACTCCTCGCTGTCGGGGGGTCACGAACACCGCCGCAGGTGTACAAGGTCACACAAGCCTACAGCGGCCGAATCTTACGCAGTGTACTCGGGCACGTCGCGGAGGTTCGGTTAGTGGCTACGGGGTCGGCTCCGGCGCCCGCGTCGCTCCGTCCGTGCGCATCCAGATGGTCTGCTGCGGAAGCGAGACGCGGAGCCCGTGCAGGTCGAAGGCATCCTTGATGCGCCGGCGCAGCTCGCGGGCGACCCCCCACTGCTCGGACGGCGCGGTGATCACGGCGAGTTGGATCGTGATGGTGTCGCCGGTGAGCGAGCCGACACCCCAGATCTCCGGGTCGCCGAGGATCGCGTGTCCGTACTCCGGGTCGTCTCGCAGCGTCGTCGCGGTGTCCTTCAGCACCTGGGTGACCCGGTCGATGTCCGCCTCGTACGGCACTGGGATCTCCAGCCAGGCGCGCGCCCAGTCCTGACTGCTGTTGCCGACGGCGGTGATCTGTCCGTTGCGGATGAACCACAGCGCACCGTCCACGTCGCGCAACTGGGTGGTACGCAGGCCGACCTCCTCGACCGTCCCGGACGTCGTGCCGACGTCGACCCAGTCACCGACGCCGTACTGGTCCTCGGCGAGCATGAAGATCCCCGCGATGATGTCGCTGACCAGACTCTGCGCGCCGAAGCCGACGGCCAGCCCGATGATCCCGATGCTGGCGATGATCGGCCCCAGGTTCACGCCGAGCTCTCCGATGATGATCACCGCGGCGATCGTGAAGACGATGGCGGTGGACGCGCTGCGCAGCACCGAGGTCAGGGTTTCGGCACGCTGCCGGCGGCGTTCCGCGGCGATGCGTTGGGTGGCCTGCGTCCCCTTGCGGGCGGTCCACCGTGTCGCCAGCTGCCGGCCGGGCGGTTTCTCGATCACGTACCGCAGGCCGCGGCTCACGAGCTTGTGCACCGCGTACCGCAGCACGACGGCGACCAGGACGATGAGGAGGATGCGGAGCGGGACCGTGATCAAGGAGGCCGCGTGCTCGCTCCACCAATCGCGCAGGGGCCCGGCTGCGGCGAGCAACCTCGAGCCGGGCAGGTCCGCCAGTGGCATACGTCATCCCTTCACGATCATGATTGTGGTTCTGGTCGCCGGCACGGCGCTGTACGCGGGCGGCGCGGAGCGTCTTTGTAACGAAGCCGCATCGATGCTAGACAGATCGCTTCGGTGGTCGCGCCCCCTGCCCGTCAGCGTGGCCGGGCTCATACGGTCTGTGGGGCGGGTCGGGATGGTCAGATCACCTCACGGTGCTGCAGCCACCGCGACACGAACGGGCCGATCGCGACCGGCAGCCAGAACGTCGCCAGCCGGAACGTCAGCACCCCGGCGACCGCGGTGCTCGACGTGGTGCCGGTGGCGGTGAGGCCCGCGACGAGTGCCGCTTCGACCGCGCCCAGGCCGCCAGGCGTGGGCGCCGCCGACCCCAGCGTTCCGCCGATGAGGTAGACGGCGACGACCGTGGGTACGGAGAATTCAGGTCCGAACGCCGCCAGACTGGCGACCAGGCCGAGCGCGTTGACGGCCAGGTAACCGGTCGCCCCGCCGAACAGCTGGGCGGCCCGCGCGGGTTGCCGGAGAGTGCCGGACAGCTCGCGTACGATGTCCGCTCCCCACCGTAGGAGGCGCTGCCCGGGCGGATAGCTGACGACGACACCCGCGATCACCATCAGCGCCGCGATGCCGGCGAGTAGCGACCACAGCGGCGGCAGTGGCACCTGCCCGAGCGTGGGCGAACTGCCGAGCAGCAGCACACCGATGCCGATGCCCGCGCCGGACACGACGACACCGGCGGCGCGGTTGAGCGCGATCGCCCCGACCGCGCCCGACCTGCCCATGCCGGTGCGTTCGAGGTACACGTAGTTGACCCCGACCAGGCCGAGACCACCGGGTGTGATCCGCCCGGCGAACGTCGCTGCTATCTGGACCGCGGTGGTGCGCCAGAACGCCAGCGGCCGGGGGCTCGCTCCGTGGACGGCGAGGGCGCTCACGGGGAACACCAGGAGGCTCGCGAGCACCGCGGCGGCGACGGGGCCCGGGTACGCGTGCCGGAGCTCGTCGACGACCGTGCCGATGGTGGTGATCTGCGGCAGCAGCACGTAGACCGCCGCGCCGAACAGGCACAGCGACACGACGGTGGACGGCCGCACCGGCAGCCCGCGCGACTGTGGTGGCGTCTCGGTCTGCTCGGCGAGCGTCTCGCGTACCTCGGCGAGTACGGGCCGTTCGGCCTGCAGTTGCGCGCGCACGCGGGGCGGCAGCGCGAGCGGGTGCAGGTACGGCAGGGCTCGGCGGAGTGTCTCCTCGTCCACGTTGCGGGCAGCGCTCTCCACAGCCGCCTCGACGCCTACGAGGGGGACGAGGAAGACGAGGACCTCCGCGACGTCCTGAGCGCGGTGCTCCGGAGTCGCACCGCCCTCGGCGAAGGTGAAGTCCAGGATCCAGACACGGTTCTCGGTGTCGATGCGCAACGTCTCGCACTGCAGGTCGTGGTGGGCGATGCCCGCCTTGGCGAGCATGTTCACCTGGCGCCACAGGTCATCGACCCATGCTCCGGGCGGCTGGTCGCCGCAGTGCGTCGGATGCCTGCCAGACACCGCCTCGCGTACGACGATCGCATGCCCGTGCTCCAGCCCGGAGACGAGCACCATGCGCGGCGTGCGTACGCCCGCACGCTCGGCCATCAACGTGACTAGCGCCTCGTGGTCGGCCTCGTGCCACGGCGAGGCAAGGCGGGCGTCGACCTCGGTGCCGAACGAGCCCAACAGTCGCCGCAGCTTGTACCAGAGCCCGAGCCGCCGGTGCATCCGGTGCACGACCTTGACCTCGAGCGCCTCACCGGCCGACGTGTGTACGTCGAACCGCTGCGGACCCCACCACCGCGCCGCGCTCGGCGCGATCCGCTTGACTCCGATCCCGGCCGCCTCGAGCGCCTCGAGCACGACCCCCTCGGACGTCCGCCGTCCCGGCGCGCCGAACAGCACGTGCAGCGCAGAGGCCACCGCGACCCCGAGGAACGCGCCACCGAGCACGCCGAGCGGCAGATGCCGTCCCAGCACGATCTCGGCGACGCAGACAGCGAGGACGCCGATCCAGGTCGAGTTGCGGGCCGGCCGTCCGAGGTACGGGGCGACGGCGGCGGCGAGGGCAGCGGCCACCGCGACGTGTCCGGAGGGGAAGGCCATGGCCGGTTCAACCGGGTTCGCCGCCGAACTGGCGACTGCGTGGAGCGTGCGCGCCCCGGTGACGGCTGATACCAGCCCGGCGATCACCGATGCGAGCGCCCCAGCGGCGGCGCTGGTAAGCGCCATGCGCCACCGGCCAAGGAACAGCAGGATCGCGCCGATGGTCGCGATGGCGCCGAGCGAACCGAGCAAGATGATCGCGTGCCATGCCACCTGCCAGTTGGGTAGCCGGCGGAGCTGCTCCGCGATCGCGCTCTCGACCGGGTTTACCCCACCCTGCATTACCGCGAGGGTGCACAGCGTCGCGATGGCCGCCGCGACGGCGGCCCGTACGAGGTCACGGGGGTGGCGACCGGTCGACGACCGCCGCGGTCGCAGCAGCTGCTGCCACCAGGAACGGCGCGCCGCCTCGGTGTCGTCGGTGACGCCGCTCCCGTCTTGCCCGCCCGCGTTCGGCGACGGCGCGGTCAGGGAGCGGCCCGTCCGCCAGTGTGAGTGCTCGGGTTCCCTGCTCACCTGTGGGGTTTCGCGCGACAACAACGCAATTCCTACGATCATGCATGCGAGACTCAGCGCCTCGACGATCAGCGAGACAGCGCTGACGTCGACTCGCTCACCCAACCATCCCAAACCGACCGCGATGCTGGTCAAGGGGTCGATGACCGTGATGACCGCGATCGGCGCCGCGAGCGCACCTGCCTGGAAGGCGGTCTGGTTCAGCTGCGCGCCGGTGATGCCGAGTACGACCGCGGCGTAGATCATCCAGTGCTGGAACGGCTCGGCTACGCCGAGGTCGAGCTGGCTGGTGATGATCTTCGCCAGGCCGGCGGTCAGCCCGTACAGCATGCCGGCGCCGATCGCGAGTGCCACCGCCCGCCGGTTCCCGCTGCTGCGCGCGGCGAACGCCAGGCACCCGAGCAGTACCGCGGCGAGCGTCGCGACCAGGGCGAGCGGTGGGAACTCGGGAGGGACGGGCGATGCGGGCGTCCCCGGCCGCGGGTGTGCGACCAAGAGGAAGCCGCTGAGCCCGCCGCAGCAGAGCAGGGCCGCGACCCAGGTGACGACCGGCGGGAGCTTCCGGTTGCGGACGCCTCGCATGGCGACGATGATCAGCAGGCTCGTCACCAGCAACGGCTGGACGAAGATCAGTGCGCCGAAGGCTAGGGCGAGGATCTGGAAGCCGAAGGCGGTGATGTCCGAGCCCGCTCCTGCGAGCCAGCGCCGGTTTCTCCCGAGATCGACCAGTAGCCGCATGTGCAGGGCAGCCCGGCCGGCCACCTGCTTGGAGGCGCCGTACTGCAGGTAGCCTGCGAGCGCGTTGAAGAAGGCAGCACCGAGCGCCCCGAGAACGGCGACGATGATCATCGATGGGGCCTTCCACGGCAAGCCTGCGGTGATGGAATCGTCGCACAGTCCGGGCTAGCCGCGATCTTTACAGGTGGGCGAGCGCGTCACCGATCATTACCAGACCGTACTGCGGGGCCCAGTCGATACCACGGGAAGCGAGTTGCCAGATGATGGTCATGACGATCATCATCACGACGAGAAGGACGAAGACGCCGCGCAGCACGATGTTGAACCGCTGCTCTTCGCGAGTCTCGGACGCCTTGCGTCCCGCAGACTTTCTCGGGTCCGACCTCATGTGCTTGCATGTACCCGGCGACCGCGGGCGGAAACATCCGGTTCGCCCGCGCAACGGGCGCTTGCGCGTTGCCCGGCACTGGCCTATGTTGAGGCTCCAGAAACCGATTTCTCGCCGCGTGCGACCCGCCGAGGAGGGTTGATTATGATTAGTGCAACGTCGTCGTCCGGTGCCGCGCGGCGGTCCTCGCTGACCCGGCGGGAGCTGCTCGGGCGCGGTGGCCGGGTCGCCGCGGCGGCGGCTGCGGCCCCGACCCTGCTCACCTCGTGTGGTGGCTCATCCGGCGGCTCGGAGTCCGGGCCGCTGAACTTCTGGAACTTCTACGGTCCGGCGACCGGCTCGGGCATCGTCCCCGAGCAGAGCGACTGGTTCGTCAACATGGTCAAGGCATGGAACAAGTCGCACAAGACCCAGGTAAAGCTCCGGTACGTCCCGGCGCAGGACTACCAGAACGGCTCCAAGCTGCAAACGGCCTTCTCTGCCGGCAAGGGCCCGGATATCTTCCTGTTGAGCCCCGGCGACTTCCTGCGCTACTACAACGGGGGCGTGCTCGAGGACCTGACTCCGTACATGAGCAAGGAGGCGCAGGGCGACTTCTTCTCCAACGTGATGGGCACCAGGACGGTCGACCGCAAGATCTACGGCCTGCCCATGGAGGTCGAGCCGATGGCCCTCTACTACGACAAGAAGGCATGGGAGAAGTCCGGCCTTTCCGAAGGTGACATTCCGCAGACCTGGGACGACCTGCTGACCGTGGCCGACAAGCTCAAGGTGGGCAAGCGGTTCGGTATCGCGTTCGAGACAGCGCCCGGCTACTACCAGAACTTCACCTGGTACCCCTTCTTGTGGGAAGCGGGCGGAGAGGCGGTGAGCAAGGACCAGAAGAGCAGCACGTTCTCCTCCAAGGGCGCGGTGTCCGCGCTGTCGCTGTGGCAGGACACGATCAAGTCCGACCTGGCGCCGCGCAAGCTGCTGGGCACCGGCTGCAACGACGCCGGCGCGAACCTCGGTTCCGGGTACTGCGCGATCCAGAACTGCGGCATCTGGGGGATCGCGCAGCTGCGGCAGAAGAAGAACGTCGACTACGGGGTGTTCAAGCTGCCGCAGCCGTCGGGCGGCTCGTACACCACCGTGCTCGGCGGTTGGGCGTTCGTCGTCAACAGCAAGGGCTCGAACCCGGAAGCTGCCGCCAAGTTCGTGGTCTGGGCGCTCGGCTCGATGCACCAGGGCTCGATCGACCGCGTCGTCGACTGGTGCATCAAGGCGAAGAGCGACATCGCACCACGCAAGTCCGCGCTCGACCTCGCGACCAAGAGGGGCGGCTACGATTCCGGCGCGCTGAAGTACTTCAAGGACGAGATCTTTCCCGACGGCAGGGGCGAACCGCGGTACCCGCCGCAGGTCTACCATTCGATCTCGCAGGCGATCCAGGCGTGCCAGCTCAGCGGCACCGGCCCGAAGGCACAGGCGAAGAAGGCCGCCTCGAGCATCGACGACTACCTGCAGGGCTACAACGGAGCGGCGATACGGTGACGTCTCCGACCCCGACGAGAGCGCGGGGGCGGGCGAGCGCCGGATCGGCTGCGCCGCGGTGGCGATTGAGTCGCCGGCACAGCGAGTGGCTGGCCGGGTATCTGTTCGTCGCCCCCGACTGCATCGGCCTGCTGGTCTTCGTCGCGGTACCGATGATCTTCTCGTTCGTCGTGGGTTTCTTCCACGCGAGCGGGTTCGGCGGGTACGAGTTCGTCGGGTTGGACAACTACCGGCGGATGTTCGGCGACTCGGTGTTCGTGCAGAGCATTGTCGTCACCCTCATCTACGTCGTTGTCTTCGTGCCCGCGCTCTTCGTGGTGAGCCTGGCGCTGGCGCTGCTCGTACGAAAGAAGCGGCCCTTGATCGGCCTGTTTCGTAGCCTGTTCTTCGCACCTAACGTGGTCAGCCTCGTCGTGGTCGGCCTGGTGTGGCAGTTCCTGCTGGTCGACAGGATCGGCGTGGTGAACCGCGCCTTCGCGGCTGTCGGTCTCGAAAGTCACTCCTGGCTCGGTGATCCCAAGCTGGCGCTCGGTGCCGTGCTCGTGGTCAGTGTCTGGTTCTTCATGGGCTACTACATGACGATCTTCCTGGCCGGCTTGCAGGACATACCGCGGGACTACTACGAGGCGGCGACCATCGAGGGTGCGGGCCGGCTGGCGACGTTCCGGCTCGTCACCTGGCCACTGCTCAAGCCGACGAGCCTGTTCGTCTTGATGCTGAGCACGATCACCGGTGTGGGTGGGCTCCAGGCCTTCGACCTGATCTACATCATGACCAAGGGTGGGCCGGACAACGGCACGCAGCTGGTGATCTTCTACATCTACCAGCAGGCATTCCAGTTCAACGACTTCGGGTACGCCGCGGCGATGGCGTCGTTCGTCGTGTTCATCCTGCTGGTGGCGATGATCGCGATGTTCCGGCTGACGAAGGGCGGGCGGTTCGATGTCGGCGCCTAGTCCCGGAAGCAGTGCGCGGCGCTCCGCCGGCAGCTTCGCGATGTGGCTGGCGATCGCGTTCCTCGGCCTGTTGACCGTCGCCCCGCTGGCGTGGATGGTCTCCACGGGATTCAAGCGCGCCAAGGACGTGTACGACGTCGCACTGATCCCGTCCGACCCGACCGTCGCCAACTTCGTCTACGTTTTCACGCAGGTCCCACTCCTGCGGTACATCGGCAACAGCGCACTTGTCGCCATCGTCGTCACGATCGTCGCGCTGTGGTTCCACTCCATGGCCGGGTACGCGCTGGCGCGGCTGAGGTTCCCGGGACGGGAGCTGATCTTCACCTCGATCTTCGCCACGCTCCTGGTGTCGGTGCCGGTAATCCTCGTACCGCTCTTCCTGGTCGTGAAGACCCTGGGCATGCTCGACAGCTACGCCGGGCTGATCGTGCCGGCGATCTTCAACGCGTTCGGCATCTTCTTCCTGCGGCAGTTCTACATCGGCCTGCCGAGCGAGCTGGAGGACGCCGCCTTCGTCGACGGCTGCGGCTACTGGCGGGTGTACGTGCACGTCGTACTCCCGCTTAGCCGCCCGCTGCTCGGCGCGCTCGCGGTCTTCTTCTTCCTGGCGAACTGGAACTCGTTCCTCTGGCCCCTGACCATCACCCAGAACCCGGACCTGTGGCTGATCCAGGTGGGCATCGCCAGCTTCCAGAGCCAGTTCTCCGCCGCCTGGAACTACGCGATGGCCGCGTCGACCATCGCGGCACTCCCAACGCTCGGCCTGTTCTTCTTCTTCCAGCGGCAGCTGGCCGAGACCATCAAGCTCGCCGGCGGGCGGTAGCCCCGGTCCAATGCGTACGGTAGAGGTGGAACAGCGGGAGACGGGAGGCACGTGCAGATGGTGACGGCAGAGAGCCTACGGGGAGTGCACGTCGCACTGGCGACACCGTGGCGAGATGGTCAGCTGGACGAGCCCGGCCTGGACAGCCTGATCGAGCGGGTGCTCGCCGGTGGTGTGAAGGGGGTGTGCCCGCTCGGCTCGACCGGCGAGGGCACCCGGCTCGCGGCGGCCGACCGGCTCGCGGTGCTCGAGGCCGTGCGAGGGCGGGTCCCGGCCGCGACACCCGTCATTCCCGCGCCGTCCGTCCTGAACCTGCGCGACACGGCCGCCGAGATCGATGCGATGGCCGCCCGCGGCGCGGACGCGGTACTTGTCACCTCGCCGTCGTACTACCCGGCGTCCGCCGACGAGGTGCGCAGCGCCTACGAGATGCTCGCCGACGCGGCACCCGTGCCGGTGGTGCTGTACAACATGCCGGCGATGACCAAGGTGAGCATCGCCCCCGGGGTGGTCGGGGAGCTCGCCGAGCATCCGCGCATCGTGGGGATCAAGGACAGCAGTCGCGACTTCGAGTACTTCCGCGCGGTACGGTACGCCACCCGGGAGGCGCACGACTTCGCACAGCTCACCGGAAGCGACACCCTGCTGGTGGAGAGCCTGCGGATCGGCGGGTCCGGGACGATCGCGGCCAGCGCAAACCTCGTACCAGAGCTGAGCACGGAGCTGTTCACGGCCGCCGCCCGCGGCGACTGGACCGCCGCCGAGGCCGTGCAGCAGCGCCTCTTCGACGTCGTGGTCGCGTGCCGCGCCGCCGGGGGCACGGCCGGGTGGAAGGCCGCGATCGAGCTCGCCGGTACCTGCTCGGGAGCGCCCGTGCCTCCGGGCGTCCCGCCGGCCGAGGCGGACGTACGGCACCTGCGCTACCGGCTGGCGCAGCTGGGTGTGCTCGACGGCAGCGAGCATCCCGCGCCGACGATGCCGACGGCGGCCGCCCGCTGACACCAGCCAGCGGCCGCCGTGGAAGTGCGGCAGCTGACCGCAATGATCACGGTAACTCGACGGACGTGGACTTCACACGTGCTGTGCATCGTGTGAAGTCGTGGTTGATCACGTTAACGTGATCAACAGGGGCCCGCCAAGGGTCAGGTGCCGGTGGCGAACTTCTCCACCTTGCTCGTCGTCCCCGCGACGAGCAGCAGGTCGCCGGCGTGCACCTCGGTGTCCGGCTGCGCGTACGTGAAGTCCTCCGTCGGGCGTTTGACCCCGACGACCGTCACGCCGTACTTGGACCGCAGCTGGCACTCGCTGAGGGTGCGCCCGTGCACCTCGAGCGGCGCTCGCGTCTTGCCGATGGCGAAGCCCTCGTCGACCTCGATGAACTCGAACAGCTTGCCGGTGATCATGTGCGCCGTACGCTCGCCCACGTCCGCCTCGGGGAACACGACGTGGTTGGCGCCGATCCGTTCCAGGATCCGGCCGTGCGAGGCGGTGATCGCCTTGGCCCAGATCTCCTTGACGCCCAGGTCGATGAGCACGCCGGTGGAGAGCACGCTCGCCTCGATCCCGGTGCCGATGGCCACCACCGCCGTGTCGAAGTCGGCCGCGCCGACCTGACGCATCGCCGCCTCGCTCGTGGCGTCCGCCTCGACGACGTGGGTGAGCTGGCTGGCGAACTGCTGCACCAGCATCGGGTTGACGTCCACCGCCAGTACTTGGTGGCCGAGCCGCGCCAGGGCCGACGCGATGGCGCCGCCGAACCGGCCGAGCCCGACGACGAGTACGGAGCCGCCGTCCTTGCCTTCAGCGCCCATGCGCGCTCGCCTTAACCAATGATCGGTCGCTCCTCGGGTTGCCGGTACAGGCGCGGACGCTCCCGCAGCGCCAGCGTCGAGGCGAGCGCGACGGTTCCGAGCCTGCCCGTGAACATCAGTGCCACAAGAAGATACTGCCCCGACGGCGGCAGCGACGACGTGACGCCGGTCGAGGCCCCGACCGTGGCGAACGCCGAGGTCACCTCGAACAGCGCCTTGTCGAGGGTCTCGCCGGTCATACCCACCATCAGCATCGTGCCGGCGACGACTGCGGCGACCCCGAGCAGCGCGATACTGAGTGCCTGTCGCAGCGCGGTCGGCGGTACCCGCCGGCTGGCGATGTTGATGTCACGCTCGCCTCGCACTTCGGCGACGATCGCGAAGAACAGCACGATGAACGTGGTGACCTTGATCCCGCCGGACACGCTCAGGCTGCCGCCACCGATGAACATCAACACGTCGGTCACGAGCCATGTCGTCTCGTGTGCCGACCCGTAGTCGATGGTGCTGAGCCCCGCCGACCGCGGCGTCACCGCCTGGAAGAAGCCCGCGAGCAGCTTGCCGGGCACGCCGAGCGGCCCCAGCGTGCGGGGGTTCGACCACTCCAGCGCGGTGATGACCGCGAACCCGGTGACCAGGAGCAACGCCGTCGTGCCCAGCGTCAGCCGGGTGTGCATGCTCCACCAGGCCGGGCGGTGCAGCTCGCGTGAGACCTCCCTGATCACCGGGATGCCGATGCCCCCGAGGAGGATCGCGATGGCGACCGGGATGCAGACCACGCCGTCGGTCACGAACCGTTCGAGGCTGTCCGGCCAGAGCGTGAAGCCCGCGTTGTTGAACGCGGAGATCGCATGGAAGATGCCGAGGTACGCGGCGTGCCCGAGTGGCTCGCCGTACGTCAGCCAGAACCGGAGCCAGAGGATGACGGCGACGGATCCCTCGACGATAAGGTTGACCCACACGACCGTGAGGAGCACTCGGCGCACGTCACCGAGGTCCAGCGCCTTGGTCTCCGCCTGCGCCAGCAGCCGAGTGGACAGGCCCAGCCGCCGTGTGACGGTCAAGGCGAGTAGCGAGGTTGTCGAGACGATCCCGAGCCCGCCTATCTGGCTGCCGCCGAGCACGACCAGCTCCCCGAACGTCGACCAGTGCCCGGCGGTATCCACGACCGTCAGTCCGGTCACGCAGATCGCCGACGTGGCGGTGAACAGCGCGTCCTTGAACGCCGTGGGGGTGTGCGACGTGGCCGCGACCGGGAGCATCAGCAGGCCGGTCGTGAGCAGGATCGCGCACGCGAACGCAACCGGTACCGCCCGCGTCGGGTGTCGCTGCGAGAGGACGAGGCCGCCGATGCGGCGCCACAGCGGTCGGCGCGGGGCGCTCACGTCGGTGGGTGTGGACACGAGCGGGCAGGGTAGCGCGTCCGCCGGGAAGTCTCGTACGCGAGAGCGTGCACGACACGGTCCCGGACCGTGGCCGTGTCGGAGCCGATCCGGTACCGTGACGACGTTCCGGGGGCGGATGCGAAAGGTGGCCCATGTCGAAGTCCGTAGAGGCGACAGACGCGCCCGCGACTGGTTGGCGGCGGATACGCCAGATCGGACCGGGATTCGTGGCTGCCGCCACCGGCGTCGGCGTCGGTGACCTCGGCGCATCGCTTGTCGCCGGCGCCCAGTTCGGCCTGGTGCTGTTGTGGGCGGTCATCGTGGGCGCGGTCATCAAGCTCGCGATGGCCGAGGGTGTCGGCCGCTACCACCTGGGCGCCGAGACCACCCTCCTGCGCGGCTGGCGGAGCCTCGGCATGTGGACGCAGTGGTACTTCGGCATCTACGTGGTCATCTGGGGCTTCGTCTTCGGAGCCGCGGTCATGTCGACGACCGCACTCGCACTGCGTGCCCTGATCCCCGGCGTGCCGTTCGAGGTATGGGCGGTGGCGTCCGGCGTTCTGGGCTTCCTGCTGGTGTGGTTCGGTCGGTACCGCGTGCTCGAGAAGATCATGACCGTCCTCGTGGGGGTCATG